>CAYNUW010000008.1:0-28880 GCA_964400455.1 uncultured Akkermansia sp. | reverse complement strand
GCCCCCAAGTTCTCCACCTCCACCCTCCACTCCGCCGTGGTCGAGCTCGTCGCCCTCAAGGGCGCCAAGATCCAATACATCACCGTCCAAAACTGGGCGCCCAACGTCTTCAACCTCGTTACCAAGCGCGCCATCGCCATGGAAGACGCCGAGGTCAAGTGGATCGACTGCAACATCGGCAGCCGCCTCACCATGAAATACCCCGGCGTCGTCTTGAAGGGCAAACGCGCCCGCGGTGAAGTCGTCTCCATCGCCCTCGCCAACGACGGCCAGCACCAGGACACCGGCGCAAAGATGATCCACGCCGCCGACGACACCACCTCTCTGATCGTCTCCAAGTCGATCAGCGTCGGCGAGGGCCGCGCCACCTACCGCGGCGTGGTGCACATCCCGAAGCACCTCAAAGGCTGCAAAAACAATACCGAGTGCGACGCGCTGCTCATCAATACGAACAGCCGCACCGACACCTACCCCGCCATCGTCGTTCGCGGCGACACCCACGCCGTGCAACACGAAGCCTCCGTCTCCAAGGTCTCCGAGGACATGATCTTCTACATGCAGCAGCGCGGCCTCACCGAGGCCCAGGCCATGAGCCTCGCCGTAAACGGCTTCGTCAACGACCTCGTCCGCCAGTTCCCCATGGAATACAGCGTCGAGCTCAAACGCCTCATCGACCTCGAAATGGAAGGCTCGGTCGGCTGATCCAAAAGAAATCAACCACGAAGTTCACGAAGGATACGAAGGCCTCAACCACGGCCGCCTGATTCTGACCTTCGTGATCTTCGTGCCCTTCGTGGTTTATAAAATCTGACTTAGAACAATGTCCGCTCCCGCACTCTCTTCAGAAGCCGCCTCCGGCCTCGACTCCGCCCGCTTCGCCACCCATCTCTCCCAGCGCGCCTACCTGCCCGCTTGGTGGCTCGACGCCAAAAAGGCGGCCTTTAACCAGTTCACCGCACTGCCCCTGCCCGCCCGCACCGACGAAACCTGGCGCTTCTCCAACCTCAAGGGCATCGACCTCTCCGGTTTTTGCCTGCCCGAGGATCCCGCGTCCCAGATCCCTAATCACTCCGCCTTCCCCCAGACGGCTGAAATCGTCTTCTCCAACCGCCAGCTCGTCGCCCGCAGCACCGTGCCCGCCGACCTCGCCGCCAGGGGCGTCATCTTCGCCCCCCTCGACGAAGCCCTCCAGCAACACGGCGACCTGGTTTGCCAATACTTTCAAAAACACCCCGCCCGCCTCGGTTCGGAAAAGTTCGTCGCCCTCAACACCGCCTTCACCGCCGCCGGCGCCCTGCTCTACGTTCCCGCCGACGTGGAAGTCGCCCTGCCTTTTGTCATCCAACACACCCTCACCGGCGAAAACGTCTCCGCCTTTCCCCACACCATCGTGGTGCTCGGTCCACGGGCCAAAGCCACCTTGGTCGAGTTTTTCATCAGCGGAGGCAGCTCCAACGAGCGCCAGCTCGCCGCCGGCGTGAATGACCTCCACGCCGCCGAGGGCGCGCAACTCACCTACGTCGGCGCCCAGCATTGGAGCACCAACACCCTCGCCTTCCAGGTCAACAGCATAGCCGCGGAACGCGACGCCCGCGTGCTCTCGCTCAACCTCCATCTCGGCGGCCGCCAGGCCCGCCACGAGTCACACTCGAGACTCCTCGGCCCGGGCGCACACTCCGAGATGCTCGCCCTCACCATCGCCACCGCCGCCCAGGAATTCGATCAGCGCACCCTCCAAACCCACGTGGCGCCCCACACCACCTCGAACCTACTCTACAAAAACGCTCTGCTCGACACCGCGAAAACCATCTTCTCCGGCCTCATCATCGTCGAACCAGACGCACAAAAAACCGACGCCTACCAAAAGAACCGCAATCTCATGCTCTCCGATACCGCCGAGGCCCACAGTCTCCCCGGTCTCGAAATCCAAGCCAACGACGTCAAGTGCTCCCACGGCAGCACGTCCGCTCGCATCGACGCCGAACAAGAATTCTACCTTCAGTCGCGCGGTATCAATCCGGTCGAAACCCGCCGCCTACTCGTCGCAGCTTTCTTCGAGGAGGTTTTGCAGAAACTCGAAAACGCCGACCTACACGCCGCCCTGACCGGGCTAATCAGCTCTCAATTCAAGGCCTGACCAGAACCGCCCCGCCCAGGTGGCCCCGGCTGCGACGTTAACGTAGTCCGCTACGTTCACCCACCGCACAACCGGGGCCTGCCCCTCGTCACTGCGCGTCGTAAATCTGCACGCGCGACCAACTCGGCTTAAACCGCGCCACAAACGCCGTGTGCAGCGGGTGAACCTGATAGGCATCGTGGGCCGCCAAATTCTCAAAAACCGCCGTCAGCGCGAAGTCGTAGCTGGCATCCACCACCGGCCGAGCCGCCACCGGAGCAGGCTTTCCAATGTGCAGGGAGCTCACCGACTCGATCGGTCGCAAAGACTCCAGACCTTCCCGTAGAAAAGCCTCTCGCTCAGCTGGGCTTAACTCCGGACGCAGCCAAAAGATAACGGTATGAATCAACATAGCCCCCCATGGTTTATATCTCCCGCGCTGGAATCAAACCGTATTCACGCACCGCCCCCACCCGGTCGACCTCGGAGCACACCCCACTGACTCCGTCTCTTCCTGCAAAAATCCCGCACTCCTCGTTTGCCCGTCATTCACGAAGATTGTCGGCTAACCGGAGTTCTTACTTGGCCCGCCGGTTTCAATCGGTTCGCTGTCTTCCTTACACTCATGTCCCAGATCATCGCCGTCCTCGATTTCGGTTCCCAATACACTCAAGTCATCGCCCGCCGCATCCGTGAGTGTCAGGTGCTGTCCAAAATCTACCACTACAGCACCCCGGCCGCCCAACTCAAGGCCGACGGCGTCATCGGCATCATCCTCTCCGGCGGCCCCAGCAGCGTCTTCGCCAAGGACGCCCCCATGCCCGACCGCGCCCTCTTCGACCTCGGCGTGCCCGTCCTCGGCATCTGCTACGGCATCCAACTCCAAGGCCACCTCCTCGGCGGCAAGGTCTCCAAAAGCACCCACCGCGAATACGGCCACGGCGTGCTCACCCTCCAAAAACCCGGCCGCCTCTTCAAGGGCCTGCCCAAAAAACTCAAGGTCTGGAACTCCCACGGCGACCGCCTCGTCGCCCTACCCCCCGGCTACACCGCCATCGGCACCACCGAAAACTCCGAATACGCCGTCATCGAGGACAAGAAGCGCAACTTCTACGGCATCCAGTTCCACCCCGAGGTCTTCCACTCCGAACGCGGCATCGACGTCATCCGCAACTTCCTCGTCGGCATCTGCGGCGCCACCCAGGACTGGACCACCCAAGACTACATCAAACACTCGATCGACACCATCCGCGCCCAAGTCGGCAAGGAACGCGTCCTCCTCGGCCTCTCCGGCGGCGTAGACAGCTCCGTCGCCGCCGCCCTCATCCACAAGGCCATCGGCAAACAACTCACCTGCGT
Organism: uncultured Akkermansia sp.; assembly: GCA_964400455.1. GTDB lineage: Bacteria > Verrucomicrobiota > Verrucomicrobiia > Opitutales > Opitutaceae > IMCC26134_A. Next base: position 25,405 of record CAYNUW010000008.1, on the reverse strand, counting down.
CTTCGTCGACAACGGCCTCCTCCGCGCGGGCGAACGCGAACAGGTCGAAAAACTCTACGCCGACCACTTCAACATCGACGTGCGCGTCGTCGACGCCTCCAAACTCTTCCTCAAACGCCTCAAAGGCGTCTCCGAACCCGAGGCCAAACGCAAAATCATCGGCAACACCTTCGTCGAGGTCTTCGAAAAATCCCTCCGCTCCATCGGCGGCGCCAAATGGCTCGCCCAAGGCACCCTCTACCCCGACGTCATCGAATCCGTCGCCATCGCCGGCAACCCCGCCGCCCTCATCAAATCCCACCACAACGTCGGCGGCCTGCCCGAGCGCATGAAGCTCAAACTCCTCGAACCCCTCCGCGAACTCTTCAAGGACGAGGTCCGCGCCGTCGGCGAAGCCCTCGGCCTCCCCCGCGAGGTCGTCTGGCGCCAACCCTTCCCCGGCCCCGGCCTCGGCGTCCGCGTCGCCGGCGACATCACCCAGGCCAAACTCGACGTCCTCAAGGCCGCTGACGCCATCCTACAGGACGAGATGATCAAGTCCGGCTACTACTGGAAGGTCTGGCAGTCCTTCGCCGTCTACCTCCCCGTCAAATCCGTCGGCGTCATCGGCGACGAACGCAACTACGCCGACGTCATCTCCCTCCGCATCGTCGAAAGCCGCGACGCCATGACCGCCGACTGGGCCCGCCTCCCCTACGAACTGCTCGCCAAAATCTCCTCCCGCATCACCAACGAGGTGCGCGGTGTCTCCCGCGTCCTCCTCGACATCAGCTCCAAACCCCCCGCCACCATCGAGTGGGAGTAAGTAATCCCGCCACCCGGCGGAACCTTCTCCCCTCCACGCTTTCCCACGCCCCAGTCCGTTCACCTCATGCGCTCCTCCTTACTCCGCCGTTTAGTCCACCCGCTCGCCTTCCTCGCCTGCACCCTGACCGTCTCGGCCGACCCCGCCTTGATCGAGAAAGCCCGCGCCTACCTCGGACCCGACGCCGCCCTCGACAGCGTGGAGGCCTTGCGCATGAACGGCACCCTCTCGATCACCGAAAACGATCAGGCGCTGCCCGGCTCCGCCACCATCGAAATCCTCTTCCAAAAACCCGACCGCCAGCGCATCACCGCCACCAGCGAAGCCCGCATCGAGGTCACCGCCCTCGACGGCTACGACGCCTGGAGCCGCGTCGCCACCCCCGGGGACCCCGCTTCGTGGCAAATGACCCTGCTCCCCATCGAGCAGATCAAACGCCTCCGCGCCAATACCTTCGAAAACCTGGCCTTCTATCGCGGACACGACCAGCGCGGCGTGCGCATCGAGGACCGCGGCCCGGTGGACGTCGACGGGGTCGCCTGCCGCAAACTCGCCTTCATCCACGGCCCCGACATCGTGTTCATCCGTAGCTTCGACGTCGCCACCGGCCGACTCATGCTGACCGAAACCGACAACGGCACCCAAATCCGCGAAGAGGGCGAAATCCGCTCCGGCGGCCTCCGCTTCCCCGCCCGCATCGTCACCGTCAATCGCTTCGAAGACGGCTCCACCCGCACCATCCGGGTCGAATTCTCCGAAGTGGTGGTCAACCCCGATCTGGCCTCCGATACTTTCGCGATGCCGATGCTCTGCAACTGACGACCCGCCCACCGCCTTTCCACTCTGCCGCCGACGTCCCGCCGACGTCGGTTTTTTATTGTCCGAAAAACACCCGCAGACTTGGCGCATCGCCCGCCTCGCTCCACCATCCTCGCCGTGTCGATCGCCGCCTCAGATTTCGTCCACCTCCACGTCCATTCCGACTACAGCCTGCTCGACGGCGCCTGTAAAATCGAGCGCCTCATGAAGCGCGTCACCGAGCTCGGCCAACCGGCCGTCGCCCTCACCGACCACGGCAACATGTTCGGCGCCATCGAATTCTTCAACGCCGCCAAAGGCGCCAACCTCAAGCCCATCGTCGGCTGCGAACTCTACGTCGCACCCGGCTCCCGCCTCGAAAAAGCCGGTAAATCCGAGGACGGCAAAAGCTACTTCCACCTCGGCGTCCTCGCCAAGGACCTCACCGGCTACCAAAACCTGCTCAAACTCGTATCCGATTCCCACCTACAGGGCTTCTACTACAAACCCCGCACCGACCTCCCCACCCTCGCCAAATACGCCAAGGGCCTCATCGGCTTCACCGGCTGCCTCGCCTCCGAGGTCTGCCAGCACCTCATGCACCACCGCGAGGCCGAGGCCGACGCCGCCTGCGCCCGCTACGTCGACATCTTCGGCCGCGAAAACTACTTCGTCGAACTCCAGGACCACGGCATCCGCGAACAACGCCAGATCATCCCCGGCCTCCTCCGCCTCGCCGAAAAATACGGCCTCAAAACCATCTGCTCCAACGACGTCCACTACGTAAAGGAGACCGACGCCACCTCCCACGACACCCTGCTCTGCATCCAGACCGGCTCCAAGGTCGCCGAGACGAACCGCATGAGGTTCGACTCGTCCTCCTTCTACCTCAAATCCGCCGACGAGATGCTCCGCCTCTTCGGCGAGATCCCCGAATCCCTCACCAACACCCGCCTCGTCGCCGAGATGTGCGACGTCAAAATCCCCTTCCCCAAAGGCTCCGAACGCTACCCCCGCTACCCCCTCCCACCCGAGATCAAGGCCCGCTCCCCCGAACACCGCGTCGCCGCCCACTCCTACCTCCTCGACCTCTGCGTCAAGGGCCTCGCCCATCGCTACGGCCACGACTACCACGCCGTCGCCGCCCACCCCGTCGTCGCCGAACGCCTCGCCAAACTCCAAAACCTCGCCCCCGGCCAAAAACCCGCCCCGCCCGACTACTCCGGCCTCGCCCCCGACGAACTCCTCGTCCTCCGCACCGGCTACGAACTCTCCATCATCCACGTCACCGGCTTCGACGACTACTTCCTCGTCGTCTGGGACTTCATCAACTGGGCCCGCGAACACCAGATCCCCGTCGGCCCCGGCCGCGGCTCCGGCGCCGGCTGCCTCGTCGCCTTCCTCCTCGGCATCACCGACATCGACCCCATCCGCTTCGGCCTCCTCTTCGAACGCTTCCTCAACCCCGAACGCGTGTCGCCGCCCGACTTCGACATCGACTTCTGCATGAGACGCCGCGGCGAGGTCATCGACTACGTCCGCGACAAATACGGCCGCGACTGCGTGGCCAACATCATCACCTACGGCACCCTCGGCGCCAAAATGGTCGTCCGCGACGTCTCCCGCGTCCACGACCTCCCCTTCGCCGAGGCCGACCGCCTCGCCAAGATGATCCCCGACGAGCTCAACATCTCCCTCGAGGACTCGCTCAAAAAATCCGCCGAACTCAAATCCGAATACGACCGCAACCCCGTCGCCAAAAAAATCATCGACCAGGGCCTCGTCCTCGAAGGCATGGTGCGCAACACCGGCAAACACGCCGCCGGCATCATCATCACCGAACAACCGCTCGACGAATTCGTCCCCCTCACCGCCCAGGAAGGCGACGTCACCGTGCAGTTCGACATGGGCGCCGTCGGCAAGCTCGGCCTGCTCAAGATGGACTTCCTCGGCCTCAAGACCCTCACCGTCATCTCCGACGCCGTCGAAAACGTCCGCCGCACCGCCAAACCCGACTTCGAACTCGACTCCCGCGACCTCGACGACCCCAAAACCTACGAACTCCTCAACGCCGGCAAAACCATCGGCGTCTTCCAACTCGAGTCCGGCGGCATGCAAAGCGCCTCCCGCCAGGTCGGCATCTCCACCATCGACGACATCAACGCCATCTCCGCCCTCTACCGACCGGGTCCGATGGCCTTCATCCCCGACTACGCCCGCGGCAAAAAAGACCCGTCCTCCATCGTCTATCCGCACCCGCTGCTCGAACCCGTCCTCAAGGAGACCTTCGGCATCATCGTCTATCAGGAACAGGTGATGGAGTGCGCCAAGGTCATCGGCGGCTACACCCTCGGCGGCGCCGACATGCTGCGCCGCGCCATGGGTAAAAAAGACGCCGACGCCATGGCCAAGGAACGCGTCAAATTCGTCGAGGGCGCCGAGCGCCTGCACCAGATCCCCGCCGCCAAGGCCAACGAGATCTTCGACCTGCTCAACAAATTCGCCCAATACGGCTTCAACAAGTCCCACTCCGCCGCCTACGCCGTCGTCGCCTACCACACCGCGTACCTGAAAGCCAACTACCCGGTGCAGTTCATGGCCGCCGTGCTCACCGCCGAGCTCGGCAACGCCGAAAAAGTCTCCCACTTCATCGCCGAGGCCGAGGCCATGGGCATCACCGTGCTGGGGCCTGACATCAATGAATCCCGCGAGACCTTCACCCCCGTGTTCCCCAAGCGTCCCCGGCACGGAACGACGAATGCTCAATGCCCAATGCCGAATGCGCACACCAACGCCACCCCGTCATCCGGCTCCGCTACATTGGAAATTGGTCATTCGTCATTGGTCATTCCGTCGTCGGACGGCGGCGTCATCCGCTTCGGCCTCGCCGGCATCAAGGGCGTCGGCGAGCAGGCCGGCCAGAAGATCATCGCCGAACGCGAGGCCAACGGCCCCTTCAAGGACTTCCGCGACTTCCTCCTCCGCGTCGACAGCCGCGCCCTGAACAAACGCGTCCTGGAATGTCTTGTCGCCACCGGCGCCTTCGATTTCTCCGGCGCCGACCGCGAGGAGCTCTACCACGCCATCGACGCCCACCTGGAGGCCCTCGCCGAGCTCGTGCGCAAATACCCCGCCCTGCGCAAAAACGACGCCGCCGCCAAACCCGTGGAGGACACCCCCAAGGCCGTCACCCTCGACTTCGACTTCGGCATCGCCCTCGACGCCCCCCAACCCCCGCCCCCCCTCGCGCAACTCCGCCGCGAATTCGACACCACCCTCCGCCACCACCGCCCCAACCCCGATGTTCGTAATACGAACATCGCCCCCGCCGCCGCCCGCGCGGACACCGCCGGCTCCGCCGCCCTCGGCGACATGTTCGCCGCGCCCGCCGCCCCGGCCCCGTCCACGCCCGCTCCCGCCGCCAAAAACAAGGGCCCCACCACCACCCTGCCCTTCAACGCCTCCACCCTCCTCCAGTTCGAAAAAGAGCTCCTCGGCTTCTACGTCTCCGGCCACCCCCTCGACGCCTACGACGGCCTGGTCGAGGCCCTCGACACCTACCCGGTGGGCGAACTTCTCGAACAGGACGACCGCACCGAGTTTCGCCTCTGCGGCATCGCCGGCTCCCTCCAGAAAAAACTCTCCAAAAAGGACAACCGCCCCTGGATGGCCTTCTCCCTCCAGACCCGCTCCGCCACCATCAACCTCAACATGTTCGCCGACGCCTTCGCCGCCCACGGCGCGGCGCTCGCCGAGAGCGCGCTCATCTGCGTGCTCGGCACCATCATCGTCGGCCAGGAGGGACCCCGCATCAACGTCAAGGAGGCGTATCCACTCCAAGCTTACACCGTCGCCAACATCAAGGTCGTCCGCTTCCTGCTCCACCCCGACCACCCCGAGACCCCCGGCTTCGTCCGCCTGCTCCGCGCCACCCTCGACAAACACAACGGCGATACGCGCGTGGAGCTCGGCTTCGTCTTCGAGGACCGCGTCGGCCTCATCGGCGAGGTCAGCTCCGCCCTCGGCTTTCGCTTCCACCCCGACGCCTACAAGGCCCTCCGTCGCCACCCCGCCGTCGCCGGCCTCCAGGTCGAAACCCGCCGCCTCGAAATCAAAAACGACCGCAAGTGGGGCCCCAAGCGCGGCGGTTGAACGGCCTTGACCGCGATCGCCGCGCGCCAAGCCGGTGCGCGGCGACCACCCGGGCTCAAAGCTTGTCCATGATCCGGTCGGCCAGCCCGTAGGCGATCGCCTCCTGGGCGTTCAGATAAAAGTCCCGGTCCGTGTCGGCGTTGATTCGCTCCATCGGCTGCCCCGAGGCGCGCGCCAGGATGCCGTTCAGCTCCTCGCGCAACTTTTCCATCTCACGCGCCTGGATGTTGATGTCCGTCGCCGGACCGATAAAACGCCCGCTGATGAGCGGCTGGTGGATCATCACCCGCGAGTGCGGGAACAACAGCCGCCGCCCCTTGGGCGCTCCGCTCAGCAGGATCGAGCCCATCGAGGCCGCCATGCCCGTCACCACCACCGTGATCGGCGAGGAGATCATCTGCATGATGTCGTAAACCGCCATGCCTGCCGTGATCGATCCGCCCGGCGTATTGATGTAAAACGTGATGTCCTTCCCCGGTCCCTCCGCTTCCAGAAAAAGCAGCTTCTCGCACAGGTCCTTGGCCGAGGCGTCCGTCACCGGCCCCCAGAGAAAAATTTTTCGCTGCTCGATGAACTTGTTCTGGATGCGCGCGGCCAGAGGGGCGGAGTTCTTCTTCACCTCGGCGTCGGCTTTTTCATCCTCCTTGTCCTCGTCGTCATCATCGTCGTTCAGACGCGGTAGCAGGGGACCTTCGTAGCGGGTGGGCAGTTGGGCAAATTCCATAAAACACCCAAGGTGGGCCACCCCCCGCCGCTTGGCAAGTCGCCGCCTCAACCCGACCCCACCCTACCCGACATCCTCCGGCGGCACCGCCAGCCCAGGCGGGAACCGCTGATCCAGATAGTCCTGCAAAATAACCGCCGCCGCCCGCGAATCCACCACGCCGCGCGCCCGCACCTCGCGCAGCTGTTTCTGGTTCATGCCCCGCTCCGCCACCTGCGAGGTCAGCCGCTCGTCCACCAAGTGCACCGGCAGCCCGAACTCCTTTCGCAGCTCCTCCGCCAAGGACTCCGCCTCCTTCGCCTTGAAACCCGCGCTCCCATCCATGTTCAGCGGATAACCCAGCACGATCTCGTCGATGCGCCGCGCCCGCACCACCGCCGCCAGCGCCGCCCGTCGCGCCGCCGCGTCCGCCTCCACCAAGGCCGGCAGCGGCGTGGCCACGCCCAGCTCGTCGCCGGTCGCCAGACCGATGCGCCGCGTGCCCGGATCGATGCCAAGAAAACGCATGGGGAAAATGGACGACGCCAGCCGGCCCGCGCGGGCGCCGCCCGCGCGCCTCAGAGCAGCTTCGCCGCGTCGCGGCGCGCCCCCACCTTGGCCAGCAACGCCTTGATGTCCTGGGCCCGCGCCTTGGGCATCACCAGCGTCGCGTCCGGCGTATGCACCACCACCAGATCGTCCACCCCGAGCAGGGTCACCAGGTGCTTGCCCTCGCCAAAGACCAAGTTGCCCGCGCCCTGCTCCACGATCACCTCGCCGCGCGTCACGTTGCCCGCCGCGTCGGCCTGGAAATGCTTGGCCACCGCCGGCCAGGCGCCCACGTCGTCCCAGTCGAAGGACGCCGGCACCATCACCACGTTGGTCGACTTCTCCAGCAACGCGTAGTCCACCGAGATCTTGGTCAAGGTCGGATAGATCTTCTTCAAAACCTCCGCCAGCGGACGCTTCTTCTTAAGCGCCGCCCGAATCTTGGCCAAACCCGCGTCCAGCTCCGGCGCATACGCCGCGAAGGCCGCCTCCACCACCGGCACACTCCAGACAAACATGCCCGCGTTCCACACATAATCGCCGCCGGCCAGGTAGCCCTCCGCCACCTCCCGCTTCGGCTTCTCCACAAAACGTCGCACCGCATACACCGGCTTGGCCGCCTGGCCCACCCGCCCCCACTCTTCCCCGCGCTGGATGTAACCAAACCCCGTCGCCGGCTCGGTCGGCGGTATGCCGATCGTCACCATCACCTCCGCCGCCCCCGCCGCCGCGAAGGCCGCGCGCAAATCCGCCTGATAGGCCTTCGTGTCATGAATCACATGATCGGCCGGAAGCACCGCGAACACGCCGCGCGGATCACGCGCCCCCACGATCGCCGCCGCCAACCCCACCGCCGCCGCCGTGTCCCGACCCGCCGGCTCCACCACCACATTCGCCGTCGGGATCAGACCGCGACACACCTTGGCCACCTCGCGCGCCTGCGCCGCGCTCGTGATCACAAACGTGTTCTTCACCGGCGCCACCGCCTTCACCCGCTGCAGGGTCTGCGCCAGCAGGGGCGTCTTCCCCACCACCGGCAAAAGATGCTTCGGCCGCGCCGCCCGGCTCTGCGGCCAGAAACGCTCGCCCTTGCCCCCCGCGATGATGACGACGTAGGGCTGCGGTTCAACCGAAGCGGAAGCGGCGGCGCGGCGCACACCAGCGGGAGTGACGGGACGAACGGATTTAGATTTGGCCATATCGGCGCTACTTTAGGACGCGGCCACCCACCGCGCGCAACGCCACAGTTGCGCCGTCGCCCGGCCCGCGCCATGTCTGCCGCCATGAGCTCCGCCCAACCAGACCCCGTGCCCCTCGAAATCACCGTCGAAGAAACCCGCGACCTCCTCGCCGCCCGCCCCGACGACACCGCGCTCATCGACGTGCGCGAACCCTTCGAACACGACCTGGCCCGCATCGCCGGCTCCACCTTCATCCCCATGCGCCGCATCCCCGAGCATGTCGACTCGGACGAACTCCCGCGCGAGAAACACCTGCTCATCCACTGCCACCATGGCGGCCGCAGCCTGCGCGTGACCGAGTGGCTCCGCGCCCAGGGCTACCCCCGCGTCACCAACGTCGCCGGCGGCATCCACGCTTGGTCCGAACGCCTGGACCCCACCGTGCCCCGCTACTGACCAGAGCTCCCGTAAACCTCGCTCCGGGCTTCAGCGCACCTCGTCCGCCGGCGCAGGCTCAAACACCGCCGCCCGCTTCGAGCCGGGCGTCACCAAAATCAGCCGGGCGCCCTCCTGTCGCCAACCCTCCACCCGCGACAACATCTGCGTGTAACGCCGCTCCAAGGCCATCAGGGCCTGCGGCCCGGCCCGGCGCGTCATGGCCAAGGGCCCAAACTGCAGCGACTCTCCCGCCTGCGAATAACGGCCGCCAAAGCGATTCAACCCGCCGTGTCCCGCCACACTTTGCCCATCCGCGCCAAACGACACCAACAGCGACGGCCAGGTCGGCTCGCCCGCCGCCGCCGCCGCATCGACCAGCTCGCCATCCAAATCTCTCAGCACCCAGGCGGTTCCAGCCAGCTCCCTTATCACCTCTGGTGCCTTGGACGCCGTCCGAGACTGCTCCGCCGGACCGGATGCGCCGGAACGCGACACACAGCCGCAAAGGGCGGCGGCGGCGAGGATCAAATAGAGACTGGGTTGGCGGAAAACGCTCATGTTGGAAAAAAGGATAGCTCCACCTTGTCCGCCTTGCGCGTCGGGAGCAAGCCGCGCGCATCGACGCTAAGTCATCCTGGCCCGGCCCGTGTTTTTCGCTGGCCCCCCCGCCACCTCACCCCTGCCCTCCTCCCCATGCCGCGCGTCACCATGGCCACCGTCGCCGCCGCCACCGGGGTTTCCAAAAACACCGTGTCGCTCGCCCTGCGCCACGATCCCCAGATCCCCGCTTCCACCCGCGAACGCATCGAGCGCGCCGCCGCAAACCTCGGCTACCGCCTCAATCCCGTCGTCGCCGAGCTCATGACCGAGCTGCGCAAAACCCACCCCGCCGGCCCGCGCCGCACCCTCGCCCTGCTCAACGCCCACACCGACGCCCGCGCGTTCTCCACCCACCCCACCGTGCCCGCCTACGTCGCCGGCTGCCGCCGCGGCGCCGCCCGTCACGGCTACGCCCTTGACGAATTCTGGCTCCACGACCCCGCCCTCACCGCCCCCCGCCTCGAACGCATCCTGCGCGCCCGCGGCATCCGCGGCGCCCTCGTCGTCGGACTCATGAACGAAAACCGCCTGCCTGCGCGCTTCGCCCCGCTCTGGCAAAATCGCCCCGCCGTCGTCACCGGCGTGCGCACCCGCGAACCCACCCTGCCCTTCGCCTGCGTCGACCACCACGCCCTCGTGCGGGAGGCCATGGAACGCGCCCACCACCTCGGCTACCGCCGCCCCGCCCTCGTCGTCGAGGGCGCCATCGACCGCCTGGTCGATGACCGCTTCAGCGCCGGCTTCTGGGCCGCCGCCCGCTCTCTCGGCCTCCCCGGCGAACCCGCCATCTTTCACCAGGTCGAAGCCGCCCGCCGCGAGCCCGCCCGCTTCCTCGCGTGGCGCGAACAAACCCGCCCCGACGTCGTGCTTACCCTGCACACCGTCGTGCGCGAGTGGCTCGCCGCCGCCAGCCTGCTCGCCCCCCGTGACCTCGGCCTCGTGCAGCTCGAACTGCGCCGCGGCTGCGCCGATTGGTCTGGCATGGATCAACACAACGACCTCGCCGGCGAAGCCGCCTCCGACCTCCTCGTCACCCTCCTCCACACCCGCCAGACCGGCGGCGGCGACGACCCCCGCGCCGCCCTCATCTCCGGCGCCTGGCGCGACGGCGCCACCACCCGGCCGCAGCCAACACCCCCAAAACGAAAAACGCCGGCCGCGCCCTCAGGCGCGAACCGGTGATAAACCTAAAGACTAGTCCGACTGGTCCGGGGCAGGCCCACTACTCTTGGGCCACGCGGGGCGTCTCGCCCCGCGCTCGCTCAAACGGCTGCCGCCCAGCTCAGGCCGAGCCCAACAACGCGTCGATGTTGTCGCTCTCCACGTCCACATCGGCGAACAGCCACGAAGACAGGTAGCGCTCGGCGCACGAGGCGATGATCACCACGATGGTCTTGCCAGCGTTCTCCGGCCGCTTGGCCAGCTCCAAGGCTGCCCAAACCGCCGCGCCGGACGAAATGCCCAGCGGGATGCCTTCCTGCGTGCTGACCTGCTTCGAGATCGGACCGGAATCCGCCTCGCGCACGCCGATGATCTCGTCGATCACCCCGGTGTTCAAAACCGCCGGCACGAAGCCCGCGCCGATGCCCTGAATCTTGTGCGGACCGGGTTGACCACCCGCCAGCACCGGCGAGCCGGCCGGCTCCACCGCCACGATCTTCACCCCGGGCTTGCGCTGCTTGAGCACCTCGCCGACGCCGGTGATCGTGCCGCCCGTGCCCACGCCCGAGACCAGGATGTCGACCTTGCCGTCGGTGTCTTTCCAAATCTCCTCCGCCGTGGTGCGACGATGCACCGCCGGATTGTCGGGATTGGCGAACTGCTGCAAAATCACGCTGTTTGGGATCTTCGCGTTCAGTTCCTCCGCCTTGGCGATCGCCCCCTTCATGCCCTTCGCGCCCTCGGTCAAAACCAACTTCGCCCCGAGCACCTTCAGCAGCTTGCGGCGCTCCAGCGACATCGTCTCCGGCATGGTCAAAATCAACTTCAAGCCCTTCGACGCCGCGACGAACGCCAGCGCGATGCCCGTGTTGCCCGACGTAGGCTCGATCAGGATCGTATCCTGATTGATGCGGCCCGACTTCAGCGCCTCCTCGATCATCGCGTTGCCGATGCGGTCCTTCACGCTCGAAAGCGGGTTGAAGAACTCCAGCTTGAGCAGGATGTCAGCCTTGGCGCCATGCGCGGCGGCAGTGCGCTGCAAACGCACCAAGGGGGTGTTGCCGATCGTCTCGGTGATGCTGTTGTAGATGCGGGCCATGTTTAGTATGTTGGTTAAGTTACCTAGAATTAAAAGAAACAGAGGGGTTAAGCGCAAGTGGTTTCCCCGATTTTGCCCCGCGATGCCACCCAAAACCACCGCGTGATCCCCGCAAAACCCCATCAAAATTTCCTACGGCGGCAGATACCACTTCGACGTCGCTCCAGCCCGCCGGTTCCCCGGCCAATTTTACCCACGAGGAAGTTTTGCAAAGCGGCAAAAGGCCCGATCAGGACACAACTGAAACCAAATTCGGCCGTATCCCCGGAAAATATATCTCAAAAATTTAAAAATTATGTAGTTACCTAAACCAAGTCGCGCCCGCAGCAGATGGGGCGGCGGGTTGTGAAAGCACGGATCACGCATCGCCGCAGGCGGAAATCCACACATCCCCGCCACAGGAGTGTCCGTAAAGCGGACAGGAGCGGGCGCAAACGGCGACGCGATCGGGAGACGTTCAGTAAATCGTGCCAAGTGTATCGCGACTCCTATCGGATCCAACTTTATCTACATAAACTATTTAATTCTAAAGAATTTCCCCGGTTTTTACCTCCACCTGATCATCTTTGACAGGTCTCAACGGCGAATGAGCACCCGATAAAAGGCGCGCGGTGCAGCTGGCATCTCCGGGTGCGTCTCGGTGAATCCAGCACCGTCCCCCAAACGAGGCGCGCTGACATCGGTCCATACACCCAGCAAATCCTCGGTGTATTGGAGCTGGTAGGTGTGACCGGGCACACTTGCTGACATGGATACGGTTGCGACCGTGCCGCCGTTCGCTTGTCGGGATACCTCCACACGCACCGACTCACGTTCCGCATCGCTGATGAGCGCCGACTGCGGCGTGGCGCTGGTAGACGCACTCGTCGCGCCAGACCCGGCGAAATTGGAGGCCTCCACGGTGTAGAAATAGCTGACCCCGTAAGTCAGACCGGTGTGGGTAAACACCGTCGTGGTCAGGTCGCCAGCCAGCAGGGTGTAGGGTCCGCCGACGGACGTGGCGACTTTGACCGTGTAGCTCGTGGCGTTTGGCACGGCGCTCCACGTGAGTGCGACTTGCTCGGGACCGGCCAGCGTGCTCAATCCGGTTGGCGCGGCAGGCACGCCGGCGACCAAGCTGGCTACATCAACGGCGCTTAGCGCGTGATTGTAGACACGAAAGTCGTCGATGCGGCCGTTGAAAAGCGGGACGGGGAACTGCGATTTGCCGATGTAATTGACCACCGGTTTTAAATCCGACGGCTTTATGGTAAGCGTAGACGAGGACGCGACCTGAGTGCCGTTGACGTAGAGTCGGGATGCACCCGCGCCTAAGGTAACGGCCACATGGACCCACTGCCCGGTTGGCAGGGCGTCGGCGGTAAGCACCTGCTCGGCCTCGCCGTTGCTGATTGCGAAATACATACCATCGCCAGAAGCGTCGGGTGTTAGGATGATGTATTGGCCTGCGTCGTTTCCGAACTCGAAGACGGGTTGCCACGGGGCGCCACCGTTCCAGTAAAGCCACGCGGCGACGGTGAGTTGATCCGAGGCGACTACATCGGCCGGCAGATGAACGAAGGAGTCCACGCCATTGAGGGTGAGCGCGCCCGCGCCGACGCGGGCGCCTCCGTAGGCGACGGTGCCGGCGAGCTCGGCGTGGTTGGAGTGGCGCGAGCCGTCGAGTGCGTTGCCTTCGAAGGCCAGGTGCGCGACCAGCGTGGGCGCAGCACTCGGGGTGGCGTTGACCGGCGCGGAGTGGGGGGAACGATTCAGCGAGCGGTCGGCAGCTTGGACGACGTAATGATAGGCACGCGGCTGATGTGCGCTGTTGTCCGTGAACGCGGTCGTGGTGAGGCCGCGCGCGACGATGGACCACGGGCCGGCGGGATCGTCGGCCCTGAGCACATTGTAGCCAGCGAGATCGACGGCGGGACTTGGGTTCCAGGCGAGCGCGACAGAGACGGCGTTGGCGGTGGCGACGAGCCCAGTCGGCGCGGCGGGCGCGACGAATTCGACGGCCGCGCCGACCGGGATTAGGCGCCACTGCTGGTTGAGGCCTTGCAGGGTGGTCCACTGTTGCACGTTGGCTCCGTTCGCAGTCGAAGAAGAAGCAACGTCGAGACACTTGCCGCTCCAACGATTGCGTATGGTAAACCAGCCGTCGCCCACGTATTCGAAAAACCACTGCTGGTTCTCCTCGTTGGCCGCATCCCACTGGATGATGTTGGCCCCGTCGACATGGGACCAGCCGTCCAGATCCGCTGCCTTGCCGCTGTGGACGGCCCTGATGGTGAAGTAGCTGTAATCCCCACCGGATCGGGAATCGAGAGGCACGATGTCCCAATGCTGATGGTTCGCGGTGAAGCCGGCGTAGGCGTTTTGCCGGAGGTTCGCGCCGCTTCCCGTGCTCGCGCCGGCCACTTCCAGCACCCTTCCGCTGTTGCGATTTACGAGCACATAGCGGCCGTTGATCGCGGGTTGCACGTCTGCACCCCAAGTGATGTTGATCAACTTTTCCGCGTTCGGCTGGTCCACCCAGTAACCATTGCCGCCGGGTATCGTCACGGTGTAAGCGCGCTGCGGACCGTGGCCGTCATAGAAAACCGCTCGATCCTTGGAAACGAAGCGGTAGGTCGTCGTCACGGCTTGGCGCTCGGAGGCGCCGACAAAAGCCTGAACCGAACCGTCAGGCGATCGATAGACGGCGGCGGCGGTCCAGTTCGGTCGATGTTCGGCGTAGGCCAGGCGCTGTCCCTGGTTGGCTTTGACAAAGCTTCCCCGCGTGAGCTCGGCGCTGCCCCACCACACGCCGGTTTGCACTCCATACTCCGCGCCGACGATGGCCTCGACCACATTGTGCATCTCCTCGTTCACGGCACGGTCGCCGCTCGCGCGCACGTCTTGGAAAAAGGCGGCATAACTATCGAAACTGCCGGCCAGTTGATGGGTCGTGCCCTCGGTGACGCGGTCTTTGATGGGGTTATACCAGGTGGCGGCGTCGTCGCAGCTCAAGGTGCTCGGGCCGGCTAGGGCGACTCCGGTGAACTCGGGGCTGGCCTGAAGAAGACCGAGAATATCGTAGAGATTAGCGATCGTGCCTTGGTTCCAGACGGCATAATCGGGCTCGTTAAAAGGGGCGGCGGAAATTAGATTTTTACCCTGGGCTTTTAGAGCGCGTTGGGTGGCTTCCATCGCCTTCACCCAGTTGGAAGGGATGACTTGCCCGCCATTTTTAAACCAGGGGTCCACGCCCGCCTCGGTGTCAGGCGTCATCGAGACGGGTTTGTTAACTCCGGCCAGATTCGCGATGCTGATTCTGTTGGCTAATACCGCCAATTGGGCCGGCGCAAGTTCCCCGTTGACCAGCGGTGCGTTAACCGGAAACGACACTCGCACAAGGTCCACCTGATCTGCGCCCATGTAAACGATGCCCCGGCGCATGTTGTCTGGGCTAGGCCAGGCGGTATCAAGGCCCCAATCGGTAATCGCTTTGGAAACACCGCTGGACGATACGTCGAAAATCACGGTGCGATCCTGCGCGGGCGCAGCTGTGAAGACGCCTAGTGCGGCGTTGAACGTCAAAAAAAGTCCTAAACGAGTTAGTTGGCTAAGTGTAGGCATATGGGACCACCGCAGGGCGTGATTTTACATTCTCTGCACAAGTTCTACCATGTAGCAAATTCAACCTATATTCCTCAGGCGAAACCTAGCGCCTACCCGGGCGACCAATGAGGTGGCGCGATGTGCAGAATTTATCTTTCGGCCGGGCGGCCGACCGGGAGTCGGGCGAAAAGGGCGCGCTACACCGTCAGAGCGAAATTCCGACCTCGCGCGCCGGTCCAAGCAGGGAAGCGGGTTGGACCTGCGTTGTGCTTGGTGGCATGGGCCTCCTCTCGCTCAAACACAGCTTTA
Source organism: uncultured Akkermansia sp. (assembly GCA_964400455.1). Classification (GTDB taxonomy): domain Bacteria; phylum Verrucomicrobiota; class Verrucomicrobiia; order Opitutales; family Opitutaceae; genus IMCC26134_A. The sequence goes on along the minus strand of CAYNUW010000008.1, from coordinate 10,025 downwards.
CTAGGCAGCCAGCCCCAACGGAGCGTTAATCCCACTGCAAAGTCCGACTTGTTAACTTATCAAACATAAAGTCCTGCAGGATCGACCCAATGACGACCAGAACATCACGCCGTTGCCTAAGCGGCACTTGGGGTGGTGGTTGGTGGGGTAATGATTTACGATTTGCAAAGAGCATAGTGCCCAATCTCTGAGTTCCGAGAAAGGCCGCAGCTTAAACTATCGTTTCACGAAATCCTGACTCCCCCACTTGACGCACGATTTGCCTTGGCAATGAATATTAGGTAAACCTAATTTTCTACCATGCGTCTATCTCTCCGTCTCCTCCGTCCGCTCATTGTGCTGCTGGCGACCGTGACTGCCGCCGCCCTCCCCGCCCGCGCCGCCGACCGCCTCCAGGTCGTCACCACCTTCACCATCCTCGCCGACATGGCCAACGAGGTCGCCGGCGGCCTCGCCGACGTCTCCTCCCTCACCAAACCGGGCTCCGAGATCCACGGCTACGAACCCACCCCGCAAGACATCGTGCGCGCCTCCCGCGCCGACCTCATCCTCTGGAACGGCCTCAATCTCGAGGCCTGGTTCGAAAAATTCTTCGCCAATCTCGACTCCGTGCCCGCCGTCGTGCTCACCGAGGGCATCGAGCCCATGCCCATCGGCGAGGGCCCCTACTCCGGCAAACCCAACCCACACGCCTGGATGTCCGCCCCCAACGCCCTGCGCTACGTCGAGAACATCCGCGCCGCCCTCGCCCGCCACGACCCCGCCAACGCCGCCGCCTACGCCGCCAACGCCGAGGCCTACGGCCGCCGCATCCGCGACCTCGACCAGACCCTGCGTGAACGCCTCGCCCGCGTGCCCGCCGACCGCCGCGTGCTCGTCACCAGCGAGGGCGCCTTCTCGTATTGGTGTCGCGACTACGGCTTCGGCGAACTCTACCTCTGGCCCATCAACGCCGACGCCCAGGGCACCCCGCGCCAGATCCGCGCCGTGATCGATCGCGTCCGCGAACGCGGCCTGCCCGTCGTCTTCAGCGAGAGCACCGTCCGCCCCGCCGCCGCCCGCCAGGTGGCCCGCGAGACCGGCGCCCGCTACGGCGGCGTGCTCTACGTCGACTCCCTCACCGCCGCCGATGGCCCCGCCCCCACCTACCTCGCCCTCCTCGAAGCCAACGCCGCCACCATCGTGCGCGGCTTCCTCGGCGAGGACCTGAAATGAGCGCCCCCGCCGACGCCCCGCTCGAACTCGCCGCCCGCGGCGTCTCCGTCGCCTACCCCAACGGTCACCTCGCCCTGCGCGACGCCTCCTTCGCCCTGCCCGGCGGCACCATCTGCGCCCTCGTCGGAGTCAACGGCTCCGGCAAATCCACCCTCTTCAAGGCCCTGATGGGCTTCGTGCGCCCTTCCGCCGGCCGGGTCGAGATCTCCGGCCGCCCCGTCGCCGAGGCCCAGAAAAAGGGCTGGGTCGCCTACGTGCCCCAGGCCGAGGAGGTCGACTGGACCTTCCCCGTCAGCGTCGAGGACGTCGTCCTGATGGGCCGCTACGGGCGCATGAATTTCCTCCGCATCCCGCGTCCCGCCGACCGCGCCGCCGTCGCCGCCGCCCTCGCCCGCGTCGGCCTCGCCGACCTCCGCCATCGCCAGATCGGCGAACTCTCCGGCGGACAAAAAAAACGCGTCTTCGTCGCCCGCGCCCTCGCCCAGGAGAGCCGCGTCATCCTGCTCGACGAGCCCTTCACCGGCGTCGACGTGAAAACCGAGGAGGCCATCGTCGCCCTGCTCCGCGAGCTGCGCGCCGAAGGCCGCCTCGTCCTCGTCTCCACCCACAACCTCGGCTCCGTGCCCGAATTCTGCGACCGCGTCGTGCTCATCAACCGCACCGTGCTCGCCTGCGGCCCCACCTCCGAGGTCTTCACCGCCGCCAACCTCTCCCGCGCCTTCGGCGGCGCCCTCCGCCACTTCGACCTCTCCCGCTCCACCGTCGAATCCCACGACGGTCGCCAGGTCACCGTGCTCACCGACGACGAACGCCCCCTCGTGCTCGGACGCGACGGCCACCTCGAATACCTCGACCGCGCCGCCCACGAAAAACTCGTCGCCGAACGCGAGGCCTCCAAACCCACCCCATAACCCCATCACCCCTCGTCACCGGTCATTGGACATTGGTCATTGGTCATTGGTCATTCCACTCTCCTCATCCGCCCCCAGCCCGCATGTCCCCGCTGCTCGAACCTTTCTCCTACGACTACATGCTGTCCGCCCTCTGGGTCGGCGCCCTGGTCGGAGGGGTCTGCGGCGTGCTCTCCGGCTTCGTGACCTTGCGGGGCTGGTCGCTGCTCGGCGACGCCCTCTCCCACGCCGTGGTGCCCGGCGTCGCCATCGCCCACCTGCTCGGCCTGCCCTTTGCCCTCGGCGCTTTCATCAGCGGGCTGCTCGCCGCCGGGGCCATGGCCGCGATCAAGGTCCGCACCCCCGTGCGCGAGGACGCCGTGATCGGCGTCGTTTTCACCACCTTCTTCGCCTTCGGCCTGCTGCTCATCTCCCTCTACCCCGCCAGCCTCGACCTCAAATCCATCCTCTTCGGCAACCTGCTCGCCATCGAACCCGACGACCTGCGCCAGCTCGTGGCCGTCGCCGCCGTCTGCCTGCTCGTTGTCCTGCTCAAATGGCGCGACCTGCGCCTGGTCACGTTCGACCCCGGCCAGGCCCGCGCCCTCGGGCTGCCTGCCCGCCGCCTGCAACTCCTCCTCTTGCTCCTGCTCTCCGGCGTCACCGTCGCCGCCCTGCAGGCCGTCGGCGCCGTGCTCGTCACCGCCATGCTCATCACGCCCGGCGCCACCGCCTACCTGCTCACCGACCGCTTCGGCCGCATGTTGTGGCTCGGCGGCGGCATCGGCGCCGTAACCGCCTTCCTCGGCGCCTACGCCAGCTACTTCCTCGATGGCGCGACCGGCGGCTGCATCGTCGTCCTCCAGACCTTGGTCTTCCTCGCCGTCTTCGTCTTCGCCCCCCGCCACGGCCTGATCGCCGACCGCCGCGCCCGCCGCCGCCTCTGCCTGATCGCCACCACCACCACACCCTGACCCGCGGCCATGAGCGACCTTTTCGCCACTCTCTTCGAGCCCCTGCGCCACGACTTTATGCTGCGCGCCCTGCTCGTCGGCACCCTCGCCGCCGCCACCTGCGGGGTCCTCTCCTGTTTCCTGGTGCTGCGGGGCTGGTCCCTGCTCGGCGACGCCGTCGCCCACGCCGTCCTGCCCGGCATCGTGCTCGCCTACGCCGCCGGCCTGCCCCTCGCCGCCGGCGCCTTCGCCAGCGGCCTGCTCTGCTCCGCCGCCACCGGCTGGATCAAACGCCACACCCGGGTAAAGGAGGACACCGTGCTCGGTGTCGTCTTCACCGGTCTCTTTGCCCTCGGCCTCGTCCTGCACCTCAAAACCCCCTCCGAGCTCCACCTCGACCACGTGCTTTTCGGCAACCTCCTCGGCATCGAAAACTCGGCCTTTCGCCAGACCATCGTGCTTTCCCTGCTGGTGCTGGCCGCCGTGCTCGCCGCGCGCCGCACCCTCCTGCTCGTCGCCTTCGATCCCGCCCAAGCCCGCGCCCTGGGTTTTCCGGTCGCCACGCTCGACACCGCCCTGCTCGTGCTCGTCGCCCTCGCCATCGTCGCCGCCCTCCAGGCCGCCGGCGTGCTCCTCGTCATCGCCCTGCTCGTCACCCCCGGCGCGACCGCCTTTTTACTCACCAAACGCTTCGACCGTATGCTCGCCGTCTCCGCCGCCCTCGCCGTCGCCTCCACCTGGCTGGGTGTGATCGTGAGTTTCCACGCCGACGCCTCCACCGCCGCCTGCATCGTGCTCGCCCAAGCCGCCGCCTTCGTCGCCGCCCTGCTCTTCGCCCCCGGCACCGGCTGGCTCCGCCGTCCGGCCTGACCCGCGTCCCGACGCAACCCGTCAACCCCGCATTCCGCAAAAGCGGCAGCATATTTGCGCTTCCACCCAGCACCTCTGCGCAACATACTTGCCTCGTCGTTCCCGTTTACCCCTCCCACCCCCTCGCTTAGCCGTGAACCTCCCCTCCTCTCGCGTCCGCCCGTTGGCGGCCCTCGCGCTCGGCCTTGCCCTCGGAGCCGGTGCCGCCGTCCTGATAACTCCCGGCCCCGCCGAAACGGAAACCCAGCCGCCCCCGACCACCTCCACCGCCACGGCTGCGCCATCCCCCTCGACCGCCTCTCCCGCAAGCAACCTTGAACTTCCCCCCCGCCTGAGCACCGCCGACGCCGAGGCCGCCCTCGCCGCCTACCTCGCCCTGCCCGTTTTGCCGGACCAAACACCGCGCCCGGCCATCGACGAACGCGCCGTCCGCCTCCGCGCCCTGCTCAACCTCCTCCCGGACTCCAGCTTCGATCCCCTCTTCGCCACCCTGGCCAACCGCGTCGGCGGAGCCGAGGCTCACCTGCGTCGCCTGGCCTTTGAGGTCTGGACCGAGCGCGACGCCCCCGCCGCCGCCCGCTGGGCCGCCACCATCGTGCCCGGCGAAGCCATCAATCAACCCGCCCGCGACCGTTACCTCTCGCTCGCCGCCGCAGCCTGGGCCGACCTCGACTTCGAAGCCGCCTACGCGTGGAGCGCCACCCTGCCCGCCGAAACCGCCAAGGCTCTGGCCGGCGACCTCCTCCGCCGTCTTGCCGGGCGCGACCCTGCCCGCGCCCTCACCCTCGCCCGCGCCCTCGGCGAGGAAGGCTACGCCGCCGCCCGCGAGGGCATTTTCCGCGCCTGGTCCGAGAAAAATCCCGCCACCGCCGTCCAGACCCTCGGCCACGAAATGATCCAGCGCGGCCGTATGGATTGGAGCTTATCTCAGGCTTGGATGAAATGGCTGAAAAGCGACGGCGACGCCGCCTTTGCCTGGATGCTCGCCGCCCCCCGGGACGACGAGCGCCAAGGCGCTTCCCTCCTTAATCAAGTCAGCTGGCAAATCGGCCGCGATCCCGAGCTCGCCCGCACCTTCGCCACCCGCCTGCTCGCCCATCCAGATCTGCCCGGTCAATTCGGCACCCTGCGTCAGCTCATGCAGGGCTGGAGCCAGGAAAAACCAGCCGAAGCGATCGCCTGGATCAAGGGCCTCGAAAACGCCGAACATCGCTCCGACCTGGTGGGCAACCTGCTCGACTCCGGTTCTCTCAAATCCGACGACTTCCTCGCCGCCGTCCGCCTCCTCGGCTCGGCCGAGCAACGTGAACAACGCCTCGGCCACTACGTCGAAAACTGGGCCAGACGCGATCCCGACGCCGCCCTCGCCTGGCTCGAAAAACAAAACGGCCCCGACTTTACCCGCGCCGCCGAGCGCGCCCAACGTGCCGTCATCGCCCACCTCGCCACCACCGATCCCGCCGCCGCCGTGGCCCGCTGGCAAACCCTGCCCGCCGGCGAGGACCGCAACGCCCTGCTCAGCTCCATCGCGACCGGCTGGTCGCGCACCGATCCCGCCGCCGCCGCCCGCTGGTTCACCACCCAAATCACCGACGCGCCCCGCTCCCAACCAGACTGGCAGACCATCGGTGCCATCGCCCGAAACTACACCGCCACCGATCCCGAGGGCTTCATGCGCTGGGCCTCCGCCTTACCCAACCAAAACCAGCGTTTGATCGCGCTCAACAGTCTCGCCAACGACCACTTCTTTGCCAACGACGACGGCCCGCCCCTCGCCAATCCGCTCTCCACTGCCCGTCGCGCCGATCTCATCGCCACCCTCGAGGACCCCCAACTCCGCGAAACCGTGCTGCCCAACGTGCTGAACAACTGGCTGCGCCGCGACTACGCCGCCGCCCGCGACTGGATCGAGACCCACGACGTGCTCTCCGACGAGGTCGCCGCCAAACTGCTCGTTGATCACGACCCCGACACCTGAGCCCCATGACCCGCCCCGCCTCACTCACCCTTCCGCTCTGCTTCGCCGTCGGGGCCCTCGCCGGCGGCGCCGCCACCGCCTTCCTGCGCCACTCACCCGCCGGCTCCTCCGCCCAGGCCCACGATTCCAGCCCGACCCACCTCGCCCGCTGGGATTGGTCGACCTCCGCCACCCCGCCTCCCCTCGCCCCCGACGCCGCCGGAACCGCCATCGCCACCTGGCGCGCCCAACGCGCTCCCGACGGCTCCGCACTGCCCTATCCCGTCCGCGCCGACACCCTGCGCGTCCTCCTCGCCCGCCTCGCCCCACGAGACCTGCCCCGCCTGCTCGCCACCTTCGACGCCAAACCCGAAGGCGACGAAGCTCGCCTGCGCAGCCTCGCCTTCACCATCTGGACCGAGACCGACCCCGAGGCCGCCACCCGCTGGGCCCACGCCGCCGGTGATGGCGCAACAAGCCTCGCCCGCTCCGCCCTCAACGCCTGGGCCAACCGCGACCCCGCCGCCGCCTCCGCCTGGGCCTGCGGCCTGCCCTCCAGCCCGGCCGCTCACCAACTCGCCGGCCTCGCCCTCAGCACCCTCGCCGAAGCCGACCTCGCCCATGCCCGCAGCCTCGTCGAAGGCCTTGCCCCCGACTTCCGCGACGCCGTCATGCCCGCCCTGCTCAAACAGCTGGCCAAAGCCGACCCCGCCGCCGCCGTGCGCGCTCACGCCGCCGCCACCTGGAAAAATGGCGAAGGCTTTTATCAAATGCGGGACACCCTCGCCGCCTGGGCCAAACAAGACCCGCGCGCCGCCCTCGAATGGCTCGTCGCCCAGCCCCGCCAACACAGCGGCATGTTGGGCCACTGGGTCGGCAGCCTCGCCCAAAATCCCGACGAGATCCACGCCCTGAGCTCCGCCATCGCCTCCCTGCCTGGCTTGCCCGATCGCCCCGAGATGCTCGCCAACCTACTCTTCTCCCGGGGCACCGACCACCCGACCGAAACCCTCGCGTGGCTCGACAGCCTGGGCGACTCCGAATTGCGCGCCGACGTGCTCACCCGACTCGGCGAACGGCACTATACCGACAACCCCGAAAAAACCCTGCCCTTCGCCCTCGCCCAGCCTGCCAGCAAAAACCGTAATCAAAACATCGGCCGCCTGCTGAGCGCCTGGGCCAAGATCAACCCCTCCGCCGCCCTCGACTGGATCGGCCAGCAAACCGACCCCGGCGTGCGCAACGCCGCGCTCCAGGTCCAGGGCGTGCTCCTCGCCGACATCGCCCGCGAAGAGCCCGAACTCGCCCTGGCCGAATGGAACGCCCTGCAAGATCCACGCGCTCGCCAAGCCGCGGTCGCCCCCATCCTCGAAGCCTGGGGCCAAAAAGACCCGGGCGCCGCCCTCCGCTGGGCCACCGAACAGTCCGGCAGCGGCATCTACCCGCGCCAAGAACTCGTTTATGCCTGGGCCCGCCAGGACCCCGCCGCCGCCGTCGCCTGGGCGGAAGAGTTCGCCCTGGGCAAACCCGACCAACCCCACCACCAGCATTTCACCGACCAGATCATGGCCAGCCTGGCCGGCACCTGGCAAAACCGCGCGCCCCGGGCCGAGACCGCCGACCTCTACGCCCGCATCCGCGACGAAAAACTCCGCACCCGCACCCTCGAGAATCACGTCCGCGAATGGCTCGCCGCCGACCAAGCCGGCGCCCGCGCTTGGCTCGAAGCCAACACCGCCCTCAGCCCCGAACAGGCCGCCAAACTCCTGTCCGCCGCCAAGTAGACCCGAGCCCCACCTGCCCAACTCCAATCCGGAGCCTCACGCTCGCTTCGCTCAAGACGCCAAGGCGCAAAGTTGCCACCCACCCGCCCGCCGCGCCGACCTTTGCGTCTTCGCGTCTTTGCGTGAGCCACCTCCGACTCGACTGCACATACCCCCTGCGCCAACGCCCGCCCACGGGCTCACCGCCCGGCCCGCGCCAGCTCCGCCGCCCGCCGGTAGTTCTCGCGAAACAAAGCGCCCAGCTCACGCGCCAGCCGCAGCTCCTCGGTTTTGTCCTTGGCCCGCAACGCCGCCTTGATCGGCCCCGCCGCCGCCGCGTAGTCCACCGCCGACACATCGCGCAAGGCCGCCGTCGCCTCCGGCGGGAAACCCGCCCGCGCCAGCTCCGCCCACGCCGCCCGCAGCTCCGGATGCGCATCCAGACACATCACCCTCAGGATGAAACGCAGCTCGCCGAAGAGCCCCGCCGTCCACTCCGGACGATAGACCAGCGGCTCCTCGATCGCGTAAGGATTCTCGCCCGGATCACTGCGCAGCGCCTCCTGCTCCGGCGCATACGCATCGCGCCGCACCGGCAGCCGCCGCAGGGCGTAGCGCTCCGGCCCGCCCGGCGTGCCCGGCCGCTGGTTCCACAACCGCTGCCCCTCCGGCGACAAAACGAAATCCACAAACGCCCGCGCCGCCCGCGGATTGGGCGCGCCGCGCAGCACCCCCACCGGATCCACCGAAAACATCGTGCCCCCCGGCGGCGCGCGAAAGCCCACCCGGTCGCTGCCCGCCCGGCGCGACAGCGCCTCCACCTGCTGGCGCCCGTAAAAATCGATGCACATGCCCGCCGCGCAGTTGCCCGACGCCACGTCGATCGGCACTTTTTGGGCGCTGTCGGTGAAATAACGCGCATTCGCCGAGATGGCCTGCAACAGCCGCAAACCCTCCGTCCACCCCTCCGCCACCGCCGCCTTTTCGGCCGCCGCCCGAGCCTCCTCGCTGGCAAAACGCACCGTGGCCAGCCGCTCGCGCACCACCTCGTGGATCCGCTCCTGGATCACGTTTTCAAAGGCCTTGTTCATCGACCCGCTCTTGGTCGGGTCGGCCAGCGCCACCTGCCCGGCCAGCCGGGCATCGGCCAGATCCGCCCAACCCTGCGGGGAAGGCACCCCCAGTCGCTCCAGCGCGGGGCGATTGTAGACGATGCCAAAGGAGCTCAACACCGCGCCCACCCAGCGTCCTTCGGCGTCGCGAAAATCGTCGCCCGCGTGCCGGATCGGCAACACCGCCTCGTCCATCCAGTCCGGCCGGGGCTCGTCCGGCCCGCGCAGCGGCACCAGCCGTCCCGCTCGCGCCTGCACCGTAAAATCATAGGACCCGCCGCCGAAAAACACGTCGATCCCGCAACCCGCCTCCGAGGCCATGAAGGTCGCCCGCGCCTCCTTCACCTCGTCCGGCGCGTCGGCCGGCAGCCGCCCGTCGGCGAAGCCCGCCTGCACCGCCGCGCTCCACGGCCGCCCCAGCTCGCGCTCCCAAAGGTTGCGAAAGGAGGCGATGTATTCGCCTTCCAGATACCGATTGATCTCGCTGGTGCCTCCGATCAGACGCCAGTCCGGCCGCACCGTGCGCCCCTCACGTTCCCGATACCAGCGACGGAAGGCGGCGTCGAACTCGTGGCGGATCGCCTCGTTGTGCGGCGAGATGATGACCACCGTGTCGTCCGCCGCCGGGCCGTGCTCCGCCTCCGGTCGCAGCGCAAAGGGCAGCGCGAGCACCAGCAGCAGGAGGGCGAAAAGGATCAGGTTGCGTGTCATGGCGGGCTCAGCGCTCCAGAACGACCACGTCCTGCGGATCGGCGACGGCGTGCAGCTCCTCGCCCGCCCCGGCTGCCGCCAGGTGGCGGGGATTCAACTCATAGACCTTCAACTCGCGCCCGCCGGCCTTGGCCAGGAAGGCGTGCTGCGCCACCTCGCCGAGGTAGACCGATTCGCCGATGCGGCCCGCCACACTGTTCACGGCGGAGGGCGCCTCGCGCAGATTCCAGCACTCCGGACGCACGCAAATCGTGACTGGCGCACCCGGCCCCGCCGCCGCCGCCGCATCGCCCATCAACCCGACGAAACGGCCCAGCGGCGTGTCCACCTCCGCCTCGCGTCCGCGCCGCGCCGCCAGCACGCCCTCGATCAAATCCGTCTCGCCGATAAAGTTGGCCACCACCTTGCACACCGGCCGGCGATACACCTCGCCGGGCGAGCCGACCTGCAGGATGTTGCCCCCGTCCAGGATCGCCATGCGGTCGGCGATCGAGAGCGCCTCCTTCTGATCGTGCGTCACATAAACCGTGGTGAGATTGAACTCCTTGCACACG
>CAYNUW010000007.1:0-30354 GCA_964400455.1 uncultured Akkermansia sp. | reverse complement strand
CTGTCCGTGGGCGATGCGTCCATTTTCATTCCACGGCGCATAGGCGGGATGATTCACCGCCGGCAACTCGGCCGCCGCCAGGCCGGCATAAAACATGGGCGCTAGCCAAAGCGCACGCAAAACACGGTATGATTGCATGATAGGATGTGGGGGCATAAAAAGCTGGGGCGAAAACGCGAAGAACTCACCGATACTCCGGGGTTCGCAGCTCAACTCTCAGACGGTAAAAGACGCGGTTCTCCTCCGGTGCAAGAGGCAGGGTCACCACGACATCACCCGCCGTGCCGTCGGAGGTGAGGAGCACCCCCTCTCCCGTCCAGCTACCGGCTTCACTCCGGGCGGCGACTTCCTGCCAAACCGCCAAATCCAATGAGTGCTCCACCCGCAGGGTCACGTCGCCGGGCAAACTTTCTGGCAAATGCAGCTCTACCATCGACGCACCTTCGTGCCGGCTTATGCGCAGCGTTGTTCTCGCCGCATCGCCCAGCGCATACGCCAGCAAGTTGAGCACCCCGTCTCCATTCGCATCCTGGCCCGGAGCACGCAGTCCAACTGGCCACTGTGCCGACCAGTCGGCGTATTCCTCCGGATCGTTGAGTATAGAAATCACAAACGCGGCCTCGATGCTGGCTCCGGACGCATCGGTGGCGCGCACCCGCACCCGCCGCGTAGCCCCGGCCTCATAGTCCAGCGGCCCGCGAATCAACAGTCGGTTGCCCACAATCACGAACACCCCATTGTCGATATCACCCTCCCCCGGCACCAAACTGTAAGTAAAGGTATCCCCCGGGTCGGGATCGACCGCCGATAAATTGCCCACCCAGGTTGCGGTGGGCTGATTCTCCGCCACCTCGTTCCCGCTAAGTAAAACCGCCGTCGGTGGCCGGCTAAACGAATCCGCCACAAAACTGGTCACGCTGCGCGGCGGCAACGTGAGGGTGAACGAACCATCCGCCGCCGGAAGGATCGCCGGCAGCGCGGCCAAAGAACGCGCTGCCGAGGTTTCCCACCGCGCCAAGGACGGTGCGCGCCCGCCCGAAATGGCCAGCGGCACACTCTGCTCGGTCAGCCCCGAGTTCACGGCCACGACGGTCAGGCGACGTCCGTCAACGGAGTGAAACGCCGTCGCGCGCACCGTCGGGCCCGATCCAAAACTTGCCACCCGCCGATGCCCGGGCCGCACAAACCGTGACCAGTTGCCCAGCGCCCAACCGCGCTTCGCCAACACGCCAAATTCGGTCAGTGCTCCGGTCGTGGCGGTATTGTTGCCTTCGACCAGCCACCAGTAGTGCCACGCGTTGCCCTCCGCCACCGTGAAAAAATCATGGATCGTCTCCGCCACCCGCAGGGCCGAGTCCATGCCCGGATCACTCTCCGCCGCCGAATCCGAAAACTCCGTTTGCCAAAGCGCCTTCCCATGCGCCGCCGCCGCCGGGTAGGGGAAGGGCACTCCCGTGTATTGATGCGTGGCGATGTGCGAGATGAAGGGCCGCGCCGCCGCATCCCCGAGCAACGCGTCTCCGTAGTCAGCCAGAAAGGTCCATCCTATCGGCTCGGCCGCCAGAACCCGCGTGGCCACGCCACGCTCCACCAACGCCGGTCCGAGATAATCGCGAATAAACGCAGTGATCTGCGCCGGCGTCCAGATGCAACTCTCCCACGTCGCCGTGTAGTTCGGCTCATTCTGCGCCGAAATCGCCAGGATCGGCACCCCCGCCGCCTGCATGTTCACCGCAAAATCGGCCAGCCTCGCCGCCCAATCCGCCCGACGCTCAGGCAACAAGGTGCCTCCGTTCGACGTATCGTTGTTGCTCTTCCACGCCGCCGGCGGCGACCACGGCGTCGCCCAAACCTTGGCCCCGCGCGCGATGGCCTTTCGCGCCGTGCCCGTCTCGACCGTCGTGCCATCCGGCGCGATTCGCACCCGCAGCAACGAGAGACCGATCCCGTTTGTGGGCGAAAAAAACTGATCGCTCAACGCATCCGAAAACGTCGTCGGATTCCACGCGCTCGATGCCCCGAAGCCATCGATCACTTGCCGCACTTGCTCCACGGCCACCGTAAACACCGGCATCGGCGGCGGTGACTTCGGCAGCACGCCGGCTTCGAGCAGGGCGACCGTGTAGGTTTCCCCGTCCGGGGCAAAAACGATCTTGTCGATGTCCAGACCGTTTTCCCGTCCGCCGAGATCAAAGGTCTGGGTCAACGCGTCACTCGGCACCGTAAAGACCCCTCCGACCAGAGCCGAAAGGTCCAGCCACTTCCACACCCCGGTGCCCGCCGAACCGCCCGTGGTCACCACCGCCGTCGTCGCCGTGTGGCCATTGGAGGCGAAGTTGTTAATCGAGCGCCAATCGCCTGCCACCGCCGGATTCTTCGCCCCAAAGCCCGCCGCGACAAACAAGCTATCATCGCTCGCACCACCCGACCCCACCCGCACCCGGGCAAACAATCGATACACCCCCGGCCCGCTAAAGGTGGGACTGAAACGCAACACGCGCGCCGGCGTTCCCGGCACACTCAGGTTGTTTGTCGTCACCGACACGTAGGCCGGATTACCCGTCGTGATGGTGAGTTCCGCACCGACCACACCCGCCTCGGCCTCAAGCACCCGCATCGCGACACCGGGCGTGGAGCCACCGGCCCCTTGCATTAGATCATCCACCGTGAACGTGTTCGCGGCCGGCCCAAAAACAAACTTGTCGATATCAAGCCCGTCCTCGCGCCCGCCTATGTCCAGTATCTGGGTCAGCGCCCCGGCCGGCACGGAAAAGAGCGCGCCGCTGATGCCCGACACGTCGATCCACTTCCAAATGCCCGAACCCACGCTCCCGCCCGTCGCCGTCACCACGTCACCCAACGCGGAGAAACCGCCCCCGCTCAAACCGTTCAACATCCGCCAATCCCCGCCCACCGTGGCGCTCTTCGCCCCGAAACCATTGCCCACAAAAAAGCTGTCATCGTCAGCCGCCGCCGGACCCACCCGCACCCGCGCAAAGAGCCGATAGTCGCCAGCCGCCGGGAAAGTCACCTGGTAACGCACCACCCGCGCGATCCCGCCCGGACTGCTCCCGGTGCCGTTGCTCGCAACCGTGATGTAGGCGGGCACCGACGCCGCATTGACGAGTAGGTCCGCCCCCCGCGTGCCAGCCTCCGCCTCGACCACCACTGAGGACGAGGCGCTTGCCCCCCCGTCGCTACTCACGGCCACCCGGCGTCCGCGCGGACTCTGCGGCGGCCCGAGATAACTGGGCAATAAACCGCCCGTATCGATCTCCACCCGCTGCAACACCACGCCGGGATCGACCATCCAAAACTTGAATACCTGGTGCCCCGGCTGCTCCACCACCACCGCTGTCAAAATCGTGCGAACCGAATCCCGCACGGAGTCCGCCCACCCGCCCGAGTCGGCGATCGCCCCCACTTCGATGATTCGCGGAGTCTCGTCATTGAGCGAAACCGCACAGCGCAGCGCCTGCCCGGGCAGATAATTAAGCGTCGGTGACACCACCAAACGCACCGCCAGTTCGCCGCGGCGACGAACGTAGACGTCGTATTCCAACCTCGGGCTCCCACCCCCCGGTTCCGCTACGCTGTCCGCCGTCACGGGCCAAGGCGTCACTCCCCCTACGCTCCGACCGTGGTCAGGCAACGTTTTCCAGCCCACCTCCGCCGTCGTAACGGCTCGATCATAGTTCGGCGCCTCGATCGCGATGTAACCTTCCGCGTCCAGATACCCGAGCGGGCGACTCGCCGCCGCCGGTGCCGCCTTTTCAAACGGTAAACGCACCGTTCGTGCCAGCGCCGAACCCGAGCCGCGCACCGTCAACACCACCTCCCCGCGACCAATCGGAGCCCGCGACCAGTCAATGCCCACCTCGACCCGCAGGTCATCCCCCAGACGCCCCGCCGCCGAGGACAACACCACCCAGGGCTGATCCGACTCGATCGTGTAATCCGCCGCCAAGGTGCCCCGCCGGAACAGCTCGATATAACGCGTCGCCGCCCCTCCCTCCGAGCTCAGTCCGGGCAACAGCGCCTTGGCACCTGGAACCAGCGCGACTAAAGATCCCTCCAGCGTCACCCCCAGATCGGCCGTCGCAGGCGGCGCGTAAGAGATGACCGTCGGCATGATGTTGGCCGAGGGTTCGTTCCACGAAGTATAACCGATGTGGACCTGGTCCATCAAATGCACCCACCGGCCGCCCGCAAAGCCGGTGTTCCAGTAAGTGGTCAGCCCGGCATCGTATTGGAACAGGGCCTGAACCCGGTCCCGCTCCACATTCGTCGAGGCCCGTGACTGCGCGGCGTAGGCGGTGTTTCGCGCCGCCGCCACGTAGAGTTCATTCAGATTCGCACAGGCCAAAATCGGGTGCACCGCCAGTTGATAAAACGCATCCCGCGCCGCCTCCGGCAAAGCCGTGTGCAAGGCCTGCGCACGTGTCGCCAAATCACGCCACACCGCCAGCACTCGCTCGGCCTCCCGGTAATTGATCAGGCTGTAGGTGGCGGGCGAGAGCAGCTCCGGTTTTCTTAGACCGTTGAGCTTGGTGTAACCGGCCACCAAGGCCGCCACTTCGGCGGCATGAACCGGACCAAAGTCCCGCTCCGCCCAACGCAACAAAAACTCCTCGCACCGCTCGGCACTCCAGTATTCCGGATCCCACGCCATGCGCAGGAAAAACTCGATCGGCACCTCCATCGGTTTCAGATCACCCACATTGACGATCCAGATTCGGTCCACCCCGTTTTCCCAAGCGAGGTTCATCTGCTCCTGAATCTTCGGCAGTGGATTCGTGTTCAACCACTTGTAGGAACGCGGCCCACCCACGTAGTCGAAGTGGTAATACACCCCATGCCCGCCCGAGCGGCCGCGTTCTTCTTCTCCGCGCGGCAAACGCCGCAGATTGCCCCAATTGTCGTCGCACCACAGCAGCGTCACGTCGTCGGGCGGCCTCAGTCCGTGGTCGTAGTAATCCTGCACCTCTTTGTAGAGCGCCCAGAGTTGCGGCGTATCTTCCGCCGCACGCCCGGTCACGTCCGCCAGGATCGTGCGTTGGTCCCGAATGATCTCAGCCAGCAAAGCGGAGTTCTCCGCCATGTTCCCGCCGACAATCATCGGCTCGTCTCCGTCGCCTCGCATACCGATGGTCACAAGATTCTCGTAACGGTGGTTGCGCGCCATGCCATCGCGCCAGAACGACCTGAGCCCCTCCGCGTTCGTCGCGTAGTTCCACGGCGCATTGCCGTAGCTGTTTTTCCGCCGCGACCACTCCTGCTGCGCTCGCATCATCGGTTCGTGGTGCGAAGTGCCCATCACGATGCCATATTCGTCGGCCAGACGGGGATTATCCGGGTCGTCCTCGTTAAACGCATCCCCCCACATCGCCGGCCAGAGATAGTTGGCCCGCAGGCGCAGCAACAGCTCGAAAACCTTGGTGTAGAACTGGCGGTTTCTCCCGCCAAACTTAACGTTGGTCCAGCGCGTCAGCGCCGGTGCCTCGTCGTTAAGAAAGATGCCCCGATACCGCACCGCCGGCTCGCCCGAAAAATGCACGCCGGCCACCACATGCGCGCTAGCGCGAGCCTTTACCGGCACGTCCGCCCACCAATACCAAGGCGACACGCCCAGTTGTTCACTCAGCTCATAGATTCCGTAGATGGTGCCTCGTTTATCCGAACCTGCTATCACCAGCGCTTGCTCGACGCCTGCAAAGGGTGCCTCGACCACGGCAATCACAAAAGCCTCCCGTTTTCCATCCAGCGCGGTCCGGTCGATCTTTCCAGCCGCGCTCAAGGCATCGATCAACCCGCTGCTCCCGATTGTTCCTACGATGACTGGCCGCGAACTCGGCGGACTTTCCCGCCCGGCGCTCGCAATCGCCGGGAAACGCCCGCTGACCCGCCCCACATCCGCCCGCAAATCTCCCACCGCACGGATAACGCCCAAATGGTCGCCCGCATCATGCCAGATTGTAGCCGGCGTCCCCGCGCTCGGTATGAGCTCAAACCGTCCGGCCGCCGCCTGACCCGTTATGATTTCATGTCGCAGCCCCAACGACGCTGCCTCCGCCCCCGCGGTGCCAGATAAGATCCAAACCCACATCAACCGTAACCGAAGCCGCACCAAGCCGGCGCAAAGAGACACGAAAAAACGTAAAGTTGGCGAGTCGATCATGGGGGCTGGGGTGTGCCCTCGAAACAATCCCGCGCGGCACTCTGTCCCACTGATCGCGCCAATCACCTTTCGCAACTTCTCCGGCGCTCAAACTATAGCGCAAACCCACGCTATCCGTTCTGTCTTTCGTCTAAAGTTAGATTCAGTCGGGTATAGAATCGGCGTCCCGATGCACAATACTCCGAGTTTCCTCCACGCCCGCCCCTACCCCCGCGCGTTTCCCCCATCATCCCCGCCTCGACCGCCTCCCCGCCATGACCCTACGCCATACCGTGTTGTCCCTGCTGGCCGCCCTTCCCCTCGCCGCCCAACCCGCCAACCCGGCCGCCGAACCCGTCACCGGTGAGCGCGTGCGCGCCGACCTCAATCGCGCCGTGCGCCTCGGCCCGGATGACGTCCGGACCTTCCCCGACGCTCCCGACGGCTTTAACCGCCCCGCCGCCGACATCCCTCGCGGCCAACTTCAGCCCTTTGAATACGACTCCGGCGTCACCGGCACCCGCCGCCGCGCCAACGTCTACCTCCCCCCCGGTTACTCGACCGACCAAAAGTATCCCGTCCTCTACCTTTTGCACGGCATCGGCGGCGACGAGAACGAGTGGATCCGCTTCGCCTCGCCCCACGTGATTCTCGACAACCTCATCGCACAAAATGCCGCCACCCCGATGATCATTGTCATCCCGAACGGCCGCGCCATCGCCGACGACCGGGCGGGCGGCGAGATGTTTTCCCGCGAAAAGGTCGCCGGCTTCGCCGCCTTCGAACGCGATCTGCTCGACCACCTTATTCCCGCCGTGCAAGCCGCCTTTTCGACCCATACAGACCGCGAACACCGCGCCATCGCCGGCCTCTCCATGGGCGGAGGCCAGACCCTCAACTTTGGTCTCGGCAATCTGGATACGTTTTCCTGGATAGGCGCGTTTTCCTCCGCACCCAACACCCGCCCCGACGGGGAGTTGCTGCGCGACCCCGCCGCCGCCCGCGAAAAAATCCGCCTCCTCTATCTTTCCTGCGGAAACAAAGACGGCCTGATGAATGTCTCCCAGCGCGTCCGAGCTCTTCTGAAGGCCAACGATATCCCGCACATCTGGCAGGTGGACGACTTCGGACACGACGCCCCCCACTGGGCCCATAATCTCCACCACTTCGCCCAGCGCATCTTCCGCTAACACCCCTTCCGCCCCATGTTTCACCGCCTACCTTGCGTCCGCGTCTTGCGCGTCGCCCTTTGTCTGTTCGCCCCCGCTTGGTCCCCCTCCCTCTGGGCCGACGCCACCTCCGCTTCGGAATCCGCCGCCCTCGGCCGCGACGAGAATTTCCACATCTACCTCTGCCTGGGCCAGTCCAACATGGAGGGCTTTCCCGGCATACCCGCCGAATACGCCGAATGGGACAATCCCCGCTTCCAAGTTCTGGCCGCGGTGGACTTTCCCTCTCTCGGTCGCGCGCAGGGTCAGTGGTATCCCGCCCGCCCGCCGCTCTCCCGACCCAACGCCGGTCTCGGACCCGCCGACTTCTTCGGCCGCAGTCTGGTCGAGCGCCTACCGCCCGAGATCCGCGTCGGCGTGGTCAACGTCGCCGTCGGCGGTTGCCGCATCGAGCTCTTCGACCCCGCCACCTCGGCCGACTACATCGCCACCGCGCCGGACTGGATGCGAGGCCCACTCGCCGCGTATGGCCAGAATCCCTACGCCCGCCTCGTGGACATGGGGCGCATTGCTTCCCGCCACGGCGTCATCAAGGGCATCCTGCTCCACCAGGGTGAATCCAACACCGGCGACCGCGCCTGGCCGGCCAAGGTCAAGACCGTCTACGAAAACCTGCTGCGCGACCTCGATCTTCGCCCCGGCGACGTCCCCCTACTCGCCGGCGGCGTCGTTCCGGCCGATCAGAATGGTCGGTGCGCGAGCATGAATGAAATCATCGCCACCCTGCCCGATCTCATCCCCACCGCGCACTTCGTCCCTTCGGACGGCTGCGCCGCCCTGGGCGACAACCTTCACTTCTCCGCCGAGGGCTACCAGACCTTGGGTCGCCGCTACGCCGACACCATGCTAAAGCTGCTCGCCAAGAACCCCTGAGCCGGCGCTCTTTTTTCCGTTACCCACCCGCTCGGCACGCGTCCTCTCACCGTTCCCCTTTGACATGACACCGCTGTTTCGCTCCGCGCTTTTGCTCGTTTGCGCCGCCCTCCCCCACCTCCACGCCGCCCCCACCGCCGATCTTCGCGTGGAGCTGAATCGGCGCGGCGTCGACCTGAGCCCGCATCTTTACGGTCTGTTCTTCGAGGACATCAACTACGGTGCCGACGGCGGCCTCTACGCCGAGCTGGTCCAGAATCGGTCTTTTGAATACCACCCCCGCTCCAAGCCCGAACACACCGCCCTCTACGCCTGGCAAGCCATCGCTCGCGACGGGGCGAACGTAAATCTGACCGTCGCCACCACCGACCCGCTCAATGCCCGCAACCCCCGCTACGTTGATCTCACCCTAACCGGCCCGGGCGCCGGCGGCATTGCTAACCTCGGTTTTGGCGGCATCGCCGTCAACGCCGCCGCCAGCTACGACGTTGCCCTGTTCGGACGCGTCGCATCCTGGGCCGGAGACGCCGCGCTCACCGTCGCCCTCGAACTCCCCGACGGCACCGTCATCGCCTCCACCCGACTGGAGGCGCTCAACACCGCTTGGTCCCGCCGGGAGGCCGTGCTGGTCGCTGATCGCACCGCCGAGGATGCGCGCCTCGTGGTCACCACCTCCGGCCGCGGCGTGCTCTCCCTCGATATGGTGTCTCTCTTCCCGCAGGATACCTGGCGGGGTCGAAAATACGGCCTGCGGAAGGATCTCGTCCAGACCTTGGCCGACCTGTCTCCGAAGTTCTTCCGCTTCCCCGGCGGCTGCATCGCCCACGGTGCCGGCCTCGCCAACGCCTATCGCTGGAAGGACACCGTCGGCGACATCGCGGAACGCAAACCCAACTGGAATCTCTGGGGCTATCACCAGACCTACGGCCTCGGCTACTTCGAATACTTTCAACTCTGCGCGGACCTCGGCGCAGAGCCACTCCCCGTCGTTCCCGTCGGCGTCAGCTGCGGCTTTCACGGCGGCGGCGTGCAATGCGTGCCCATGGCCGACCTTCAGGAGCACATCCAAGACGCCCTCGACCTGATCGAGTTTGCCAACGGACCGGCCGACAGCCCTTGGGGCGCCGTGCGCGCCCGCATGGGTCGCCCCGAACCCTTCGGCCTGCGCTACCTCTGCCTCGGCAACGAGGAACACGACACGCCGGAGTTTCATGAGCGCTTCCCCCACTTTGTCCGCGCCATCCGCGAGGCCCACCCGGAGATTCGCCTGATCGGCAACTCGGGGCTGAGCGCAAACATTCCGCTCTACGACTTCATGCACCGCCAGGGTGTTCACAGCTCCGACGAACACTACTACGAACTACCCGAGTGGTTCCTGCGCAACCAGCGCCGCTTCGACACCTTCGACCGCTCCAAACCCAAAATCTTCGTCGGTGAATACGCCTCCTGGAACAACACCGTGTTCAGCGCCCTGGCCGAGGCCGCTTACCTCACCGGCATCGAACGCAACGGCGACATCGTAGAGATGGCCGCCTACGCCCCGCTGCTCGCCCGCGCCGGCTTCACCCAGTGGACACCCGATCTCATCTACTTCGACGCCCGCCGTGTCCTGCGCACCGTCAACTACTACACCCAGCAGCTCTTCGCGCGCAACAAGGGCGACCACACCGTTGCCCACACCTTTCGGGCCGAGGGCCTGCCGCCCCGCGCCCCGGCGCCCGCCCGCTTCGGCCTGGGCACGTTCAAATCCTCCACCACCTTCACGCGGGCTTCCCTCAACGGACGCCCCATCGATTTAGCCTCCTGGTCGCCCGCCGCCGGCTCTTTTTCCACCACCCCGACCGGCCTCGCTCAAACCGACAGCAACCTCGCCCACACGCTTACCCTCGCACCGGCCGCCGCCTCCGGCGAACGGCATCGGTTCCAGGTTCGCGCTCGCCGCTCCCCTTCCGGCGACGGTTTGCTCATCCTTTTCGGCGCCGACGCCTCCGGTATGGGTGGCTACGTCTGGCAGGTCGGGGCCGATGGCGGACGCCGCCACACCTTGCACCAAGTGCGCGCCTACGACCACTGGTCGCGCATGGAAGTCGCCAGCGCCCGAGCCGATTTGCTCGCCGACGACTGGCTCGATCTCGAAGTGGATCTCTCGCCCGAACGCGTGCTTTGCCGCGTCGGCGGTGTCACCGTGCTTGAACACGTCTTCACCCCCTTCGAGCCCGCCGTCTCCGTCACCTACGACCGCGCCGCCTCCGAACTCATCCTCAAGCTGGTCAACCCCCACCCCGAGCCACTCGCCACCCGCGTGCGCCTCGACGGCCTGCGGTCCCTCGCCGCCCAGGGCCGCCTCACCACCCTCGGCTCCTCCCGCGACGCGCAAAACACCTTCGAGCAGCCCGACCTCGTGCGGCCGCTCGACTCCACGCTGCCCGTCTCCACCGACTTTATCCACAGCGTGCCCGCTTGGTCGCTCCAGAGTCTGCGCATCCCTGCCACCACTCCATGAGCATCAGCCTCCCTCGCCTCTCCCCCCTCATTCTTGCCCTGATCGCCTGCGCCGCCCTCCGCGCCCAGGAGGTCCGCAGTCCCGACGGAGCCCTCGCCGTGCACCTCGATTTGCGCGAGGGCGAACTCACCTATCGCGTCTCCCTCCGGGATCGCCCCGTGCTCAACGCTTCCCCGCTTGGGCTCGAAACTAACATCGGCAGCTTCTCCACCAGCCTGCGCGCCGACGGCGAATCCCGCCAACAAATCGACGAGCGCTACACCCTGCCCAACGGCAAACAGCGCGACATCCACCACCGCGCTAACCAGCTCACCACCCGCTACCGCAATGCCGGCGGCGATGTGCTGGAGGTGCTCTTCCGCGTCTCCGACCGCGACGTCGCCTTCTCCTATCGGCTTTCCTCCCGCGAACACCGCCGCGTCATCGTCCAGAGTGAACGCACCGGCTTCGCCCTGCCCGCTCACGCCACCGCCTTCCTCAGCCACCAGGTCGCCTGGGGCGGTGGTTGGATGAAAACCAAGCCCAGCTATGAAGAAGGTTACCTCATGGACGTGCCCGTGACCCGCCGTTCACCCTCCGGTCTCGGCTTCACCTTTCCCGCCCTCTTTCGCCTCGGCGACGCCGGCTGGGCCTACCTCACCGAGACCGGAGTCTCCGGTAACTACGTCGGCTCACGTCTAGCCGACCCCACTCCCGAGGGCATCTACCGCATCGCCTTCCCGGAAGCAGCCGAAAACGCCGGCATCGGCGACGCCACCGTCGCCTCCTCTCTCCCCCTCCACACGCCGTGGCGCACCCTCACGGTCGGCGACACCCTCGCCCCGGTCGTCGAAAGCACCGTCGTCACCGACGTCGTCGCCCCGCTCTACCCCGCTTCCCACACCTACCGCCCCGGCCGCGCTTCGTGGAGTTGGCTGCTGTGGCAGGACGCCAGCATGAACGAACGCGACCAACGCGCCTTCGTGGATCTGGCCGCCACCATGGGCTTTGAATACATCCTCATCGACGCCCTGTGGGATGCCAACATCGGCCGGGAGAAAATGGCCCGCCTCGTCGCCGACGCCCGCGCCAAAAACGTCGATGTTTTCCTCTGGTATAACTCCAACGGAGCTTGGAACGACGCCCCCCAATCCCCCCGCGACCGCCTCGACTCCGCCCCCGCCCGCAAACGCGAGATGGCTTGGCTGCGCGAGATCGGCGTGGCCGGCCTCAAGGTCGACTTCTTCGGGGGCGACAAGCAGACCACCATCCAGCTCTACGAGGACATCCTCGCCGACGCCGACACCTACGGGCTGGTCCTCAATTTCCACGGCGCCACCCTGCCGCGCGGCTGGGAACGCATGTATCCAAACTTCATGACGAGTGAAGCCGTTACCGCGTCCGAGAATCTCGTATTTTCCCAAGGTTTCGCCGACGGCGAAGCTTGGCGCGCCACCGTGCTTCCCTTCGTGCGCAATCCCGCCGGAGCCATGGACTACGGTCCCCTCCTGCTCAACCGCCGCTTCTCCCGCGATCAAACTCGCGGCGTCATCCGCCGCACCACCGACGCCTTCCAGCTCGCCACCACCGTCCTGTTCCAGTCGCCCCTCCAACACTTCGGGCTCACCCCCAATAATCTCGATGAGCAGCCCGCTCACGTCCTCGACTTCCTCAAGGCCGTGCCCGCCGCGTGGGACGAGGTTCGTTACGTCTCCGGCACCCCGGGCGACCATGTCGTGCTCGCCCGCCGCTCCGGCGAGCGCTGGTATGTCGCCGCCGCCCACGCCGGCCAAGACCCCCGCCGCCTCACCATCAGCCTGCCCTGGCTCAGCGGTCGTGACCTCACCCTCATTCACGACGCCGAGGACCTGGCCTCCGGCGTGCGCACCGTGCGCGTCGGTGACGAGGGCTCCGTCGTCCTCGATCTGGCCGTCGGCGGCGGCGCCGTGCTTTTTCAATAACCCTCCACCCAGCCAGCCCCAATCCCCATGCCCCGCTTTCCTCAACGTCCCGTTTTGCTTGCCGCAGCTTTGATCGGCCTCGCGTCCACTCTTCTCGCGGATGCACCGCCCCCCGCGCTCAAAAACGTTTTTTACGACCACTTCCGCGTCGGCGTTGCGGTAAACCGCACCATCCCCACCGCCACCGACGTGAAAGCCGACAACGTGGACCGCACCCTCGACCAGGTGCGCGCCGACACCGCCACCACCCTCCGCCACTTCGATCACATCGTCGCCGAAAACGACATGAAGTGGGCTCTCATCCATCCGAACGAGGGACCCAACGGCTACGACTTCGCCCCCGCCGACGCGTTCGTCGACTTTGGCGAACGCCACGGCATGTTGATCATCGGTCACACGTTGGTTTGGCACGCTCAGACCCCCGCCTGGGTTTTCGCCGGTGACCAGGTCTTGCCCCCCGACCCCGCGCCCGCCGAGGGTGCCCGCCCCCGCCGTCGTGGTTTCGATCCCACCCAGCCCCACGCCACCCGCGAGCAACTCATCGAGCGCATGAGGGAGCACATCCACACCGTGGTCGGCCGTTACCGCGGACGCGTCCATGTCTGGGACGTGGTCAATGAGGCCGTCGCCGACGGTGGTGACGCCATCCTTCGCGAGACCGCCTGGTCCCGCATCATCGGCCCCGACTTCATCGCCCTCGCCTTCCGCTTCGCCCACGAGGCCGACCCCGAAGCCATGCTCCGCTACAACGACTACGGCCTCGAGAACCCCGGCAAACGCGACAAAACCCTGCGTCTCGTGCGCGGCCTGCTCGCCGAGGGCGTGCCCGTTCACGCGATCGGCACCCAGACCCACGTGGGCGTTACCTCGCCCACTTTCGAACAAATGGACCTCGCCCTGACCGAACTAAAATCCCTCGGTCTGCCCGTCCACGTCACCGAACTCGACGTCAACACCGCCCAGCGAGGTCAGGGTAATACCAGCGCCGACATCACCCAAAACACCGACGCCACCGCCGGCGGTCTGATCGCCCAAGCCGACGCCCGCGCCGCCGTACAGTGGGCCAATCTCTTCCGCGCTTTCCTCAAACATCGCGACGCCGTGCGCATCATCACCTTCTGGGGCGTGAACGACGGCGTCTCCTGGCGCGCCTCCGGCCGCCCCCTGCTCTTCGACGCCAACAACCAACCCAAACCCGGTTTCCACGCCGTGCTTGAGGTCGGCCGCGAAGCCGCGTCCCTCCCCGTTCGCTGATCCATACTCTCCCTCTCCGTCACCACCTTTTCCTCCCCCCATGCAACTACGTCACCTGCTCGCCTCCACCGCCCTCCTGCCCTGCCTGGCCGCCTCGGCTTTTGCCGACGCGGCCATCGCGTCGCACCGCTACCTCGCCGACCCCACCACCCTCATCCATGAGGGACGCGTCTACGTCTACTGCTCCAATGACGACGAAAGCCCGGTCGGCGGCAGCTACAACATCCCCAACATCGTCTGCATCTCCTCCGCCGACCTCAAAAACTGGACCGACCACGGCAACGTGTTTCGCGCCGAGGACCAGACCACCTGGGCCAAACGCACGTGGGCGCCCGGAGCCATCGAACGCGACGGCAAATTCTACCTCTACTTCGGCAACGGTGGCGCCAACATCGGCGTCGTCGTCGGCGACTCCCCCACCGGCCCGTTCAAGGACGTGCTGGGCCGCGCCCTCATCACCCATAACACCCCGGGCGTTCAGCCCGCTCGTAACATGTGGCTCTTCGACCCGGGCGTCTTCATCGACGACGACGGCCAGGCCTACCTCTACTTCGGCGGCAACGGCGACGACAACGTGCGCGTCGCCAAGCTCAACCGCGACATGATCAGCATCGACGGCGAGATCATAAAGATGAACGCGCCCAACTTCTTCGAGGCGGGGTGGGTCTACAAACGCAACGGCACCTACTACTTCTCCTACTCCACCACCCCACGCGCCGGCATGAGGTGGGACTACATGACCAGCGACCACCCCACCCAGGGCTTCACCTATCGCGGCATCGTCTCCGAACAACACCCCATCAACAATAACAACCACCACGCCGCTCTCTTCGAATTCAACAATCGCTGGTATCACATCTATCACAACCGCGTCGTCGCCCGCCAATCCGGCATCCCCGGCGGCTTCCGCCGCAACCTCGGTCTCGAAGAGTTCTTCCACGAGCCCGATGGCTCCATCCGCAAGGTCGTCTACACCGAGGACGGCATCGAGCAGCACGGCCGCCTCAACCCTTTCACCCGCGTTGAGGGTGAGACCTTCGCCGCCCAAAGCGGCGTCGAGACCGAGCCCAACCCCGACGGCGGCATGAATCTCCACGACCTCCAGGACGGCGACTGGGTGCTCTTGCGCGGCGTGGACTTCGGCGCCCAGGGCGCGACCAAGTTCACCGCCCGCGTCGCCTCACCCGAAGACAACACCGGCACGATCGAGGTTCGCGTCGGCGGGCCCGAGGGCAAACTCGTCGGCACGGTCAAGATCACCACCACCGGCGGCGCTCGCCGCTGGGTCGACGTCTCCACCGAGGTCTCCGATCTCTCCGGCGTGCAGGACCTCTGCCTGCGCTTCACCGGCGAGAAGGGCAAAACCCTCTTCAAACTCGACAACTGGCAGTTCGAGTAAAACCCGCCGCCCACCGCTCCAACGCACCCCACCTCCCACCGCCATGATTTCGTTCTGTGCTGCCTGCCGTCGTTTCATGGCGGTTTCCTTCTCCCTCGCGTCCTCTTGCGCCGGCCTGTTCGCCCAAGTCGCCGACCACCCGCTCCTGCTCCGCTACGACCGGCCGGCCAAGGAATGGACCGAGGCCCTCCCGGTCGGCAACGGTCGCCTCGGCGCCATGGTCTTTGGCGACCTCCGCGACGAACGCCTCCAGCTCAACGAGGACACCATCTGGGGCGGAGGCCCCTACAATCCCGTCAACCCCGCCGCCCGGGCCGCCCTTCCCGAGGTCCGCAGGCTCGTCTTCGCCGATAAACGCGCCGAAGCCGACCGACTGATCAATGAGAAGGTCATCGCCATCCCGCGCGGCCAGATGCCCTACCAAACCATCGGCGACCTGAGGCTTGCTTTCCCCGAGGGCGAGGCATCCCGTTACCATCGCGATCTCGACCTCGATCGCGCCGTCGCCACCACCCGCTACACCATCGACGGCGTGGACTACGTGCGCGAGGTCTTCGCCAGCGCACCCGACGACGTCATCGTCATGCGGATACACGCGAGTCGCCCCGGCTCCATCACCTTTGGCGCGGGCATGAGAACTCCCATGCCCGACGCCGGCATCACCGTCGAGGACGGCGACACCCTCGTGCTGCGCGCCCGTGGCGGCGACGCCGGCGGCATCCCCGGAGCCATTCGTTTCCAAACCCGGGTAAAAATCCTCCCCGCCAAAGGCACGCTCTCCGCCACCACCGACCGCATCGACGTCAAACAGGCCGACTCGGTCACGCTGCTCATCGCCGCCGCCACCAATTTTCGCCGCTTCGACGACCTGAGCCAGGATCCCGAATCCGTCGTCAAGGCCACCCTCGCCAAGGCCGCCCGCAAGTCCCCCGCCCGCCTGCTCGAAGCCCACCTCAAGGACTATCAGCCCCTCTTCCGTCGCGTGTCCCTCGACCTCGGCTCCAGCGATTCCATGCGTCTCACCACCGACGAGCGCATCCGTCGTTTCGCCGAGGGCGGCGATCCCCAGCTCGCCGCCCTCTACTACCAGTTCGGTCGCTACCTACTGCTGTCCAGCTCACGCCCCGGCACGCAGCCCGCCAACCTCCAGGGTATCTGGAACCAAAGCACCAACCCACCCTGGGGCAGCAAATACACCATCAATATCAACACCGAGATGAACTACTGGCCCGCCGAGTCGGGCCACCTGCCCGAGACCGTCGAACCCCTCATCGCCATGGTCGAAGACCTCGCCGTCTCCGGCGCGCGCACCGCTCGCGAGATGTATGGCGCGCGCGGCTGGGTCGTCCATCACAACACCGATCTCTGGCGCGCCACCGCCCCCATCGACGGCGCGGAATGGGGCATGTGGCCCACCGGAGGCGCCTGGCTCTGCCTCCACCTCTGGGACCGCTACGAGTTCAGCGGCGACCGCGCCGTGCTCCGCCGTATTTACCCCCTGCTCAAAGGTTCGTCCGAATTCTTCCTCGATACCCTACAGCCCGACCCCTCCGGTCGTTATCTCGTCACCAATCCCTCCATTTCACCCGAACACGGAGGTGCCGCCGCCGGGCCGACCATGGACAACCAGATTTTGCGCGACCTCTTCGCCAACACCCTCCGCGCCGCCGCACTGCTCGAGGTGGACCCAGAACTCCGTCAACAACTCGTCGAGGCGCGCGCCCGCCTGGTGCCCAACCGAATCGGTCGCCTCGGCCAGCTCCAAGAATGGATGGCCGACGAGGACAACCGCCGGGGCGATCCCCGCCATCGCCACGTCTCCCACCTCTACGGCCTTTTCCCCGGTCGCGACATTTCCCTACGCGAGACCCCCGACCTTGCCCAGGCGGTCAAAAAATCCCTCGATCTTCGGGGTGACGAATCCACTGGCTGGGCCACCGGCTGGCGCATCTGCCTCTGGTCCCACCTCGGCGACGCCGAACGCACCTACAGCATCATCAAGCGGTTGATCAGTCCCGGGCTCACCTATCCCAACATGTTCGACGCCCACCCCCCGTTCCAAATCGACGGCAACTTCGGGGGTGCCGCCGGCATCGTGGAGATGATCATGCAGAGCCGCCTCGGCACCATCGCCGAGGCCACCGATCCGGCCGCCATGCACGCCTCCATCGAGCTGCTCCCCACCCTGCCCGCCGCCTGGCCCACCGGTCAGGTCTCGGGACTGCGCGCTCGCGGCGGCTTCATCGTGGATGTCAAATGGCGCGACGGCCGCCTCGTCGGCGCACGCATCGAGGCCGCCCCCGGCAGCCGCCGCACCGCCACCGTGCTCCACGGTGAAAAACGCACCGAAATCAACCTCCGCCCCGGCCGGACACTCTGGCTCGACGCCGACCTGCGCCCCAGCCGCCGCGAGCCCTGAACCGCCTCGCACGAGCACTGCACATCCTTCGCTTCGTGCTCTGCGAATTCCCACTCTCCGAGGCTCGCCCTGGGAGCCGCACCTGGCCCCGGAGAAGCCCGGGGAGCTTTTTCTTCGACTCCGAAAAAAATCTCGTTGTCGGTTAAAGACCAGAAACGTCGCTAAGTAGGTCGCCCCACACTCACATCGCTCCGTCACTCACCGAGACACTCCGACCGCCATGCTCCGCCATTTCACCCATGCCCTTGCCCTGCTAGCCCTGCCGGGAGCATCCACCGCGGCCAGCACCCCGGCCGCCACCTTCCCCGCACCCGCCACCGTGCGCCTGCTGGAGAGCCCCTTCACCGCCGCCGCCCGCGCCAATCTCGACTACCTGCTCGCCCACGACCCCGACCGCCTGCTCGCCCCCTTTCTCCGTGAAGCCGGCCTAGAACCCAAGGCGCCTCCCTACGGCAACTGGGAGAGCACCGGCCTCGATGGCCACACCGCCGGTCACTACCTCTCCGCCCTCGCCCTCATGGCCTCCTCCGGTCTCGACCGTGAGGATGGTGAGCTCGTCCGCCGCCTCGACTACATGCTCGCCGAGCTGGCCCGCTGCCAAGCCGCCTACGGCGACGGCTACATCGGGGGCGTGCCCCGCAGCCGCGAAATCTGGTCCCAAATCAAGGCGGGCCGCATCAACGCCCACGGCTTCGGCCTCAACAACCGCTGGGTGCCGCTCTACAATATTCACAAAACCTTCGCCGGCCTGCGCGACGCCTACGTCTTGCTCGACCGCCCCCTCGCCCGCGACATGCTCATCCGCCTCGGCGAATGGTGGCTCGACCTCACCTCCAGCCTCAGCGACGAGCAGATGCAGGACATGCTTCGCTCCGAACACGGCGGCATGAACGAATCCTTCGCCGATCTCTATTCTCTTACCGGCGACCGCAAATACCTCGAAGCCGCCCGCCGCCTCAACCACCGCGTCGTGCTTGATCCACTCGTGGCCCGGGAGGACAAGCTCACCGGCCTGCACGCCAACACCCAGATCCCGAAAGTCATCGGCCTGGAGCGCATCGCCGCCCTCACCGGCGACCCCGCGGCCCACGGCGGAGCCCGCTTCTTCTGGGATGTCGTCACCCGCGAACGCAGTGTCGTCTTCGGCGGCAACAGCGTCGGCGAACACTTCCAGCCCAAGGACAACTTCCGCCCCATCCTCGAAAGCCGCGAGGGTCCCGAGACGTGCAACACCTACAACATGCTCAAGCTCACCGAGGAGCTGTTCCAGGCCGAGCCTTCCGCCGCCTACGCCGACTACTACGAGCGCGCCCTCTACAACCACATCCTCGCCTCCATCCACCCCGAGCGCCCCGGCTACGTCTATTTCACCCCGATCCGCCCGCAGCACTACCGCGTCTATTCCGATCCCGGCCACGCCTTCTGGTGCTGCGTCGGCAGCGGCATGGAGAACCCCGGCAAATACGGCAAATTCATCTACTCGCGCTCCGGCGACGATCTTTACGTCAACCTTTTCATCCCCTCCGAACTCACCTTCGCACCTGGCGCCACCCTTCGCCAGACCACCCGTTTCCCCGACGAGGGTGCCACCCGCCTCACGCTCGACCTGCCCCACGCCTCCCGCTTCGCCCTGCGCATCCGCCACCCCGAATGGGTCGCCGCCGGTGAGTTCGCCGTGCGCGTCAACGGTCGCCGCGTGCGCACCGAATCCACCCCGTCCAGCTACGCCGAGATTCGCCGCACCTGGCGCAAGGGCGACGTCGTTGAAGTCTCCCTGCCCATGCGCACCCGCGCCGAGCGACTGCCCGATGGCTCCGACTGGGTGTCCATCCTGCACGGTCCCATCGTCATGGTCGCTTCATCCGGGACCGAAAACCTCGTAGGCCTCGTCGCCGACGACAGCCGCATGGGCCACGTCGCCCATGGTCCCACCATCCCGCTCGACCGCGTGCCCGTCCTCCACACTTCGATCGAGGATCTGCCCCGCCACGTCACCCGCGACTCCTCCGCCCCCGACCTGCGCTTGGTCATAAAAACCATCCCCAGCGACCAGCCCGAGGGCGTCGCCCTCCGCCCTTTCTTCCGCTCCCACGACGAGCGTTACCAGATGTATTGGGAAATCGGCACACCCGCCAAATTCGCCGAGCGCCGCGAACGCCTCGCCGCCGAGGAGCGCGCCCGCGCCGCCTTCGAAGCCGCCACCCTCGATCGCGTGGCCATCGGCGAACAGCAACCCGAGGTCGAACACGACTTCCAGGCCTCCACCAATAGCAACACCGGCACCACCCGCGGTCGCCGCTGGCGCGACGGCGACTGGTTCCAATACACCCTGTCCACCCGCGGGGAAAAAGCCGCCGAGCTGTTCGTCACCTACTGGGGCTCCGATACCGGTCGCACGTTCGACATCGTGGTCAATGGCACCGTCATCGCCACCCAGGAACTCAACGGCGAAGCCCGCGACCGCTTCATCGACCTGCGTTACCCCATTCCGACCGACCTGCTCGCCGCCGCCCCCGAGGGTAAACTCGTCGTCCGCTTCGTCTCCAAACGTTTCCGCGCCGGCGGCGTCTTCGACCTCCGCCTCCTCCGCCCCGGCGCCGTCGCGCCTTAGCCAACTGTATTCAGCATAGCCCAGGCAGATCTTGCGCGCTTCATCGCCGGGCTGCTGCCGGATCCAGGACACATCACGCGCCGGCTCTGAGTCGCGGTCTGATTCGACCGGCAACGACCGAGTCCGTTTGCGCTCCCGTCGGTTTGTTTCTCATGTTACGGAACACTTGGCCTCATCTAGGCTAAGGCTCCCTCCATTCCATCCAACCGTGCCATCCTCCTGTCACTTCTCCGCCCGAAGCGGTCTGCTCATTTTTCTTCTCGCGCTTAGCTTCATCACCTCTCTGCGCGCCGATGAGCGTATCCGGATCGTGGCCGCGAACCTGACCAGCGGCAATGGCCAGGATTATGACCCGGGCGAGGGAAATCGCATCCTCCAAGGCCTGAGACCCGACATCGTTCTGGTGCAGGAATTTAACTACCTCAACAACACGGCGGCGGACTTTCGCGCCTGGGTGGACATGAATTTCGGCCCGACGTTTCACTACATGCGCGAGCCCAGCCCCGGGCAGATTCCCAACGGGGTCGTCAGCCGCTACCCCATCCTCGCCTCCGGCGAATGGGAGGATACCAACGTCAGCAACCGCGACTTCGCCTGGGCCCGACTCGACATTCCCGGCGACAAGGACTTGTGGGTGATCAGCGTGCATTTCCTGACCACCAGCTCGAGCAACCGCAACGCCGAGGCCAGGCAGGTCCTCGACTACATCGCCGCCCAGGGCATCCCCGCCTCCGACTACGTGGTGCTGGGCGGTGACTTCAACACCGACAGCCGCACCGAAGCCTGCGTCCAAACCCTCTCCGCCTACTTCGTAACCAGCGGCCCCTACCCGGTCGATCAAGCCGGGAACGGCAATACCAACGCGGGCCGCAGCAAGCCCTACGACTGGGTCCTGGCCGATGCCGATTTTCACGCCCTCCGCACCCCGGTGGTGCTCGGTGCGAACACCTTCCCCAACGGCTTGGTTTTCGACAGCCGCGTCTACACCCCCCTCCCCGCCCCCGTGCGCGTCAACGACAGCGGCGCGACCAACATGCAGCACATGGCCGTGGTGCGGGACTTCCTTATTCCCACCACCGCCACGCCCAGCCTGCCAGCCATCTACAGCGCCCCGACTGCAGCCGGCGTAGTCGGCCAAGCCTTCAGTTACCAAATAGCCGCTACCAACAGCCCGACCGCTTACGCCGCCGCCGGCCTGCCGGCCGGACTCACCCTCGACGCCGCCACCGGCCGGATCACCGGCACGCCCACCACGGCCGGCAACTCCACCGTGACCCTCTCCGCCACCAACGCCAACGGCACGGGCACCGCCACCCTCTCGCTCGCCGTCACCAGCGCCGGTGCAGGCGGCGGCGGCGGTGTGTTGCTCAGTGAAGACTTCTCCGGGCTGACCTCTGGTAATGACGCTTCAAATACCGGCCCCAGCGGCACCCCGCTCGGCAGCATCGCGCCCAACTTCCCCAGTTGCTCCCTGGCTTATTCAGCCGGAGGCACGGTCAAACTGGGCAACAACTCGACCGCCGGCTCCATCACCAGCCGGGCGCTCGACCTCAGCGCAAGCGGCGGTTCGTTCACCGTGAGCTTCAAGGTCAAGGGTTGGACGACCATCGAGGGCGATATCACCGTCTCCGTGACCGGTCTGCCCCCACAAACCGTCACTTACACCAACACACTTTCCAGCCCCTACGTCGCCAAAACCGTCAATTTCACCGGCGGAACGGCCAACTCGACCGTGACCATCGCCACCACCGCAAAACGTGCCTTCATCGACGACGTGGTCATCGCGACCACAACCGTCCCCACGCCCGCCATCACCGCCACCGGCTCGCTCGCGGCCGTGCCTGCCCTCTACGGCGAGGCCTCACCCGCGCCAGCCAGCTTCACCGTGGCGGGCTCCGACTTGACCGCCGGCATTCTGGTGACGCCCCCGGCGGGCTTCGAAGTGTCGCAAACGGCCGGTGGCGGGGGCGGCTTCGCTCCCACCCAGACCATCGGCGGCGCGGGCACGGTTCCGCCCACCACCGTCCACGTGCGCCTCGCGGCGGGCACCGCCGCCGGCGAATACGTGGGCGTGATCACCTGCGCCAGCGCCGGTGCGGCGACCGTCACCATACCGGTGGCCCCGAGCAACGTCGAACGACGCCCGTTGATCATCACCGCGCTGGATCGCAGCAAACCTTTTGGCGGGACCTTCATCCCCGGCAGCTCCGCCTTTTCCACTTCGGGTCTGGCCCTCGGTCAAACCATCGGCTCGGTCACCCTCACCCCCGTGGGTGGCGCCTCCCCGCACGCGGCGGCTGGCACCTATGCGATCGTGCCCTCCAACCCGACCGGCGGCACCTTCTCCGCCACCAACTACAACATCTCCTACCTCCAGGGCGTTCTCACCGTCACCGCACCGAGCTTCTCGGAGTGGGCCGACGGCCTTGCCGATCCCTCACCGACCGGCGATCCGGACGGCGACGGCGCATCCAACCTGCTGGAGTATTACCAGGCCCTCGACCCCGCGGCGCCGGATGCATCCGCTACTTGGATACAAGTCGTCGGCTCCGAGCTCCGCTTCGACTACCGCCGCGGCAAGGCCGTTTCCGGCGTGATCGGACAGGTCGAGTGGACGAGCGACCTCTCCGGCGCCTCGACTTGGTCGGCGGAGGGCGTGGCCGACGAGCTGGTCCAGGAGTTTGACCTCTACGAGCTTCGCCGAGC
The DNA here is from genome assembly GCA_964400455.1 of uncultured Akkermansia sp. GTDB lineage: Bacteria > Verrucomicrobiota > Verrucomicrobiia > Opitutales > Opitutaceae > IMCC26134_A. Next base: position 7,263 of record CAYNUW010000007.1, on the reverse strand, counting down.
CACCGTGCCGCTAGATTCGACGGACGGAAAAAAATTCGTCCGCCTCCGGATCTCCCTGCCTTGAACCCGAAAACCGAATTTGGAGGAGGTGAGATGGCGAAAGATGCTGGAGTAGATGGGCGTGAACGAATCCCCGAAGCGCGCTGAATAGTGCGTTGAGGTGGTGAGAGAACGCCCAGACGCCCGGTAGCTTTCGCCAGATCGCCCCGATCAAAGCCGGTTTTCGGGTTGAACCCGCGTTCAACGGTCGGACGCCTTTTCGATCTGGGCGAGCAACTGCTCCTCGGTCGGACCGGTGGCGTGGGTGACGAAAAAGGCGGTCACGGCGTTGGCCACGACGAGTCGCTGCTTAAGCGGCAGATCGCCCAGCGAGGCGCACAGATAACCTCCGTTGAAGCTGTCGCCCGCGCCCGCGAGCCGCACCACCTTGGTCTGGCGTTCCTGGATGGCGAAGGCCTCGCCCTCCCGCGCGCTGGAAGCGGCGCCAAACTCCGGGGTGTGCACCACCAACTCGTCAAAACCGATCTTCTGCCGGGCCACGGTCAGCGCGGCGGCGACGGCGGCGGGCTCCAGCACGGGACGCTCCACGCCGATCCGGGACAGCAGCTCCATCACCTCGTGCTCGTTGAGACTAAAGGTCATCGGAATCCGATCGTTGTGTGCTCGGATCAGCTCCAAGCTGCGCGCGAACGATTCGCCTGACTTCTTTTTGATGTCGGCAAAGTCGAAAAACATGCGGCGCGGCGGCGTGGTGTTCGCATACTGCGACATGAAGCCTTCAAAGAGTCCGTCGAAGTGGGCGGTGAGCGACCAATAGCCCAGGCCCAAAATATCAACCCCGGCGAACAACTCCTTCAGCTTGGCCTCGCCGAACTGACGCTGGAGGTCTGACCAGGTAAGATTGGAGACCGCCTGCAAATCGCTCATCAACACCTTGCCGTCGCCAAACTCGAGGGCGATGGTGAGGGCCGGATCTCCGAGCGAGAGCAGTTCACACGTGTCCTGAAATTCGTGATACGCCGGATCTATCGCGTCGCGTCCGTAGAGTCCCGGCAGACAGGGCTTCAAACCCAGGCAGGCCGCGACCCGCCCGGTGTTGATGCCAAAGCCGCCTTCACAGCGGCGCTTGGGGACCAACTCCAACCCCACCCCGCCATCGGCGCGGGCGACGATCAGTTCGCCGAACTGGCGCAGACGCTGCATGGGCACGAACTCGGTCGGGCTCTGACGAACGTCCACGATCTGATAGGTCTCATCCACAAAGCCATCGCAGCCGAGCAGGATTTTGCCTTTTAAGTTTTCGAGGTAGTCGCGGTAGATTTTCATGGCTTGGGGGTGAAAGGGAGAAGGGCGCCTGCAGGCATAAGCCCGCGATTAGCGCAGGAAGGCGGTGTCCACCACGTGGTCGATGATCGCGCCGCCCGCCGCCGTAAGCCGAACCCCGTCGGCGGTGCGTCGGATACTGCGCACCCGGTCAAAGCCGGGTGGCAAGGCCGCCACCCCCATGATGTAGGGTATACGCCGGGGCGTGTCGCGGGAAAACTTGAGCGCGGTGGCCACGCCCCTTTCCGACCAGGGATTGGGCGCAAGCGAAGCGGCCAGCCCGAGATGAAAGTAGGCCGTGACATCCTCGACCCCGAGCACGCCACGGTGGCGCCCGTTCCAAGGCGCGTAGTGCCGGCCGCCATGCGAGTGCCAGAGCACGGTCGAGGCGAGGTGCGCGGGGTTTTTTAACGAGAACCAGACAAACTTTTTAGCCGGGAAAACCACCGCCGACCACGCGAAGTCCTCGGTATCGCGGTGGTGGATCATGACCAGATCCTCGAATCCCTCGCGGGCCGGGAACCGGGTCAAATCGGCCAGTCCGCCGGCGGCCAACGGCACCTTGTCCAGGCGACGCAACCACGCGCCTTCCCGCAGTGAAGTGTAGCCACCCTGGGGCGGATTCTCGAAAGGCGCGGGCAGAACCTGGGCGAGCCGCAGTTTGCTGGTGGACACGAACCCGGGGCCATTGCGGTTAAAGTCGAGCATGGCGTGATGCCCAAAACACATTCCACCCTGCATTCGTTCGAAAAGATGCGACTGATAAAGATTGGTCTCGTTGGGCCGGACCTCGATGGTCTTGGTGATGACTCCGGGGCGGACTCGGGTGTCCAGGCGGGCGACCAGACGCTCCGGAGTGGACGATATCACCGTCCAATCGGCATTGGCCGTCTCGCCATGCGGCGGGTGCTCCTCCCCCCGCCAAGCCGGACCGGCGCCAAACGGTGCGCAAAAAAAATCCCCCCGCAGTTCACGCAAGAGGGGGATCAGTTGGGCGGCTTCCGGCTGACCGCACCACGGAGCGGTATGGAAGGGTTCAACCGTCCGCCGACCCAAACGAAAAGCGACCGGGGCGATCTGACCGCCGGCCTTGGTCATTTGAAAGGTGACATTCATGGGGTTCGAGGGGTTTCGAGGCGGTTGTTGGCGTAGGACCCAGGCGGGTCAACCCGGCACCCGCCCGACCCCAAGTTATGGTAGGTGTCCGACAAAAAAGGCGTGAAACCGGCACAAGCATCCGGCTCGCGCCCTGGTCTTCAGGCGACTCGCCCTTGCCGACGGGAACGCCGAGGCACGCTCTCCACGTAAGTGAAACCAGTATCCAGCGGGCTAAGGAACGGTATGCCGTCGTCGTGTGCCTCGCAGTCGGAGGGACGAGTCTGCGACACCAAACGTTCACCCAAGTGCAAGGCGATGATCTTCTGCTCGGCAAGGCTGAGCTTTTCGATCGCGGATTCTATGGCGGAAACGGAGCTCATGACCCGAGTGCAGCGTAGGTTCATTCGGGTGGCAATTCCACCCGGTCGGACACCGGCAAGTATGAGACCAGGCACTAGGGGGCAGAAGTCGCTCTGCCACCCAGCGGCGAATCGCGAGAGTTTCTCCCCCGCCCAAGCCGACTTCACGGAACGAGGCACATCCCGTCGGCCCGACCGGGCAATGTTCGTAATACGAACATTAGCCGGCGGCCCCCTCTGTCCGCCTAAACATCCGGCAAACTAGCCGCGGGGCGGCCAAAAGGGAAGCTTGCGGCCGGATTCCTCTGTTTGGAGTAACGCGCGCCCGACCTGCCGGCTCACGCCATCCCCTGCTTCACGTCTCGCCGACAGAAGAAAACCGGGATCAAAGCTGAAACCCGAAATGTTTGAGCATCGCGCGCGCCGTCCGCTCGGGCGCGTCGATTTCGGCGTCGCTCAACGGCAGGCTGCGGAGACCGATTTCGTGGTGGTAAAACCACAAGGTGTCCGCGGTGACGTGCGCGGCGAAGGCAGTCTGGCAACCGCCACCCAGGGCGCGCTGAAAGGCGCGTTCCAGCGTGACGGCCCGAGCCGTGCGCGCATCCAGCACGACGGCCAGGCGGGCGGCGTCGGCCTGACGCGTCTGGAGCGCGATGGCGGCCTGTCCTACGGCGGGCACCATGTGCTCGAAACCCAAGGCATGAAACGCGACGCCCTGCCAACCGGGGATGCCGAGGCGGCGTAGACCGGCGGCGGCGAGAACCGTGGCGTCAGCGACCTGATCCTGCCCGATCTTGCGCAGGCGCGTGTCCACGTTACCCCGAATCTCGGTAAACTCCGCGTCGGGAAAAAGCATCGCCAACTGAAGCCGGCGACGTGGACTCGACGTGGCGATTAGACCGGGCGTTTCAACCCCTTCGCGCACGACCAGCACGTCGCGCGGATCCTCGCGCGGCAAGTAACCGGCCACGGCCAGTCCCTCGGGCATTTCTCCGGGGAGGTCCTTGCAGCTGTGCACCGCGACATCCGCGTCGCCGCGCAGCAGCGCCTGTTCGAGCTCCTTGGTGAAAAGTCCCTTGCCGCCCTGTTTTTCGAGCGACCACTCGGTGCGCTGGTCGCCGGTGGTGACGATCTTCAAAAGCTCGGTCTCGACGCCGAGGCTGGCGCGCAGGTGGGCGGCCACCTGCTCGGTCTGAGCGAGGGCGAGGGGACTCTTGCGGGTGGCGAGGACCAGTTTCTTCACGATGGAGGCAAAATGGCGGGCAAAACAAAACGGGCGCCGCCCGGAGAGGGTCGGCGCCCGCGTGGAAGCGAGATCAGCGGCGGCGGATTAGCCAGCGTAGGCGCCGGCGACGCCCTTGATGTTGCGCTTGGGCATCCAGGGCATCATGCCACGGAGGTATTCGCCGGTCTTCTCGATCTGGTGTTTTTCACCGGCCTTGAGCAGGGCGTTGTAGTTCTTGAGCCCGCCCTTGTATTCGGCGACCCACTGTTTCACGAACTTGCCGGACTGGATCTCCTTGAGGATCTTCTTCATCTCGGCCTTGGTCTTGGCGTTGATCACGCGGGGGCCGCGGGTGATGTCGCCATACTTGGCGGTCTCGGAAATGGAGAAGCGCATGCCGGAGATGCCCTTTTCATACATGAGGTCGCAGATGAGCTTCAGCTCGTGCAGACACTCGAAGTAGGCCATCTCGGGTTGGTAACCGGCCTCGACGAGGGTTTCGAAGCCGGCCTGAACGAGGGCGGAAGCGCCGCCGCACAGCACGGCCTGCTCGCCGAAGAGGTCGGTCTCGCACTCTTCCTTGAAGGTGGTTTGAAGCACGCCGGCGCGGGTCGAGCCGATGCCCTTGGCCCAAGCAAGGGCATTCTTTTTGGCCTGCTTGGACTTGTCCTGGTAAACGGCGATCAGGGCGGGCATGCCCTTACCTTCGACGTAAAGGCGGCGAACCATGTGGCCGGGGCCCTTGGGGGCGACCATGATCACATCGACATCCTTCGGCACGGTGATGAGGCCGAAGTGCACGGCGAGACCGTGCGAGAAAACCAGGGTCTTGCCCTTGGTGAGGTTGGGCTCGATGTCGGATTTGTAGACGTCGGCCTGCTTCATGTCGGGCAAACCGACCAAGATGATGTCGGCCTGCTTCACCGCCTCGGCGGTGGAGACGACCTTAAAGCCGTGCTGCTCGGCGACGGGCTTGGACTTGGAGCCTTCGTAGAGGCCGATGACGACCTTGACGCCGGACTCCTTCAGATTGAGGGCGTGGGCGTGACCTTGGGAACCGTAGCCGAGGACGGCGATGGTCTTGTTCTTGTAGAGGCCGAGATCGGCGTCCTTGTCGGTGTATACTTTGGCAGGCATGTTGGGAGAGACGAGGGTTGGGGTTTTGGTTAAAAAATCTGGCGGCCGACTTAGCGGCGAAGGGCAAGCGTGCCGGTGCGGGCGAGCTCGAGAATGCCGAAGGGAGCGAGCAGGTCGAGGAAGGCGTTGACCTTGGAAGAGTCGCCGACGAGCTCGACGATGACCTCGGTGTGGTCGACGTTCACGATCTTGGTGCGGAAGATCTCGCAAATCTGCATGACCTCGGACCGGGTCTTGCCGTCGGCCTTCACCTTGACGAGCACGAGCTCACGCAGAACGGCCTGGCCCTCCTTAAAATCGGATACCTCGACCACGTTGACCAGCTTGCGCACCTGTTTAATGGCCAGATTAAGCGCGGCGTCGTCGCCTTTAAGCGTGACGGTGATGCGGGACAGCGCGGGCTCGTGAGTGGGCGCGACGTTGAGCGAGTCGATGTTGAAGCCCCGACCGGAAAAGAGACCGGTGACGCGGGCCAGCACGCCGAACTTGTTCTCAACCAGAATCGAGATCGTGTGACGCATGAGGTTTTGGAAGGAGGGTGGAAAAGTGGTGGACGCTGAGGGACTCGAACCCCCGACACCCTCGGTGTAAGCGAGGTGCTCTAACCAACTGAGCTAAGCGTCCGTGACAAAAGGTGAAGTTGAGCAAACCCACACAGCAGCTGACAAGGGCAATTTGCCGCCAATCACAATGGCGCGACTTCTCCCCCTTTCCTACTTTCACACTCCCCTCCTCGGATTAAGTTGGTTTGGTTGATCCGCGATGACGGATTTTTCCACACTCGACTGGGAAGCTTTGGACCGCCTGCGCGCCACCTTTCTTGCCCGGACGGCCAACGGCCCCTACTGGCGAGACGAAGCCGCCTTGGCGGCCTACGACGCCACCTACGCGGAGCGCATCGGGTGGAAATGGGACGCTTTGCTGCGCGAACTGCGGCTGCGCCGTTGGCAACCGCCGGCAGGCACGGCGCTATTCGATTTCGGCTGCGGCTCCGGCGTCGCCAGTCGCCGAGTGGTCGCCTGCTTTGGCGCGGAGTGGTTCGGCGGCGTTTGGCTGCATGACCACTCGCCCGAAGCGGTGGCCTACGCGACTGCCCGGCTACTCGCGGAGCATCCGCAACTTAAAATAGACGCCCGCTCCCCTGCGCAGGCAACCAGTGGGTTCGTTCTGGCGGTAAGCCACGTGATCAACGAGATGGACAGCGCAGGTCGGGAAGAACTACTGCGCCTGGCCACACGCGCGACGGCCGTGTTATGGGTCGAGCCGGGCACGCACGCCGACAGTCGCCTGCTCGCCGAGGTTCGGGATCGGCTCCGCACCACCCACCGTATCGTTGCACCCTGCACGCACGCCGCCGACTGCCCCCTGTTCAAACCGGATGGAGAACGGGAGTGGTGTCACTTTTTCGCCCCGCCTCCGCCGGGAGTCCAGGCGTCGTCGGCATGGGTGCGCTTCGCCCAGCGCGCCGGCGTGGACCTGCGCTCCCAGGCCTACGCCTGCCTGGTTCTGGAGCGTAAGGACCAACCCGCCGGAGTGGACTCGGCGGCGAGCGCCACGGCGCGTGTGCTCGGCCGACCGGAAACCCACAAGGCACACGCCAACCTGCTCGCCTGCGAGGAATCGGGACTGCGCTGGCTCGAATTGACCAAGCGAACCGATCCCGGCCTGCTCAAACGCTTGGATAAACGCCCGCCCCTGCCCCTCTACAAACTGGAGCACGACGGCCGCAAAATCTCGCGCGCCGAACCCGTGGTTCTTGACGAGACCGACGGCTAAGCCAGCGGCTGCTACAGATCCTTGAGCAACACCCGGGGATTTCGGCCTTGTTCGGCATAGGCCCGCAGCCTGGCCTCGGGCAAAACATCCGGCGTGGTCTCGCGAAAGCCCATGACCGAGGTGAAGAAGGAGTAGCTCTGCGTCGAAAGGGCCAGCAGGCGGGCGGCGCCTTTCTCGCGCGCCCGCATGGCGGCATATTCGATAAGTCTGCGTCCGATGCCTCGATTGTGATAGAACGGCATCACGTAGAGCGAGCCTACCTCGGCCAAGTCGGGTTTGTCCGCGTAAAAGGCCACCGTAACGCAGGCGATTATGTTCTCGTCGATCTCGAACACATAGAACAGA
>CAYNUW010000006.1:0-30948 GCA_964400455.1 uncultured Akkermansia sp. | reverse complement strand
CCTGGTCGACCCGGGCCGAGAGGGCATCGTTTGGCTGCTCGCTGGATTGCGCGTCCACCAGGCCGTGCACGACCGCCAATTCGCGTTGGAGGATTTCGGCCAACGCGGGCCAGTCGTCGCGGCGAAACGCTCCGTCTTCCTGGTGGGCGAATGCCTCCAGGCAGGCTAGCAAGCGCTGGGTATGCGAGCCTGAGGCCATGGTTTAAGCGACTTTGGCTTCGCGGCCCATGAGCATCTCCGCCCATCCATCGCGCAAGGTGCGGACGAGAGCTTCGATCTCGATCACGGGAGCTTCGTCCTTGCGCAGGTTGGCCTCTTGGAGACGACGAACGTAGTATTCGTAGAGGCGGTCGAGATTTTTGGCGATCTCGCCGCCGGCGTTGTGGTCGAGGTTGGCGCGCAGTTCGTTGAGAATCGCCTGGGCGCGCAGGATGCTGACGTTGATTTTTTCGATGCGGGAGTAGTTGTCCTCGGGCAGGGCGAAACCGGCCCGGGCCTGGGCCATGAAGCGCAGGGCTCCGTCATACATGAGCAAGACCAACTGGCCGGGGCTGGCCGTCAGGATGGACTGGGTCTGGTAAGCGCGGGCGTAAGGGTGCGGAGTCATGGCGGCTTAGTCGACGGTTGCGCTGGGGTCCTGGGAAGCGGCGATCATCTTGGCCACGCGCTCGATGATTTGGAGCGGCGGATAGCTGGGATCCACGGCGAGGGTTTGAGCGTGGGCGAGGACCTCGGTGCGGATGGCGGGAGTCTCGGCCAGTGCGGTGCGCAGGCCTTCGGCGTTGGCGGTGGAGAGGCTCTCCACTTGAGGGGCGGAGGTGTCTCGCGCGAGGGCCTTCGGACGCAGGGGGTCCGGGCCGGAGAGGGGGGATGAGCCCCCGATGGGAGGATTGGTGATCATGGCGATGCTTTGGATTGCACGGTCAGCCCTGAGCCAAATCGCGAGGGAACGCCGTTAGGTTTAACGAGTGATGGTATCGGCACGCGGCGGATGTTTTTTAGCGGGAAATGCGGGCGGGGTCGCATTCTTTGTGTTGTCGGGTTCGTTTTCGGACAGGCGGGGAGGCAGGACGCCGGCGATGGCGCGGAAGGCGTGGTCGGCGAAACGCGCGGGGCTCTGCAGGGAGGCCACGACGGGGTCGCCGGGACCCTGGGACCTGGATTTCGCCTCCTCGCGCAGGGCCCGGGTGGTGCCCGGATCGGCGGCGTCGAAGAGCTCGTCGATCATCCACCAGGTATTGCCGGTGTCGGGGGCGACCAGGCGGCTGCGGACGGAGAGGACGAGCGGCGGATAAGCCTTGGCGTGGACCAGATCGAGAAACAGCACCGCCTCGGCTCCGGTCTGGCCGGCCACCTTTTCCAAAAAACGCGCGGGCAAGGCCTCGGCTGAGGCCAAGGTGGGGCGGCCGGCGAGTTTTTGCAGGGTGGGTCGGGAAACAAAAACGAACTCCGCGCGCTGGCTGCCGGCCAGGGCCCGGTTCCAGGCCTCGTCGTGGGTGGCCAGGTAGTCCGCCGGCAGGCTGCCGGTCGCATCGTGGGCGGGCAGCACCGCCACTCGCCTGACCGAGGTCGGCCAGGTTTCGAGGCCGCGAAAGTTGACGGGTTGCCGCGCGGGGACGGCGGGCGCGTGAGGGGTGGAGCAACCGGTGGCGAGCACGGCCAGGGCCAGGGTAACCACGAGTAAACGATTACGGCGCGAGTTCATTTTTTGCTCGAAGAAGTGTTGGTCGGGAACGCGCTGGTCAACTGGGTCTGCATCTGCTGGATCAACGACTGGGCGGTTTCCATCGCGATGAATCCCGCCTGCATCTGCTCGCGACGCTGCACCAGGCGACGATCCAGGTCGGCGATTTGCTGGGTCAGCGATGTGTTGCTGGCGGTGATGTTGGTGCGTTGACCGCCGAGCAGACCGGCTCCGCCGAATTGGCCGACATAGCTGGTGAAGAGGGTTTCCAGGCGCGCCGCCAAGCCCGTGCCGGACTGGCGGAAAAGGGCTCCCACCTCCGACGGGCGATCGCGGAGCGCGTTGTCGAGCTTGGTGGAGTCCTTGATCACCAGTTTCGTCTCGGTGCCGGCGAAGTCGATGCCGAGGTTTTCCAGGCGCGACATGCTCGCCGACAAGCCGGGCACGGTGGCAAACACCGCCGAGCGGAGCTGGCTGGTCCAGTTTTGGATTTCGCGGTTATCGGAGAGGGTGGAGGTCGTGACCTTGCCGTTGCTGGAAGTGACCTTGGTCTGGCTGTCGATGTAGGACTGCAGCGAGTTGAACGCGGTGACAAAGGTCTCGATCTTCGAGCGCATGGCGGTGGCGTCGGCCCCTACGGTGATGGTCGAGCTGCCGCCGGCGGCCGGTGGCGTGACGGTAAGTCCGGTGATGCCGTGGGACGCGGCGGTGAGCACGTTGCCGGCGCTGGTGATGGTCGAGCCGCCGTTGACGGTGAACTGGGCGTTTTGGCCGCGGGTCAAAGTGCCGCCGGCGGAGGCGGTCAGGCCGAGCGCGCCGAGCAGTCCGCCGGCGCTTTCTTGGAGGGAAAAACCGAGGTCGCCGGTGGCGGAGTTCACCAGGGACATGCGGTCCTCGACCGGGTCGTAGGAGGCGGTCACCCCGGCGCCCGAGGTGTTGATGCGGGCCACCACCGAGGCGATGGAATCGGTGTTTACGTTGTAGGTGATGTTCTGGCCGTTGAGGGTGAACGATCCGTTACCCGAGCCGTCCACGGCGGTGATGGCGGTCGCGAGGCGGGCGCCGGCGAGGGTGGAGCTGGCCGAGGCCGAGCCGAGGCGGGCGCCGCTGGTCACCGCGGCGGCGCCGTTGTTGTTGAGACGCAGCACCGCGAGAAGATTCGAGCTGTCGGTGGACGAGCCGAGCACCACGGGGCCGTTGCTGCTGGCGAGGCTGACCCGATCCTGCGCGGGGTCGTAAGACGCCGTGACGTCGCCATTGGTGGCGGTGGCTATCTTGCCAAAGACGTCGGCCAGCGAATCGGTCAGCGCGACGGTGATGCGCGCGCCGTTGACGGTGAAGTCGCCCGCGGTCGGTGCCGCAGCGGTGCCGAGGTTGGCCAGGGTGACGCCGGACACGTCGCTCGAGGTCGCCAGCGGACTTCCGATGTCGGTCGCTCCGTTCCACCGGGAAGCGGTGGCGACCTGGGTGAAATTGAAAACGTAGGAGCCGGCGGCGGCGCTGGTGGAGGCGGCGGCCGACCAGCCGGCGGCCGAGGGAGTGGCGCTGCGAGCATCAAAAACCCCGTCGGTGTTCAAGGCCTTGACCGCGTCGCGCAGCGAGTTGATCCGAGATTCCACGCCGCTCAACGAGGTCAACTTGAGCTGGTTGTTCGCGATCTCCGTTTCCATGCGATTGGCGGGAGTGCGTTCGAGGTCGATCAACTGGTCCACGAAGGATTTCCAGTCAAAGCCCGAGACGAGTCCGGAGAGTTGTAGTGAGGCCATGGGAAACGGGGGACGAGGAGAGGATGGGAGCGCGCGGAAGCGCGATGAGTCGCGGTCAACATCGGCACGAACCTTCGCCAACTTTACCTCCCGGTGGAGCGGTCCACGAAAAAGACTGAAGCGGCGGCACGGGGTCGTTTCCCCGGGCTGTCGCGGGGAGGTGAAAAATTTGCCGCCCGGGGCTGGCGGGCCGACTTGATCGGTGGATAAACTTATAAAAAAGTATTCTTAAAATATTTTAAATCAGAGCTATGTGACACACTATATTTGGGTGGCATGATTTAATCATATGGGGGTGTCATGCCTTCCCAACGCCCTATTCTGGATAGTCGAGTCGTAGAGTTGCCGGATTTGACCGCCGAACGGCGCGCCCCGCTTCAGGGGGCCTTGAGCCGTTTTGAGCAGGCCATCGGTCAGGCTCAGCTCGACGTCCGCGATTTGGCGGCGCGGGTGGATTTCACCGTGGCGCGTCGGGAGGTGGCGGAGTTGTTGTTGAACTGGCCGCGCAAGGAGCGCGCCGAGGTGAGCTGGGAGGCGTTGCGGAGGGTAATCTCTCGGCTGGGGGCCAGCGGACTTCAGGATGCGCCTTGGGACGAGGAGGATGAGGTTTTGGCCGGTCGCATGAATCTTTCCCGTTGGACCGATTTGTTGGCCCGCATGGTTCTGGGGCCGATGGGGCGAGGTGGTTTGGCACCGCGATTTGCGGATGTGGGAGACGAGTGGTGGGGCTTGTATGCGGAGTGGGCGTTTCAGGCGCCGCAGGGATTTGTGACGACGGGGCAGGCCGAGGCCTACGCCCGGCAATATTTGCCATTGGTGCGGGAATTGGCTGACTGGGTGGAGCGCAATGCGGGTTCGCCCACGGTGAGGGCGGCGGCCGAGGCGTATCTGCGGGTAAGCAACCAGATACCGCTGTATTTCACGGCCGGTTCGCTGCGCGAGCACGCGGCGGCCCGCGGTCGTATCCTGACCCGGCTGGTGGCGGACAGGTCGACGCCGTTCGATGGCTTCGCGCTGCCGCGCGAGGGCAGGCGTTTAAGGGTCGGAGTGGTCAATCGGCACTTCGGCCCGCAAACGGAGACCTACACCACCTTGCCCTCGTTTGAGGCGCTGGACCCGGAGCGTTTTGAGGTGATGCTGTTTGCCTGCCGCTCCGACAACTCGCCGTTGGAGCGCTATTGCCGAGCCAAGGCGTCATCCTTCGAGGTGTTGCCGCAGGATCTGGCCGGTCAGCTCTCGGTGCTGCGCGCGGCCGCGCTGGACGTGGTGGTGTGGGGCACGAACCTGACCGCCGTGGTCAATGAGATCACCCGGTTGGCCCTGCATCGGGTGGCACCGCTCCAAGTGGTCAACAACTCCTCGTGTATCACGAGCGGACTGTCGGAGTCGGATTTGTATGTCTCGGGTGAGCTGACCGAGGCGGACGATGCGCCGGGGCATTTCACCGAGCGTCTGGGCTTGTTGCCCGGCCCCACCCACGCCTTTAACTACGAGGCTGATCGGCAGGCGCCGGCGCGAGAGTGGACCAAGGCCGACCTGGGCATTCCTTCCGACGCCTTCGTCTTTGTTTCAGCCGCCAACTACTTCAAGGTCATTCCGGAGGTGCGCGAGGCCTGGGCGCGTTTGCTGGCGTCGGTGCCGGGTTCGCGCCTGCTGCTGCACCCGTTCAACCCCAACTGGTCGTCCTCGTATCCGATCCAACGTTTCTGCGCCGAGTTCGAGCAAGTGCTTGAGCGGCACGGGGTGGACCACGACCGTTTGGTGATCTCGACCATGAAGCTGCCCAGCCGCAGCGACGTGGGCGCCTTGATGGCGGTGGGCGACCTCTACCTCGACACCGCCCCGTTTGGAGGGGTCAACTCGCTCATCGATCCGCTCGAGCACGGCGTGCCGGTCGTGGCCTGGCAGGGGGACACCATGCGGGCCCGCATGGGTGCGGCGGTGCTGCGTTCCTTGGGTCTGGAGGACTGCGTGGCGCTGGATGAGGCGTCCTATCTGGAGCTGGCGCGCAGCCTGGCGCTGGACAGCGAGGCGCGGGCGGCCTTGTCCGCCCGCATCCGCTCCGCGATGGAGCGGGCGCCGATGTTCATGGATCCGCTGGCGGCGAGTGATGTTTTCGGCTCGTTGATCGAGACCGCCTTTGACGAACTGGCCGAGAAGGGGCCGCGGGTGTTTCGCGCGTCCTCCGCTCCGCTGCGGGCCAGGCAGCCGGTCGCGCTGACCGTCGCGGAGCGGCGTGAACTGGGCAACCGACTGGTGCGGGAGGGTCGGACCGGTCGCGGCGTCGAGTATCTGCTGGCCGCCTTGCAGAAGAGCGACGCCGACGCCGGACTGTGGCTGGACGTGGCCCGCGCCCTGCGCGCCAACCGGCAGCACAACGAGGCCCTGCAGGCCCTCGAAGCCGCCCTGCGGTTGAATGAGGCCTTGGTCGAAGGCTGGACCATGATGGCCGAGATCGCCGAAGAGCGGGGCAACGAAGGCCTGGCCGCGGAGGCCCGCGCGGTCGTCGACCGCCTCCGTCCGCGTCCGCGCGCCGATGTCTCCGGTGTCATGGCCAAGCTGCGATCCCGCTGACCCCTCCCCCGTTCACCCCTCCCGTAATCATCAACCCTATTTTGTCATGCCTCCGCTTACCACGCTTCCCACCCTCGACAACGCCAGCATTCTTGTGACCGGGGGCACCGGCTCCTTCGGCAAGGCTTTTGTGAAAGCCGTGCTGGAGCGTTATCCTCGCCTCCGCCGCCTGGTGGTCTTTTCCCGCGACGAGTTGAAACAGTTCGAGATGGCGCAGCAGTTCTCGGATCGCGAGCACCGCTGCCTGCGTTATTTCATCGGAGACGTGCGCGATGAAAAGCGCCTGCGCCGGGCGCTGGAGGGCATCGACATCGTGGTGCATGCCGCCGCGCTCAAGCAGGTGCCGACCGCCGAATACAATCCCTTCGAGTGCATAAAGACCAACGTCCTGGGCTCGCAGAATCTCATCGAGGCATGCCTCGATTCCGGGGTGGGCCGGGTGGTCGCCCTCTCGACCGACAAGGCGGCCGCGCCGATCAACCTTTACGGCGCGACCAAGCTCTGCGCCGACAAACTCTTTGTCGCCGCCAACAACATCCGCGGCTCGCGCGAGGTCAGCTTCAGCGTGGTGCGCTACGGCAACGTCATGGGCAGCCGCGGTTCGGTGATCCCCTTTTTCCTGGAGCGCCGCAAGACCGGGGTGCTGCCGATCACCGATCCGGAGATGACGCGCTTCAACATCACTTTGAAGGATGCGGTGGACATGGTGCTCTGGAGCATCGAAAACGCCTGGGGAGGCGAGATTCTGGTGCCTAAAATCCCCTCTTATCGCATCACCGACCTGGCCCGGGCCATCGGGCCGGACTGCGACTATCCGGTGATTGGAATACGTCCGGGCGAGAAGCTGCACGAGGAGATGATCACCGCCAGCGACAGCCACCACACCGTGGACCTGGGGCGGTATTACGCCATCCTGCCCACCACGCCGGTTTACGCGGTGAAGGAGTATTGCGACGCCAACGGAGCCCAGGCGGTGCCGGCTGGCTTCGCCTACAACAGCGGCACCAACGAGCACTTCCTCACGGTGGAGGAGCTGCGCGATCTGATCACCCCGGCGGCATCCCACCAGGCGTCGCTTTGCGTGGCGTAAACGTCGGGCCATGCTTCCCTACGGACGCCAAACCATCACCGAGGAGGACATCGCCGCCGTCGTGGCGGTGCTGCGTTCGGATTATCTTACGCAGGGTCCGCTGGTGGCCGAGTTCGAGCGGCGTTTCGCCGCGCGGGTGGGGGCGCGCCACGCCGTGGCGGTCAACAGCGCCACGGCCGCGCTGCATCTGGCCATGCGCGTGGCCGGGGTGGGTCCGGGCGACCGGGTTCTGACTTCACCGATCACCTTTTTGGCGTCGGCCAACGCGGCGGCTTATGTCGGCGCCACGCCGGATTTCGCCGACATCGATCCGCTGACCCGCACCCTGTGCCCCGCCGCAGCCGAGGCGTCGTGGCGAGAGGATGTGCGCGCGGTCGTGGCGGTCGACTATGCCGGCCAGCCCGCCGATTTGCCCGCGTTGTCCCGTCTGGCGCGCGACCGCGGCGCGGTGTTGATCGATGACGCCTGTCATGCGGTGGGCGGTGGGTTCGAGCATGAGGGCGCGGTTTGGCGCCTGGGCGGCAATCCCTGGGCCGACATCACCACCTTCAGTTTTCATCCGGTGAAAACCCTCACCACGGGCGAGGGCGGCATGTTGGTGACGGACCGCGAGGACTGGGCCGAGCTGGCGCGGACCCTGCGTTCGCATGGCATGGTGCGCGAGCCGTCGCGGTTCACCCCGGTCGATCTCGCGGGTCCGCTGGCGGAGCGCGGGCCCTGGTTTTACGAAATGCAGGAGCTGGGATGGAACTACCGCCTTACCGACCTGCAATGCGCGCTGGGCATCTCCCAGTTGGAGCGGCTCGATGCCGCGCTGGAGCGGCGGCGGCGGATTGCGGCCGCGTATGACGCGGCTTTCGCCGACCTGGGGTGGCTGCGAGGGCCCCGGCTGCGGAACCCGGGCGACGCGGCCCTGGCCTCGTGGCATCTTTACACGGTGGAGATCGACTTTCCCGCCATTCACCAGACGCGCACCGAGGTCATGGCCCGGCTGCGCTCGGCCGGGGTCGGCAGCCAGGTGCTTTATGTGCCGGTCTATTTGCAACCCTGGTATCGGAGGACCTTCGGCTACGGTCCGGGGAAGTGCCCGGCGGCGGAGGCGTTCTATGCGCGGGCGCTTAGTCTGCCGCTTTACCCCGCGCTCACCGATGATGAGGTGAACCGAGTAATCGCCGCCGTTCGATCCCTGGCTCGACCATGAAAAACCTGTGTGTGATACCCGCCCGCGGCGGCAGCAAACGCGTGCCGCGAAAAAACATCCGGACCTTTCGCGGACGGCCCATGATCGCGTGGTCGATCGAGGCCGCGCGGCAAAGCGGTTTGTTCGAGCGAATCATCGTTTCGACCGACGACGCTGAAATCGCGGAGATCGCCCGGGCGCACGGGGCCGAGATTCCCTTTGTGCGTCCCGCCGAGCTGGCGGACGACCAGGCGGGCACGCTGCCGGTCGTGGCGCACGCGCTTGAGTGGATGGAGGCCGAGGCGGGGACTTTTGATGCGGTCTGCTGCCTGTATGCCACCGCTCCGTTCGCCACCGCCGCGGATCTGCGCACCGCGCTGGGTATGCTGGAGGCGGGCGACTGGTCCTACGTCTTCACCGCCGCGGAGTTCTCGGCTCCGATTTTTCGTTCGTTTCAGATCCGGCCGGAGGGTGGGGTGGAGATGTTTTTCCCGGAAAAGTTCGCCTCGCGGTCGCAAGATTTGCCACGCGCCTGGCACGACGCCGGCCAGTTTTACTGGGGCCGACCCTCGGCCTGGCGGGCCCGCGAGCCGTTCTTCACCTCCCGGGCGCTGGTGCTGCCGCTGCCGCGCTCGCGGGTTCAAGACATCGACACGCCCGAGGACTGGGCCCACGCCGAGCGCCTGCACGCCCTTTTGACCACGCCATGAACCACGCCGCTCCGATCATCATCCGCGCCGATGCGGACGGGCGCATCGGGACGGGCCATGTCATGCGTTGCCTGGCGCTCGCCCAGGCCTGGCGGGAGCGCGGGGGCGAGGTGGTGTTTCTTCATGCGGCGGTATTGCCCGCCCTCGCCGGCCGGCTGGTCGAGGCCGGCTGTCATTCGGAGCTGCTAACCGTCGAGGCGGGTTCGGCGGCCGATGCCGAGGCCACTTCCCGGCGCGCCCTTGAGCTGGGGGCGCGCTGGATCGTCGGCGATGGTTACGCGTTTGGCCCGGACTGGCAGGCGGGGGTGCGCGCGCGCGGCGCCAGGCTGCTGCTGCTCGATGACTATGGCCACTCCGGGCATTACCATGCCGACGTGGTGTTGAACCAAAACGCCGGCGCCGGCGCGGAGCTCTACGCGCGGCGCGACGCGCACACGCGACTTTTGCTCGGTCCGTGTTATGCGCTGCTGCGCCGGGAGTTTGTCGAGTTTCCGCCACGGGCGCCCTTCGCGCCCGGGCGTTCGCTCCGCTTGCTGGTCACGCTGGGCGGCGCCGATCCGGATGACGCCACCGGCGTGGTCATCGAGGCTTTGGCCGGCGTGGAGGGAATCGAAGGGGTGGTGGTGGCCGGGGCGGGCAACCCCCGTCTGCCTGAGCTGCGCGCGCGGATCGCCGAGCTGGGGGCGGCTTGGACGCTGGCGAGCGACGTGAGGGATATGCCGGGCTTGATGGCCTGGGCCGACGCGGCGATTTCCGCCTCCGGGTCCACGGTCTGGGAATTGGCCCGGGCGGGTTTGCCCGCCGCTTTGGTGGTCACGGCGGATAATCAGTTGGGTATCGCGAAGACCCTGGCCGAAGCGGGGGCGGCCCTGCCTCTGGGGCGGCATCCCGGACTGGACGCGGTCGCCCTGCGGTCCGCGCTCGCCCCGTGGCTGGCGGATGCCCGAGCGCGTGATGGCATGGCCGCTCGTTTGGCGGGTCTGGTGGATGGGCGCGGAGCCAGGCGGGTGTGCGCGGCGATGACCTCCTCGCTGGACATCACCCTTTTAAGCGATGCGGACTCCTGGTTGGAGCCCTGGCTCCGGCGCTTCGCGGACGAGCTTTCCGGCCGGGGGCATCGCGTGACGAGAGTGCACGAGCCGGCGACGCTGCCCGGCGGTGACATCGCCTTCTTTTTGTCGCTCGGGCGGGTGGTTAAGCCGGAGTTGTTGCGCCGGCACGTTCATAACCTGGTGGTGCACGAAAGCGCGCTCCCGCACGGTCGCGGGTGGTCGCCGTTGACCTGGCAGATCCTGGAGGGGGCATCCTCCATTCCGGTGACTTTGCTGGAAGCGGCCGACGGGGTGGACGCCGGTCCGGTGTATGCCAGCCGCCAGTTAAGCTTTCACGGCGGCGAGTTGGTGAACGAGCTGCGCTCCGCCCAGGCCGAGGCCACCCTGGAGCTTTGTCGGGAGTTTGTGGCCGACTATCCCTCCGGTGTCGCGGCTGCGACGGCGCAGCAGGGCGAGGCCAGCTACTACCCTCGCCGACGCCCGGCGGACAGCCGTCTGGATCCGCAGCGTTCCATTGCCGAGCAGTTCAACCTGCTGCGAGTCTGTGATCCGGAGCGGTATCCGGCCTATTTCGACTATGCCGGACGGCGCTACGCGATCACCCTGAGCCCCCTCGATTCCGCATGAACGAAGGCCTGCAAAACGACGTTTATCTGGTGGCCGGCTGCAAGCCCTGGCACCCCGGCGTGTTTGAGCGCAAGCTGCGCGGGTTGCCGGGGGAGTGGCACTTTGTCGGGACGCGCGAGGCGTTGACGGCCGAGTATGTCGCCGCCCTGCGGCCAAGGTATGTCTTTTTTCTGCATTGGTCCTGGTTGGTGCCGGAGGAGCTTCTCGCCGCCAGCGAGTGTGTCTGTTTTCACATGACCGACGTGCCGTATGGACGCGGCGGCAGCCCGCTCCAAAACCTGATCGCCCGCGGCCACCGGGAAACGCGCCTGAGCGCGTTGCGCATGACGGCCGAGCTGGATGCCGGTCCGGTGTATCTGAAGGCGCCGCTTTCGCTGGAGGGCGGAGCCGAAGAGATCTATCTGCGCGCCTCGGAGTTGTCGGCCGAGCTGGCCGCCGCCATTGCCCGGCTGCGTCCCGAACCGCAGCCGCAGGTGGGTGAGCCGGTTTTGTTTCGGCGGCGCCGGCCGGAGGAGAGCCGGGTGCCGGCCGGCGGGGACCTGGGGACCTTGCACGATCACATCCGCATGTTGGACGCCGACGGCTACCCGCGCGCGTTTATCGAGCACGGCGGTTTCCGTTATGAGTTTTCGCGCGTCGCGCGCTACGAAGGCCGTCTGCAGGCCGACGTGGTCATCACCCCTTGCAAGTCCAGCCAACCATCATGAGCCAGTCTCCGACCTTCACCCTTGGAAGCCGCCGTATCGGTCCCGGTCACCCGGTCTACATCATCGCCGAGATGTCGGCCAATCACCACCAGGACTACGAGCAGGCGGCGGCGCTGGTGCGGGCCGCGAAGGAGGCCGGCGCCGACGCGATCAAGCTGCAGACCTACACTCCGGACACGATGACGATCAACCTACGGACCCCGGAGTTTCAAATCGGTGCCGGCACGATCTGGGAGGGCAAAAATCTTCATGAGCTCTACGGGGAGGCCTGCACGCCCTGGGATTGGCAGCCGAGGTTGAAGGCCCTGGCCGAGTCGCTTGGGCTGGACTGTTTTTCGACGCCGTTCGACGCGACGGCGGTGGACTTTCTGGAGGCGATGAACGTGCCGGCGCACAAAATCGCGTCCTTTGAGTTGGTGGACCTGCCCTTGATTCGCCGGGTCGCTGCGACGGGCAAGCCGGTCATCATGTCGACCGGTATGGGGTCCTTGGAAGAGATCACCGAGGCGGTGGAGGCCTTTCGCGCGGCGGGAGGCCGGGATCTCGCCCTGCTCAAGTGCACCAGCGCTTATCCCTCGCGGGCGGACGACATGAATCTGCGCACCCTGCCGGATTTGTCCGAACGCTTCGGTGTCGTGGCCGGACTTTCGGACCACACGCTCGATCTGCCGGTGCCGGTGGCGGCGGTGGCGCTGGGCGCGTGCATCATCGAGAAACACTTCACGCTCTCTCGGGCGACGCCCGGACCGGACAGCGCGTTCTCGTTGGAGCCGGCCGAGTTTCGCGCCATGGTGGAGGCGGTGCGCACCACGGAGAAGGCGTTGGGGCGGGCGTGCTACGAAATTTCAGCCAAGGAGGAGGCCAGCCGGATTTTCCGGCGTTCGCTTTTTGTGGTCGAGGACGTGCGGGCGGGGGAAGTTTTTGATGAGCGCAACGTGCGTTGCATCCGCCCGGGGACCGGCCTGAAGCCGCGGCATTTGCCCGACGTGCTCGGGCGGGTGGCGACGCGCGACATCGCACGAGGCACGCCGATGCGGTGGGATCTGGTCTCCGGCTGACACCAAGTTTATGAATGTCCTTATCCTAGCGGCGCATCCGGATGACGAAGTCCTGGGCTGTGGCGGCACCATGGCCCGTCTCGCGTCCGAGGGTGCGCGGGTCCACGTCCTGATTCTCGCCAACGGGCTTACCTCCAGGCCGGGCTTTGATCCGGTGCGGGATGCGGCGGCGCTGGCGGTGCATCACGAGCGGGCGCGCCGGGCCGGCGCGCTGCTCGGGGCTGCGGAGGTGAGTCTGGCGGGTTTGCCGGATCAGAAGCTGGATACCCTGCCCCTGCTGGAGGTCACCCAGACGATCGAGCGGGAGATAGCGCGGGTGAGGCCGGAATGGGTGTTTACCCAGCATGGCGGCGACTTGAATCAGGACCATGTGATCGCCTTCAGGGCGACGATGACCGCCACGCGGCCGATGGCCGGGGGCGTGGTGCGCCGGCTCTACAGCTACGAAGTGCCGTCGTCCAGCGAGTGGGCGTTCGGGCAGTTTGAACCGCGTTTTCAGCCCGCGGTGTTTTTCGATATCGCCGCACACCTGGAGACCAAAATCGCGGCGATGAAGATTTACGAAAGCGAGACCCGGGAGTTTCCGCATCCGCGCTCGCCCGAGGCGATCACCGCGCTGGCCCGGGTGCGAGGTTCGGCCGCCGGACTGGTCGCCGCCGAGGCGTTTCACTGCGTGCGCCAGTTGCATTGATTTTTGCCACCCCAGCCGATGAACATTCTCTTTTTCTCCCCCTACGCGTTTTGGAAACTGCACGCTTTGTATGAAGTGGCGCTGTTCCACCATTTCCGCCATCTGGGGCACGAGGCGCGGTATGTGCACTGCGATGGTCGTTTCGGCGAGTGCGACCTGTATTGGGAGGCGACCGTGGGGCCGAGGCCGGCCTGCGCCTGCCAGGTATGCCAGCAGGAGGTCGGCGGTTTTTTGAAACAATACCATCTCCCGCGTGATCCGCTCGGGACCTACGCCCGTGACGAGGACGCCGCCGTGGCCGGCGCGTTTACGGACGGGCTTGCGGATGCGGACCTGCTATCCGCCCGCTTTGACGGGCTGCCGCTTTCCGCTTGGATCAAGTCCTCCGTCCACACCCATCTGCGCGTGAACGCCTTTGACCTGGCCAATCCCCGCCACGTCCGCTCGCTGCGCGCCTATTTGCGCAACGGTGTCCTGGCGGTGCTCGCCGTGCGCCGGTTGCTCGACGAGGCCCGTCCCGACCTGCTCGTGCTTTTCAACGGTCGCATGTCGTATCCGCGCATCGCCTACGAGTTGGCCCGGGCCCGGGGCGTGCGCGTGGTTTGTCATGAGCGCGGGGTCGCGCGCGAATCGCTCGGCCTGTGGGAGAACGCCCACTGTTTGTCGCTCGAGGTTCACGCCGAGACCGCGCGGTGCTGGGGCGCGGCCCCGTTGCATCCGCCGCAGGTCGTGGCCGCCGCCAAATGGCTGTCCGATCGCGCGAAGGGGAAGAATCTCAATTGGAAGATCTACAGCGAGCAGGGCGGCCTCGGGGCCTTGGGTGATTTTCTGCGCCGGCATCCGGGAAAAAAGATCGCCGCCTTGCTCACCAGCAGCACGGACGAGATCATCGCCTACGACGACTATCAGTGCGCCTTTGGCGACCAGCCGACGTGGATCGACCGCACGGTGGCGGAGTTTGCTCGCATGGATGACGCGGTGCTGGTCATTCGCGTCCATCCCAACTCCGGCGGCAAGCGCTCCACCGGTCGCAATCTCGATGAGCTCGCCTATTACACCGGTCTCGGGCGGCGGTTGCCGTCGAATGTCTGGCTGGTCATGCCCGACGAGGAGGTGAGCACCTACGCGTTGATGGAGGGCTGTTCGATCGGCCTGATTTTTGGCACCACCGCCGCGCTCGAGCTGGCGGGGCGGGGCAAGCCGGTGCTGGCGGGCGCGCGTTGCGCGTGGATTCATTGCCCGGCCGTGCCCCTGGTCACCGATCCGGTCGCTTATCCCGCGTTGCTTCGCGCGGCGCTCGACGCCCCGACCGACGAGGCGGCGCGGATCGAGCGCATGCGCGCCGCCTTTCGATTCATCTACGGCTATGTCCATCGCTGGAGCCGCGCTTTTCCGCTGGTTGCCATGCCGGATCCGCACACGGGCGAACTGCGCGCGAAGACGCTCGATGACTTTCGCCCGGGTCGCCACCCGTGCTTGGACGAGGTCGCGGCCATCGTCCTCGGCGAGCGGCCGCTGGTGCCTTCGCCCCTCCCGGGCGATGTCGGGGAGGTGGATGCGGAGACCGCCGCCCTGCAAGGAATCGTGGCGCAGGGCGGTTATCGTTCCGGGCGCGCCCCGGGCGTGCGCATCAGCGTGGTCATCACGTGCTACAACTACGCCCGTTTCCTTCGCCCTTGCGTCGAGAGCATCGTCCAGCAGACCCGCCCGCCGGAGGAGATTATCATCGTGGATGATGGCAGCACCGATGACAGCGCGGATGTGGCTCGCCGCTGCATCGAGGACTTTCCCGACGCCGGTCTGCGTCTGCTGAGCCAGGTCAATTCCGGCCAACCGGCCCTGGCGCGCAATGCCGGCATACAGCTGGCCACGGGCGATTTTATCCTGCCGGTTGACGCCGACGACCGGTTGTCGCCGGGTTACCTGGCCGCGTGCTGCGAGGCGATCGAGGACCGGCCGACGACGGAGCTGATCTACGCCGATCCGGTGTATGAACGCGCCGGGCGGGCGGAACCGCGGGTGGCCGGCGAGTTTTCCCTGGCGGCGATGAAGCTCGGCAACCAGCTGGTCTATTGTTCGCTTTACCGCCGTGACCTCTGGGTGCGCATCGGCGGCTATCGGGACAACATCCGAGGTTACGAAGACTGGGATTTCTGGCTCGCCGCAGCGGTCTTGGAAGTCCGGGCGTTTCATGTTCGGGCCCCCGGGTTGATTTACAACGACAAGGATGGCGGGGTGTTTTCCCAGACCACGTCCGAGCATCCCCTGCGCGTCGCCCGGCTGATGCTCAACAACGCCCCGGCATATTCGCCGGCGGAGCTGGTGTCGGCGTCGCGGTTGCTGGTCGGTCGCGGGCTGGAGGCGCCCGATTTGCGGGACCAGGCGGCGGCCGCCCGTTATCGCGAGGAGCGGGTGGCGCTGGCGAGGGGCCGAGTGCAGGCGGCTTGGCCGCGGATCGGAGAGCCGGACGCCCTGCCGAAACTCGTCGCGGCGCTCGGACTGGCGTTGCGGCACAGGGATTGGCAACTGGCGGCCGGAATCGCGGCGCGACTGGCCGAGTCGCCGGCCGCGCCGGCGCTGGCGTTGGACGCCCTTGCCCTGGCCGAGGCCCGCTCGATGCGGCCGGCGGCCGCGGCCGTGGCCGCCGCTCGCGCCGCCGACTGGCGTGCGGCCGGCGGCGAGGCGGTGACGCCGTTGCTCGGAGCCCGCCGGATGCTGGCGCGTTTCGCGCTCGGGGAGGCGTCATCGGGCGCTGAGCTCGAGGCCGGACTTTGGGCGCTGCACCGTCTGGGACGGGCGGATCTGGCGGCGGTGCTCGCGGAAGGGTGGCGCGGGAAGGGGGTTGATCCTTTGCTGGCCGATCTGGCGGCGGCCCTCGGGCCCCGGGGGGCGCGCTCAGCGGCGCCGTCGGGCGAACCGCCGGTCGATTTTGTCTTTACCGACGAGGATGTCGCCGCGGTGGCCGCCCTGGCGGCCGAGGCCGCGCTGCCGAACGCCGACGGGGAGACGGTCGAGCAGCTGCGCGAGTTGGCGGGGGAGTGTTCGAGGCGTTTGTCCGCCTGTCCTCCCGACCTGCTGGAGACGGTCATGGCCGCGCCCTTCGGGCTGTTGTGGGAGCATCTGGCGGCCGCGACACCGGTCGCCGCCACAGGTTCGGGCGCGGCGCTGGCGGACGTGCTGGCGGGCCGGCTGCGGGGCGTGGTTCCGGGAGCGGAGCACGCCTGGGAGACGACACCCTTGTGGGCGTGGTCCGCGTGGCAGCGGGCCGGGCTGGGCAGGCCGCGTCGGGCGGCGGCGAAAACGGGTGGGGGAGGCGACTCCGGCTCGCTGGCCGGCCGCAGGGTCTTGCTTTACACCGACGACGCCGGGCACGGCGGCGCGGCGCATTACAATCACAACCTGGTGCTGGCCTTGCGGTCGGCGGGCGCGGAAGTGGCGGTCGCGCAGCCGCGGGCGGATACGCCCATGCTGCGCGAGCAGGCCGGAGCGGGGGTGCGTCATCTGTGGACGGGGCATACGGCCGAGACGGTGTTTCCCCGCACCATGACGGACGAGGGCGATGCGGAGCGTATCTTCGGTCTGTTTCGTCCCGAACTGGTGTATTTCAGCGACAGTTGCGCGGTGTCGCATCTGGCGGCCAAGCGCCGGGCGCTGAGTCTCGGTTTGCGTTATGTGGTGATATGCCATTCGGAGGCGGCCTACTTGGCTGAGCGTTTCAAGGCGGTCCTGCCCGAGGTCGCGCTGGCGCTGGCCGGAGCCGTCGAGGTGGTGGCGGTTTCGGAGAGCAGCCGGGGGGTGCTGCGTCGTTGTTTCGGCTTGGCGTCGAACCGTGGCCGCGTGGTTTACAATGGTCGGCCGGCCGCCTACTTCGGCGAGCCGGCGCCAGGCGTGCGCGAGCGCGTGCGCGCCGGCTGGGGGGTGGGCGCTGAAACTCTGGTCGCCTTCACGGCCGCCCGGTTTGACAGCGGCAAGGGCTATCCGTTGCAGATCGAGGCGTTGAAGCGTCTGCGCGAACTTGGAGCGTTGGACCGGTGGCGTTTTGTCTGGGTGGGCGAAGGTGAGTTATTCGCGCAAACCGCCGAGGCGGTGCGCGCCGCCGGACTGGACCGGCACGTGATGTTGCCGGGTTATCGTTGGGATGTGCCCGAGCTGCTGGTCGGGGCGGATACGTTCATACTGCCCTCCTGGCACGAGGCCATGCCGCTGAGCATCATCGAGGCCATGGGGCGGGGAGTGCCGGTGGTGGCGACCGCGGTCGGCGGGATCCCGGAGGAGCTGGGCGAAACCGGGCGGCTGCTGCCCGATCCCAATCGCGACAGCGGGGCGACGAGCCGGGCGCTCGCGGAAGTCCTTGCCGCCTGGGCGGCGGATCCCGGCGAAGCGCGCCGGCAGGGAGCGGCGGCGCGCGCTCGCGCCTCCGCACTCTTCCGGCAGGAGCGCATGATCGAGGAAACCATCGCCGTGATCTCCTCGGCGCTTGCCACCCGCGCCTAGGCGTCGGTTGTATGCCGGTCCATCCCCGCGCCCCATGTCGCTACGTGTTTTAGTCACCGGAGCCGCTGGTTTCATCGGCAGCCACACCTGCGACCAGTTGCTGGCCGCCGGGCACTCGGTGGTCGGCGCGGACGACTTGAGCGCGGGACGTATCGAGAATTTGGATTCAGCGGCGGGGCGCCCGGACTTTGCCTTCGTCCAGGTGGATCTGACCCAGCCCGGGGCGCTGGATCGTTTGGTCGCCGAGCGCCGGCCGGAGGCGATCATCCACCTGGCCGCGCTGGTGAGCGTGCGCCAAAGCACGGAGGACCCCGGGCGCAACTTCGCGCTCAACGTGGCGTTGACCCACGCCGTGGCCGAGGCGGCCAGGCGCCAGGGGGTGGGCCGGGTGGTTTTTGCCTCGTCCGCCGCGGTGTATGGCGACAACCCAGCGCTGCCGCTCGGGGAGGGCGCGCCCCTCCGCCCGCTGGCGCCCTACGGCGCCGCGAAGGCGGCCTCCGAACAACTGTTGTTCGGTCATGCCCGCGCTTATGGTTTCAGCGTCCGTTGCCAGCGCTATTTCAATGTTTACGGACCGCGCCAGGATCCCACTTCCCCCTATTCCGGGGTCATCGCCATTTTTTCACGCCGGATGCGCGAAGGCGAGACGCCGGTCGTGTTCGGCGACGGGGGCCAGACCCGTGATTTCATCTCCGTGCACGACGTGGCGCGGGCCAACGTGATCGCCGCCACTCGGCCGGGGCTGGAATCGGGGGTGGTCAACATCTGCTCGGGCCGGGCCACGAGCCTGCTCGGTCTGGTCGCCGCGCTGGCCAAGGCGGCCGGGCGGTCGGACCGGGTGAGGCATGAGGCGGCCAAGGCGGGAGATATCCGTCATTCGCTGGGGGATCCGACCGCGGCGGCCGAGCAGCTTGGGTTTGTTTCCGCGACACCCCTGGAGGTTGGTCTGGGCGAGCTTCTGGCCGGGGAGGAGTTTGCGTCGCGCCGATGAAAGCGCGGGTGTTTTTCTTTAACCCCTGGGCGGACGGCGTGGAAGAAACCGCGGCGTATCTTGAACGATTGCCGGGGCGGGATTTGAGCCCGAATCTGCCGGCCGGGGCGGACGAGCGCCTCCGTGCGATGGCCCGGTTGGACTGCGACTGGTATGGCGAGTGCGCGCGTTGTTTCGCCGCCATGCGGCACGACGGACTGGAGTTCTTGCCGGCCCGGGTGGTGGGCGCCGGAGGTCTCGCGGCCTTTGCGGCGGCGGCGCAGAAGCGACCGGCGGGGGAAGTTTGGTGGCTGATTTTTATGGCTCACCATCCGCAGAAGATCGGTGCGCCGCTGGCCCCGTTGTGCGCCTTTTTGCGCAAGCTGGGCGTGCGCATCGCCTACTACGCCTTCGACGAGGCCTCCCGGGAGATGCCGTGTTTCGCCGCGCTGGCTGCTCACCTGGATGTTTTGATTCATGACGAGTCGCCGCTGGGGCCGGCGGCGCTCGGTTTGCGAGCGGAGTGTGCGACGCTGCACCGGAGCTGGGTGGCCAATTTTACGCCCTTCGCCGTGCCCTTCGAAGCGGAGCCTGAGCGCACGATCGTGTTTTTGGGATCGCAACTCGGACTGACGCCGCATCGTCAACGGCAGATCGAGCATTTGCGCGGGGTGTTCAAGGATCGTTTTTTTGCGTGGCACGACCACTCGGTGCCGGTGGCGGGACGTGCGGCGCTGGCGCGGCACCAGGTGGGTTTTTGCCCGGAGGGCAGAAAGTTCACCACGCCGGCGATGGCGCGCACGCACACGGATCGGCCCTTCTGGTCGGGTTGTTTGGGTCTGGTGCCGGTGGCGGAGGACTCCGTGGCGGGCGGGCGGCTCGACGAGTTGGCGCAGGCGGGTTTGATCGAGCGCTACGCGCATGGAGACCTGCGGGCGCTGGTCGAGGCGTGCGAGCGCGCGCTGGACGCACCGGTGGAGCGGCGGAGGCGCATCTACGACCATTTTAACCGGCACGAGACGGTGGGGACGGTGCTGGCGGGGCAGATCGCGCGGGTGCAGGCATGAAGCCGACTCCATCCATGCTTGATGCCGCGTTGGCTCATCATCGGGCCGGGCGCCTGGAGGCGGCGCTGCTTGCCTACCGTGGTTTGCGCGCGCGTGCGCCGCGCGACCCTCAGGTCGCTTATCTAGGCGGGGTGGCCTTGTTGCAAATGGGGCGGGCGGCGGAGTCGGTGTCGTGGCTGGAGGCGGCCACGGGGCTGGCGCCGAGGAACGGCGGAGGGTGGATGTGTCTGGGGGTGGCGCTGGGCCGGGTGGCCAAGGCGGCGGAGGCGGAGCGGGCCTTAAAAAAGGCGGTCGAGTTGGAGCCGGGCAACGGCGAGGCGTGGACCAATCTGGGTCTGGCGCTGGAACGTTCGGGGAGAGGGGCGGAGGCGCTGCAGGCGCTGCGCCGGGGCGCGGAGGTTCGCCGTGGTGATCCCGCCGGCTGGCTGGCCTGGGCGGTGGCGCTCAACGGCGGCGGCCGACCGGTCGAGGCGCTGGCGGCGCTCGAACAGGCGGGGGCGCCCGCCGGTCCGGTCGGCGCGGAAGTCTGGTCGGCGCGGGCGGCGGCCCTGCATTCGCTCGGCCGCATGAAGGAGGCCTTGGCGGCTTTCGAGCAGGCCCTGGTCCTGCACCCGAGTCATGAGGTGGCCGCGAGCCAGCGTTTGTTGGTCTTGCACTACCTTGACGGCGTGTCGGCGGAAGCGTTGGCGGCGGCGCACCGTGATTATGGCCGGGCGCTGCGCCGGCGGCTGGGGCCGGTGCAGTTCGGGGGTGGGCCTGCGGCGGACGGCCGGCGGCGCCGGGTGGGTTTTTTCTCGCCGGATTTGCGAGACCACGCGGTGGCGTGTTTCTTGGAGCCGCTGCTGGGGGGGCTGGAGGAGGCCGGGTTCGACGTGTTGTTTTTTCACAACCATCCGGTGGAGGACGCGGTCAGCGCGCGGCTACGGGCGAGGGCGGTGGTGTGGCGGAATCTCGCGCCGATGAACGACGAAGAGGCCCTGGGGCGCATCCGGGCCGATGCGCCGGACGTTTTGGTGGATCTGGCCGGACACACCGGGCGCGGCCGTCCGGTGGTTTTTGCGCGCCGGGCCGCGCCGGTGCAGGTCAGTTATCTGGGTTATCCGGACCGCACCGGTCTGGACACGATGGATTATCGGTTGACCGACGCGCTGGCCGATCCGGTTGGCGCGGGGGATACGGGGGAGGGCGAACGTTTGGTGCGGTTTTCCACCTGCGCGTGGTGTTACCGGCCGCCGGACTGCGCGCCGGAGCCGATGCCGCCGGCGGCGGCGGGTGAGGCCGGGCGAGCGTTGGTTTTTGGATCGTTTAACCATTTGGGCAAAGTCTCCCCGGCCACCTGGCGACTGTGGGGCAGGGTGCTGGCGGCGGTGCCGGGCTCGCGCCTGGTGTTGAAGGGTTCGCCGCCGGAGCCCGGCTGGGTGCAGCGTTCGGCGAGTCAGGCGGGCATCGATCCGGCCCGCGTGGAGTTGCTGCCCTTTGCGGCGCGACGGGAGGAGCATTTTGCTGCCTATGCCCGCATGGACATCGCTCTGGACCCGGTCCCGTATCACGGCACCACTACGACCTGCGAGGCCTTGTGGATGGGGCGGCCGGTGGTGACCCTGGCCGGGGACCATCATGTGCGGAGGGTCGGGGTGTCGCTGCTGACGGCGGCGGGTCAGGCGGACTGCGTGGCCGAGGACGAGGCGGGGTATGTCGAGATCGCCCGTCGATTGGCGGAGGACCGGGCGGGCTTGGCGAGACGGTCGGCGGGATTGCGCGAGGCGGTTCGTTCGTCGCCGCTGGGGGATGGGGCGAGGCAGGGAAAAGCTTTTGCCATGGCGTTGGCGGCCTGTCTGGAAGGTGGGGCATGAGCCAACCCTCCGCCATGCTCAACCAGGCCCTGGCCCATCATCAGGCCGGGCGGTTCGCGGCGGCGCTGGCCCTTTATCGGCAGGTGCAGCGGCTGGTCCCGGGGAGTTTCGACGCGTGGCATCTGGGTGGCACGGCGGCCTTGCAGGCGGGCGACGCGGCGGCGGCGGAGGCGCAGTTGGCGAGGGCGCTGCAATTGCGGGCCGATCATCCGCAGGCCTTGTTGAGGTTGGGAATAACGCGGGGGGCGCTGGGACGACTGGACAGCGCGGTCGAGTTGTTGCGCCGCGCGGCGGTGAAGGATCCACGCGCGCCGGAGCCTTGGGAGCATCTCGCGGCGGTGGAGTGGCGCCGGGGCCGGCTGAGTGAGGCGCTGGCCGCCGCGCAAGGCGCGCTGGCCTTGCGCCCCGAATCGCTCGACGCGTTCATGCGGGTGGCGAATCTGGTGGTGGCGGCGCGGGGCATGGCGGCGGGGGTAACGATTTTCGAGGAGGCGACGAAGCGGTGGCCGAAGGAGGTGGAGGTCTGGCGAGCGTATGGGACGGCGCTGGCGAACATGCATCGGCCGGGTCCGGCGCTTGAAGCGCTGGCGCGGGCGGAAGCGCTGCGTCCGGGACTGCCCGGGGTGGCGCTGGGGCGGGGGCTGGCCCTGCAGGAGGCGGGGCGTCCGGGCGAGGCGGCGGAGGCCTACGGCCGGGTGCTGGCCGCTGAGCCGGCGCACCCGGAGGCGGGCAGCGCCCGTCTTTTGTGTCTGCAATATCTTGCGGAGGCGGAGCGGGAAACGATCGCCCTGGCGGCGCGTGCCTATGGCGAGGCCCGGCCCCGTCCGGCGGCGGCCTGGCGGGCGCCGGCGGCGCGCGCCGGGGGGCGGCTGCGGGTGGCGGTGGTGTCCCCCGATTTGCGGCGGCACGCGGTGGCCGCGTTTTTCCTGCCCCTGCTCAGGCACCTGCCGACCACCGAGCTGGAGGTGCGGCTCTATCATGATCATCCGGTGGTGGACGAGGTGAGCGCCGAGTTCCGGGGCTTGGCTGCGGGCTGGACGCAGCTGGCCGGATTGCCCCATGAGGTGGTGCGGGATCGTCTGCGGGCCGATGCGCCTGACGTGTTGCTGGATCTGGCCGGCCACACGGGTTTCAACCGTTTGCCGGTTTACGCCGAGCGGGTGGCGCCGGTGCAGGTGAACTACCTGGGTTATCCCGGCACCACGGGTTTGGCGGAGATGGACTTTCGTTTGACGGACGAGCTGGCGGATCCGACCGGGGAGACCGATGCGCTGCATACGGAACGGTTGGTGCGTTTTTCGGCCTGCGCCTGGGCGTTTGAGCCTCCGGCGGACGCGGGTGAGGTGGAGGTGCCGTTGGGCGGCGAGGGTGGCCGGCCGGTGGTGTTCGGATCTTTCAACACCCTGGCCAAGGTCGGCGACGCGACGCTGCGGCTGTGGGTGCGGGTGCTGGAGGCCGTGCCGGGGTCGCGCCTTTTGCTCAAGGGCCACGGTCTGGACGAGCCGTCGATAGCCGATGCATGGCGGGCGCGTTTCGCGGCGCTGGGCGGAGATCCGGGGCGGCTCGATCTGGTCGGGCGCATCGCGGGCACGGCGGGGCATCTGGCGCTCTACGCGGGGGTGGATGTGGCGCTGGATCCGTTTCCCTACCACGGCACCACCACGACCTGCGAGGCGTTGTGGATGGGGCGGCCGGTGGTGGTGCTGGCCGGTCGCGAGCACCGCTCGCGGGTGGGCGTATCGCTGCTGACCGCCGCGGGACATCCGGAGTGGATTGCGAATTCAGAAAATGAATACGTGGGAATCGCCGCCGCGCTGGGCGCCGATCTCGCCGGCCGGAAGGGGCTGGCCGCGCGTCTGCGGGCGGACCTGCGAAGCGGGGCTTTGCTGGATCACGCGGGGTGCGCGCGCGACCTCGCGGCGACGCTGATCGCCTGCGGGTCGGCCGCCCGGGCGGGAACTTGAGAAAAATTCGGGCGGAGAAATTTTGCGCCGCCGGCTAAAGTTGGTGGACGGTTGGTCCGCTATATAAGGCAACCGCGACAACTGTTGCGGCCGGATCGGGTCCGAATCCTCCATCGGCCCGTCGCCCCACGGACGGGGCAGCTTAAATCAAGGAAGATCCCATGTCTGTCGTAATTAACACCAACTTCGCGGCCACGGTTGCGTCCAACAACCTCGCCGCCTCGAACATGGCTCTGCAAAAGAGCCTGAATCGTCTGTCCAGCGGATCCAAGATCGTCAGCCCGGCCGACGACGCCGGCGGTTTGGCCGTCTCGATGAAACTCACCGCCACCGCCCGCCGCCAAGGCGCGGTCAACATCAACATCGGCAACGCCATCTCCTTCCTGCAGACGCAGGACGGGGCGCTGAAGGTCGCCGGCAAGGTGTTGGAGCGCATCGGCGAGTTGCGCATGCTCAACGATGACGTCACCAAGACCGATCAGGACAAGTCGAACTACAACACCGAGTTCCTTGCGCTCCAGGATCAGTTGGACGCGATCACCAAGGAAGCGTTCAACGGCGTGGCGCTGTTTGGCAGCAGCACGTCCGGCCTGGTGGTTTCCACCACCGAGGACGCCTCCACGGCCAGCGCGGTGACCATCGCCAGCTCGGTGGATCTCGCCAGCACCGGCACCGGTGTCGGCGCGGTCGCCACCACCGCGACGGCCCTGGGAACGGTCAGCCTGGATTCGATCAAGGGCGCGATTGAGAACGTGGCCACCATGCGGGCCGCCAACGGTGCGCAGCAGAGCCGCCTGACCTTCGCGTCGGAGCTCCTGACCACCAACAAGACCAACCTCGAGGCCGCCAACAGTCGCATCATCGACGTGGATGTCGCGGCGGAGTCCACGCAATTGGCCCGCTACAACACGCTGGTGCAGGCCGGCACCTCGATGCTCAGCCAGGCGAACCAGAGCGCCCAGACCGCGCTCAAGCTCCTCGGCTGATGAACCGGCCGGGGCGTCGTGAAGGCGCCTCGGCCGTTTGACCCTTTCGCCGGGAGGCGGACTCCGCTCCAAACTGGAGTTCGCCCGTCCCGTGACCGGTCCGCAGCGCGGACCCGCTCTTTGAAATCGCCATGCAGGGTGTCTTTCCGAAACCCGACTACCACTAGACAGCCGGATCCCTTTTCCCCGCCTGATCGGGGCGGGTCACGCTTTGGGGCTCAACGCCCTGGACGGTTCGATTCAGGCCGCATTTCTGAATCCGTGGCGACGACGGACGTCGCACTCATCAAGGAAAGATACTACCATGGCAGTGGTAATTAACACAAACACGACGGCGACGATTGCCTCCAACAATCTCGCCTCCTCGAACGCAATGCTGCAGAAAAGCCTTAACCGGCTTTCGAGCGGCTCGAAGATCGTCAATCCGGCCGACGACGCCGGCGGCCTCGCGGTTTCCATGAAACTGTCGGCGGCGGCCAAGCGCCAAGGCGCGGTGAACACGAACATCAGCAACGCGATGTCGTTTCTTCAGACGCAGGACGGCGCGCTCAAGGTCACGGGCAAAATCCTGGACCGCATGAGCGAGCTGAAGACGCTGAACGACGACGTCACGAAGAGTGATGACGACAAGGCCAACTACAACACCGAGTTCACGGCGTTGCAGGACCAGCTGACCGCCATCACCTCGGAAAAGTTCAACGGCATCGCGCTGTTCGGCTCTTCCGGCCTGACGGTCAACGCCACCGAAGACGCTTCGACCAGCACCCAGATTTCCATCGCGGGATCCTCCGATCTCTCGAGCTCGGCATCGGGTGTGGGCGCGGCGACTGACGCGACCTCCCTGGGCGCTGTCTCGCTGGACACGATCAAGACTGCGATCGAGAACGTAGCGACCATGCGCGCCGCCAACGGCGCGGAGCAGAGCCGTCTCGGATTCGCCTCCGAGCTGCTCACCGTCAACAAGGCCAACCTCGAGGCCGCCAACAGCCGCATCGTAGATGTGGATGTGGCCTCGGAATCAACCCAGTTGGCGCGTTGGAACACACTGGTTCAGGCTGGCACCGCCATGCTTGCCCAGGCCAACGGCTCATCGCAGACCGCCTTGCGTCTGCTCGGCTGATCGCCGAAACGACATCCGACATGGTTCCTTGGGACCCCGTCCGCCGCGTGCGGACGGGGTTTCCTATTTTATGGGCCCGGCCGGGCGGGTGCGGAGCGGGGCCGGGTGGGGTGGCGCGGGCTTACGGGGCGAGCGCGGCGGCGATGCGGGCGAGGGCCTTTTCGACGTTTTCGCGGGAGTTGAAGGCGCTGATGCGCACGTGGCCCTCGCCGCATTTGCCGAAGCCGGCGCCGGGGGTGCAGACGACCTGGGCCTGGTTGAGCAGTTTGTCGAAGAACTCCCAGGAGTCGCGGCCGGTGTTGACCCAGATGTAGGGGGCGTTGTCGCCGCCGATGCAGGAGAAGCCGAGGTCGGTCATGGCTTTTTTGATCAGGGCGGCGTTGGCGAGGTAGAAATCGGTCATGGTCTTGACCTCGGCCTTGCCCTCGGGCGTGAAGATGGCGGCGGCGGCCTTTTGCACCGGGTAGGACACGCCGTTGAATTTGGTGGTGTGGCGGCGGTTCCAGAGCGCGTGGACCGGGTGGGCGGCGCCCGAGGCGTCATAGGCGACGAGTTTCTTGGGGACGACGGTGTAGGCGCAGCGGGTCCCGGTGAAGCCGGCGGTTTTGGAGAAGCTGCGGAACTCGATCGCGACCTCGTCGGCGCCGGGAATTTCGTAGATCGAGTGGGGGATCTGCGGGTCGCGGATGTAGGCTTCGTAGGCGCTGTCGAAGAGGATGAGCGCCTGGTTGGCGCGGGCGTAGGCGACCCAGGCGGCGAGTTGTTCGCGGGTGGCGACCGCGCCGGTGGGATTGTTGGGGAAGCAGAGGTAGATGAGGTCGGTGGCCTCGGCGGGGATGGCGGGCACGTAGCCGTTGGCCGGGGTGCTGTCGAGGTAGGTGATGCCGGCGTAGCGGCCGTCGAGGTTGCCGCCGGTGCGCCCGGCCATGACGTTGGTGTCCACGTAGACCGGATACACCGGGTCGGGGATGGCGAGTTTCAGGCCCTCGGTGGCGAAGATTTCCTGGATGTTGCCGCAGTCGCACTTGGAGCCGTCCGAGACGAAGATCTCGTCGGCGGAGATGGGGCAGCCGCGGGCGCGGTAGTCGTTTTCGGCGATGGCTTCGCGCAGGAAGGCGTAGCCCTGTTCGGGGCCGTAGCCCTTGAAGGTCGCGCGCACCGCCATCTCGTCCACGCCGGCGTGGAAGGCCTTGAGTATGGACGGAGAGAGCGGCTCGGTGACGTCGCCGATGCCGAGGCGGATGACCGGTTTGTCCGGATTGGCGGCGGTGTAGGCTCCGACGCGCTTGGCGATGTCGGAGAACAGATAGCTGGCCTTGAGTTTCAGGTAGTGCTCGTTGATGCGGATCATAAAAGGGACTTGATTGGTGAAACGCTTGAACAAGAAGTCCGTCCGTCCAATCTTCAAGCTCGCGCATCCACAACGCGCCTCCACCCCTTCCGTATGCAAATCATCGCCACTGTCTCCGAGATGCAGGCTTTTGTCGAAGCCCAGCGTGCGGCTGGTCGCACCATCGGGCTCGTGCCCACCATGGGCGCCCTGCACGAAGGCCACCTCGATTTGGTGCGGATGAGCGCAGCGCGGGCCGATGTCGTGGTGGTGTCGATTTTTGTCAATCCCACCCAGTTTGCCCCCAGCGAGGATTACAAACGCTACCCGCGTGAGTTGGAGGCCGACGTGGCCAAGGCGGCCGAGGCGGGGGCGCAGGTGGTTTTCGCGCCGTCCGACGAGGAGATGTATCCCAAAGGCTACTCCACCTACATCACCGAGGAGCATGTGGCCCGACCGCTTGAGGGGGTGTCGCGGCCGAGCCATTTCCGGGGCGTGACCACGGTGGTGGCCAAGCTGTTTTTGATCTGCCGCCCGCACCATGCGATTTTTGGTCAAAAGGACGCCCAGCAGGTCGCGGTGCTGCGGAAAATGACCGCCGACCTGCACCTGCCGGTGGAGATTGTGGTCGCTCCGACGCGCCGGGAGGCGGACGGCCTGGCCCTGAGTTCGCGCAATCGTTACCTGAGCGCGACGCAGCGGGGCGAGGCGCTGGCCCTGTCGCGCGCGCTGTTCAAGGCGCGGGACATGGTGGCCGCCGGCGAGCGTCGCTGCGACCGGTTGATCGCCGAAGCGACGCACATCCTAAGGGAGCAACGCCGGGTGCGGGTTATTTACGTGGCGTTGGTGCACCGCGACACCATGGAGCCGGTGCGGGAGGTGACGACCGGAGAATCGGTGCTGACCATCGCGGCCTGGGTGGACGAAGTGCGTTTGATTGATAACATCGTCCTGTGACCGCACCCGCTCCCGCGCCCGTTGGCGCATCCTCCGTTGTTCCGGCGCGCAAGTATGACGTGCTGGTGATAGGTTCCGGCATCGCCGGGCTCAGCTTCGCCCTGAAGGTGGCCCGGCGCGGGCTGTCGGTGGCGATTCTGACCAAAAAGAACAAGGCCGACTCCAACACCAACTGGGCGCAGGGCGGCATCGCGGTCGTCACGGCCGAGACGGACGACTTTGCCAAACATGTGACCGACACGCTGGTGGCCGGGGACGGCCTGTGCGATCGCCGGGTGGTAAAGCGCATTGTGGCCGAAGGTCCGGCCCGGGTGCGCGAGCTGGTCGAGCTCGGCCTCGAGTTTTCCCGCGACCGCGCCGGCGACTACGACCTGGGGCGCGAGGGGGGGCACAGCGAACGGCGGATTCTTCACGTCAAGGACATGACCGGCAAGGCGATCGAGGCCGCGTTGATCGACGCCATCACCCGCGAGCCCCGGGTGGCGCTTTTCGAGCATTGTTTTGCGATCGATGTCGTCACCACGGGCAAGCTGGCCCGCGACGCGCGCCGAGCGCGGCGGCGCAAAGAGGCGGCCGCGCTGGCGGCGGAGCCCGACCGGGTGGTCGGGGCGTATGCGCTGGACGTGCGCGACGGTCGGGTGGTCGCCTTCCACGCCCCGGTCGTCATGCTGGGCAGTGGCGGCGCCGGCCAGGTGTATCTCTACACGACCAATCCCGACATCGCCACGGGTGACGGTATCGCGATGGCGTATCGGGCGGGCGTCGAAGTGCGCAACATGGAGTTTATTCAATTCCATCCCACCGCGTTGTATTCGCCTTCGGGTCGGCGCTTCTTGATCAGTGAGGCGGTGCGCGGGGAGGGGGCCATCCTGCGCAACGCCGAGGGCGAGGCCTTTATGGCGCGTTATCACCCCCAGGCCGACCTGGCTCCGCGCGACATTGTGGCGCGGGCGATCGACGCCGAGATGAAGCGCACCGGGGCTCCGCATGTCTGGCTGGACATCACCCATCGCAACGCGGCGTTTCTGCGCACGCGGTTTCCGCTCATTTACCAAGCCTGCGCCCAGGAGGGCATCGATATCGCGCGGGATCGCATCCCGGTGGTGCCGGCGGCGCATTACACCTGCGGGGGCGTGGCTACGAATCTGGACGCGGAGACGGCGCTGCCGGGGCTTTATGCGTGCGGCGAGGTGGCGTGCACGGGGCTGCACGGGGCGAACCGGTTGGCGTCGAACTCCTTGTTGGAGGCGGTGGTCATGGCGCACCGCGGGGCGGAGTCCGTCGCGGCCTACGTGCGGGGCTTGCGCAAGACGTCCGCCGCCGAACCCGCGATACCGGCGTGGGTGGACCTGGGGGGCGGCGATCAGGATGAGCGTGTGGTTATCTCCCATAACTGGGACGAGTTGCGCCGCACGATGTGGGATTACGTGAGCATCATGCGCACGACCAAGCGGCTGGAGCGTGCGCGCACGCGCATCGCGACGCTGGCGCGCGAGATCCAGGACTACTATTGGAATTTTTCGGTCGATCCGCGCCTGCTGGAGTTGCGCAACTTGATCCAGGTGGCGGAGCTGGTGGTGGCTTGCGCCCTGCAGCGGCGGGAAAGCCGGGGGCTGCACGCCATCGCCGAGCATCCGGGGAAGTTGCGGAGGGCGGAGGATACGCGGGTGCGGCGTTAGCTCGCGGGTCTGGTGGGGCCGGCCGCCGGTTCGGAGGTCGGATTCCACGCGGACCCGCCGCGCCGCGTCTTGCCAGCGGCCGGGGATCGCTTCATTGCCCTGAGTCTCAATATGTCCGTCCCCGCCGCGAAACGTTCCGTTGATCTGCAGATCCTAGCCGATTGGATCGAGCCGGGCGCGCGCGTGCTGGACCTTGGCTGCGGCCGCGGGGTGCTGCTGGAGCATCTGGCGCAGACCCGCCGGGCCCGCGCGCATGGCGTGGACCTTGATTTCGGCAAGATCGCAGCCTGTGTGAGGCGGGGTTTGTCCGCCTACCAAGGGGACATGCTGGCTTACATGCGGTCGCTCCCTGACGGGCATTTCGACCAGGTGATTTGTTCGCGCACCCTGGAGGAGGTGCCGGACCCGGACGCGGTGATTGCCGAGGCGCTCCGGGTCGGTCGCACCGCCATCGTGGGGTTCGCCAATCACGGGTATTGGAAAAATCGTTACGACGCGTTTTTCCTGGGTCGCAAGCCGCGCAACCCGGTGTATCCAAATCCCTGGCACGCGAGCCGCCCGGCCAACCCGGCGACGCTGGCGGATTTCGAGGCTTTTTGCCGGGAGGCGGGCTGCAAGGTCCGACGCAAGGCACTGCTGCGCGGAGATTGGCGGACACCCTGTGGGTTTCTTCCTAACCTGCTGGCGGGATACGCTTTATATATGATATCCAGATGAGGCGGCTTGCGCCGGCCGTTACCTCTATGGTTCATCTGCGTCCGGCACTCACCGGCGGGGGGGGAGGGGTTCGAACCGTTTTCGCACCAAAAAAGAAAGCCGCCGATGGTCATCGGCGGCAAGGGAGTCGGTGCGAACGGGTCAGAACCAGAAGCGGGGATTCCCGGAGGCGGTTCCGATGGCAAATTTACCCGGCTCTGGATTTAGGGCCATGACGAAGTTGCGCCATTTCACGTGGCCATCGACGTAGCCGGCGTGGCCGCCCGAAGGCATGGAGCCCTGCATGTGGTTGCTCACGTTGGTGCCCAGACCACCGATTTCGACATTGGCGAAGCTGGCGGCGGACACTCCGGTGGAGATGACGGAGTCTACGACCAGCAGTCGTTGGCTCGGCGCCTGTTGGGTGGGTCCGGTGGCGAAAGTGACATCGTAAAAAGGTTGGATCTTTGAACTGATCCACATGGGGTTGAGCTGCCTGGTGCCGTGAATAAGCACAACGTAGTTCGCGACCGCGTAGGGGTTGGGGCTGAAGTTATACATGCGTTCCAAGCCGTCTTGAGTGGCAGTGGTATTGGCGTGGATCATGTTGGACGAAGGGCAGTAGAGCACGTCGCGTCCAGACTGGCCGACCACGTCCTTGATGACCGAGTGGGCGACGTCCCAAGCCCAGTG
>CAYNUW010000005.1:20864-35753 GCA_964400455.1 uncultured Akkermansia sp. | reverse complement strand
AGGGCGGTCTGTTCGGAGGCCGGCATGGGTGAGGACATGAGTGGCGGGGTGTGGGCACGCCTAGGGACTGGCAGGCGTGATGACGACCCGATAAAAGCGCCGGGGCAAGACAGGGACGGCCGGATCGGAGAAGGTCAGGGTGGCACCGGTCCCGGCCACGGGAGGGCCGAGGGGCAGCCAATCACGAGCGGCGAGGTCGGAGGCGCGTTCAAGTTGATAGACGAAACCCGGCAGGGAGGGTAGGCCGACTTGATAGTGTCCGCCGACCAGAGCAAGGGTCAGGCCGGGCACGGTGAGGGCCGGGGAAATGACGAAGGTGGCGGAGGTGGAGCCGGCATAGTCGGCGTGCTGCACGGTGGCGACGACGGTATAGGCGCCGGCGGCGGAGGGGGCGGTGACGGAGCCGTCGTAGGTGATCTCGACCGCAAGGCCGGCCGGTTCGGTGGTGGCGGTTACGGACTTTGGCGTGCCGTCTTGGACAGCCGAGAGGCCGGACAAGGTGACGGTGGCGGGGGCCTTGGCGACCAGGAAGGACTGGTCGAGGTCGGGTGCCGGGGCGTGAAAGGCGTCGCCGGACTGGCTGGCGCGCACGCTGACGAGTCCCGCGCCGGTGAAGGTGAGAAGATTATCCACGAGGAGGGCGGGGCCGCCGAGCACGGTGAAGACGACTGGCAGGCCGGAAGAGCTGGTGGCTTGGAGCGTGACGGGGGCGTGGCCGAACGTGAGACCGGCGGGTGGGGTGAACTGGATGGTTTGGGCGATGCGCCCGATGACCAAAGTGGCGGTGGTTTCGCCGCTGTAGAGGGGATGATCGATGGTGGCGACGATGGTGTAGTTGCCGGCGGCGGATGGGGCGATGGGCTGATCCTCGTAGGTGAGGATGACGGGAAGACCGGCAGGCTCGGTGATGGCGGCGACGGATTTGGGGGAACCGTCGTAGGTGGCGATCAAGCCCGACAGGGTGATGGCGGCGGCGGCCTTGGTGATTTGGAAACTCTGCTCCACGTTGGCGGCCGGTGGCACGGTGAGGGTGCCGCTTTGGGTGGCCCGAATGGTGATTTCCCCCACGCCGGTGGGGGTGAGCAGGGGGCCGGCGAGGGTCGCCGGGCCGGACACGAGCTCAAAAGACACCGGCAGGCCGGCGCTGGAGGTGGCGGTCAGAGGGATCGGGGCCGCCGAATAGGGGAGGTCGGGCGGAGGGGCGAAGTCGATGGTGTGGGCGGGAGCGTCGGCGGCCGCTTCGTAAACGAGGCGCACGTCGGAGAAGGCGGCGGCGGCGGGGTTGGTGGCGGACACGTAGTTGGACGCGAAGCCGAAGCCGACCGCGTTGAAGGAGGGAAGGTAGGACGGGTTGGCGGTGGAGTTGGAGCCGGTGATGACGCCGTTGTTGTTGGGGGAGGTGTCGGTGTAGCTGTAACGCATCAACGTGGTATTCGTGTCGGTGCGCACAAGGGAGTGGGTGACGACCACCCCGGTGACATTGCCGTGCACGCCGGCCACGGTGCGCGTGGCGCTGACCTCGAAGCGAAGGGTGGGCGCGCCCGACGGGGAGTTGGAGCTGATCGGGGACGGTGAGACGTCGGGACCGCGTTGGCTGGCGTCGCTGGTGCTGACGAAGGGAGCGGAGGCGGCGCTGCCGGTGCGTTCCCAGAGGCCGTTGCCTACGCCCAGATAACCGAGCCAGCCGGAGTAGACGTCCGGGGCTTGGCCGCGGTTGTCGAAGAGACCGAACCGGAACCAGCTGCCTTGGCCGGAAATCCCTCCGTGCGCGAGGGTCACGGTGCCGGTCACGGTGATTTTATCGCCGGGATGGGCGAGGGTGATGGGGTCGAAAAAGGCGTGGAGGGTGTTTCCGGAAGCGCCGCCCGGGATTTGGGTCGAGTTCAAGGTGGGACTGGCGGTGGCGGCATGGGCGATGACGATGGCTGGGTTGTTTGAGGCCCAGCCGGTGAGGGGGTGGTCAACGACCCGAGGCGAAATGATCAGCTGGGCGGTGGTGGAGCCGGTGTAGTCGGGGTCGGCAATGGAGGCCACCACGGTGTAGGAGCCTCGGGCGGAGGGGGGCGTGGGAGAGCCGTTGTAGGTGAGGGTGACGTCCAGTCCGGGCGGTTGGGTGACGAAGGAAACGGCTTTGGGCTGTCCGTCATACATGGTGGTCAGGTTGGACAGCGTGATGGAGGCGGTGCCGGGAACGGCGTCGAAGGTGCGCTCGACGGGGGTGGCGGGGAGGACATTGGCGTCGCCGGGCTGGGAAGCGCGCAAGGTGACGGTGCCGGTGCCGGTGATGGTGACGTTGCTGCCATCGACGTAGGCAGGACCGGAGACGACCGTGTAGGAGACCGGCAGGCCGGCGCTGCTGGTGGCGGAGGCGGTGAACGTGGTGCCGACGCCCTGCCCGGCGGGAGCGGGGAAGGTGATGGTCTGGCTGCCTCGGGTGATCACCAAGGTGGCGAACGTTTCGCCCTGGTAGCTGGGATCCTGAATGGAGGCGGTGAAGCTGTAAGAGCCGACGTTGGCGGGGGGGGAGGCCAGGCCGACGAAGGCGTAGGAGACGGCGAGACCGGCGGGCTGGGTGACGGCCTCGGGGGTCATCGGGCCGCCGGAGAAGGGCACACTCAGGGCGGAGAAGACGATGGTGGCGGGGAGCTTGGTGGAGAGGAAGGATTGCTCGATCGGGGGGGCGGCGTCGAAGGTTTGGTTGCCTGTCTGGGTGGCGCGGATCGTGACCTGGCCGGGGCCGGTCAGGGTGAGCGTCGAGCCGGTGAGGGTGGCGGGGCCGGAGACGAGTTCGAAGGAGACAGGCAGGCCGGAACTGGCGGTGGCGTTGAGGGTGAAAGGGGCGGAGTCCAGCCGTCGGTCGACCGGGCGGGGGAAGGTGATGAACTGATCCTGCAGCACGATGCCCGAGGTAAAGGCGAGGCGCACATCGGTGAACTGAACCGGAGCCGGGTTGCTGCCCACGTAGGCCCGGCCGAAGGCAAAGCCGGCGGTATTGTAAGTCGGGATGTAGCCGGTGGCGGTGTTGTTGGCCACGCCGAGGGTGCCGTTGTTGTTGGGGGTGGGATCGGTGTAGTTAAAATTGAGCAGGACGGCGTTGGTGTCGGTCCGGCGGAGCAGGTAGGAGTGAAGCACGCCGTTGGCGAGGCGGGCGACCTTCGTTTCAAATGCGATGGTGGGGGTGCCGGAGGGTGAAGTCTGGGAAATCGGGGCGGGCGAGGTGTCGGCGGTGCGGGCGGTGGAGCCGGAGCCGGTGGAATACAGACCCGCGACGGCGATGCGTTCGTAGTAGGCGCCGCCGATACTGGCGCCGCCGAGCCAGCCGGTGATGACGTCGGAGGCCTGCCCTTGGTGGTCGAAGAGACCGAAACGGAACCAGTTGCTGGTGGAGCCGGCTCCGGCGGAGCCGAGTTTAAACGAGCCCGTGACGGTGACTGTATCGCCGACGTTCTCGAGTCTGAGGGCGGGGAAACGGGCCTGGAGGGTGTTGGTGCTGAAAGAGTCGGTGGTATCGTCGGGGGTGAAGAGGGGACTGCCGGAGGAAGCGGCGGAGACTTTGCCAGGCAGGTTGGAGCCCCAGCCGGTGAGTGGGGTGGGAGCAAAGCTGGGCTGACGGAGGTGCAGGGTGGCGGAGGTGGTGCCGTAGTAGAGCGGGGAGGTGACGGTCGCGACGACGGTGTAGCGGCCCGGGGCGCTGGGGGCATGGGGAGAGCCGTCGTAAGTAAGGGTGTAATCGAGGCCCGGAGGCGTGGTGGTGACGGTGGGGACCTTGGGGCCGCCGTCGGCCCATTGGGTCAGGTTCCCGAGTTGGATGGAGGCGATGGAGCCGGCGATGCGGAAGGTTTCGGTGGCCGAACCGGTGGCGAAAGGATCCAGCAGGCGGGCGGTCACCGTGTAGGTGCCGATGGCGCTGGGCGGGTTGGGCGAGCCATCGTAAGTGACGACGATCTGGCGACCGGGCGGGTTGGTGGTGACGACCACGGATTTGGGTTGGCCGTCGTAATCGGCCAAAAGATAGCCGAATACAAATTGGGTGGGAGTGGTGAAGTCGGTGGTGCCGATGAGAGCGATGTCGTCGAGGGCATAGGCGGGGGGGAGCACGCCGCCGACGGAGTAAGCCTCGATGCGCAGGCCGGTGAGGTCGTCGATGTTTTCGAGGCCGAGGTCTTCGAGCGGAACGAGCACACGTTGCCAGCCGGTGCCAGAAGGAACCGGAACGGGGTAGGTTTCGAGGGTGACGCCGCCGCGGGAGGCGCCGACGCGCAGGGCGGGGGGAGGGGTGGAGGCGCCGGCGGACACCCAGAAGGAGAGTGCGGCGAGGCCGATGTTGGAGCGAGCGTCGGTCGAGAACGAAACGGTGTGGGTGGTGGAGCCGCTGGCGGCCGGCACGGCGATGGCGTGAGTGCCGCGCAGGACGTTGGTGGTGGAGGCGAGGTTGACGCCGGCGGAGGCCGAGGGAGTCCAACCGATTTCGGTGGAGTCGCCGTAGAGCAGGGTGGAGGCCTGGGAGGGCGGCGGGGTGGCGGGGATGAGTTCGCCGTAAATGACGCCGCGACCGCTGGTGCCCAGGTAAACCCGGCCGTAGACACGAGGATCGGCGACGAGGTCGTTGATGTAGCCGAAGTTTTGGCTGTTGTTGTTTATTCGGACCCAAGAAGCGCCGATGTTATCGCTGCGGAAGAAACCCAGCACGCCGCCGACGCGACCCCAGATGAAGATGGCGGGGTGGGTCGTGCCGGGGGCGGCGCGGCCGAAGTCGAAGTGGTAGACCTCGGTGACGGAGGAGAGTTTGCTGAAAGAGGCGCCGCCGTTGGTGCTGCGGTGGAGGCCATTGGTGCCGGCGCGCAGCCAGACGTGGTTGGCCAAGCCGGGAACGGTGCGTAAAAAGGCGGCGCCGGTGGGCAGGGCGGTGTTTACGGTGGAGTAGCTGACGCCGCCGTCGGAGCTACGGAGCAGGGTGCGAGCGGCGGTGCTAAGCAGATACAGGCGCTCGGGATCGGCTTTGCAGGTAAACGGGGTGAGGGTGCGGTTGGGGGTGGCGGAGCGGATGC
Organism: uncultured Akkermansia sp.; assembly: GCA_964400455.1. Taxonomy (GTDB): domain Bacteria; phylum Verrucomicrobiota; class Verrucomicrobiia; order Opitutales; family Opitutaceae; genus IMCC26134_A. The sequence goes on along the minus strand of CAYNUW010000005.1, from coordinate 30,705 downwards.
CGTGATTGGCGGAGTCGGCGACGTAGAGGTAAAAGCCGTCGGGCTGGACGGCCAGGCCGGAGGGCGCGTTGAAACGCGCGGTGGCGCCTTCGCCATTGGTGGTTCCGGACGCGGTGGCGGTGCCGGCCACGGTGGTGACCGCGCCGGTGGCTTCGATGCGGCGAAGGGTGTGGTTGCCGGTGTCGGCGACGAAGAGGACGCCCTGGGCGTCGATGGCGATGCCGCGGGGGGCATTGAAACGGGCGGCGGAGCCGGTGGCGTTGGTGGAACCAGAGGCTCCGGCCGAGCCAGCGAGGGTGGTGACGACGCCGGCAGGAGTGATGCGGCGGATGGTGTGGTTGGCGGTATCGGCGACGAAGACGTTACCCGCGGCATCGACGGCCACGGCCTGGGGCGTGTTAAATCGGGCGGCGGAGCCCGTTCCGTCGGCGAAGCCGGAGGCGCCGGCCGAGCCCGCGAGGGTGGTGACGACGCCGGACGGAGATACCCGGCGGATAACGTGGTTGGCGGAGTCGGCGACGTAGAGATTGCCGGCGGAGTCGGCGGCGAGGCCGCGGGGGGAGTTGAAGCGAGCGGCGGAGCCGGTGGCGTCGGTGCTGCCGGCGATGCCGGGCGCACCGGCGAAAGTGGTGACGACTCCACCGGTGGTGATGCGGCGGAGGGTGTGGTTGGCGGTATCGGCGACGAAGACAAAGCCGGAGGCGAAGGTGATGCCGGCGGGCGAGTTGAAGCGGGCGGCGGAGCCGGTGGCGTCGGTGCTTCCGACGGAGCCGGCGACGCCGGCGAGGGTGGTGGTGTTGGCACCGATGTTGATGACGCGCACGGCATGGTTGGCGGTGTCGGCGACGTAACGAACACCGGTGGGTCCGAGGGCGATGGCGGAGGGGCCGTTGAAGGTGGCGGAAGTGCCGTTGGCGGAGCCGGGATTGCCCAGGGAGCCGGCGAGGGTGGCGGTGAGCAGACGTTTATCGGCGTTGATGAGCAGCGAACCGTTCGGGCGGGCGGTCCAGGTGGCACCTAGGTCGGTGGTGACATAAGGGCCGGAGCCGGGGGGAACCCAGTAATACTTCGAACCGTCCGCGGCGATCGCGATGCGGTAGTGGCCGTTGATGGCGGACGGTGGAGTGGAGGCGAAACGGGACCAAGCAGCCCCGCCGTCGGTCGAGAAGAGCGAATCCGTGCTATGCTGGCGCACCATGTGAAGCGGGGCGAGGTGGGCGCCGGTGACGTAGGCATTGCTGCCATTCATCGGGGCGAGGGCTCCGCGACGTGGGGAGCGTTGCAAGTTGTCGTGGCGGAAACCGGTGTAGTCGCCGGTCGCGCTGATGAGGTTGGCGCCGGCGGTCGGGCTGTGGAGGCCGAGCGGCACGAGTTCTTCCAGCCCGTTGTTATAAAATTCCCAGACGCGGGAGGAGTGGGCGGCGGAGAGATTGGCGGTCTGGAAGAGACCAAAGCCGGTGTTGAAGAGAACGCGGTCGGAGTTGAACGGGTCGATGTCGATGTCGGTCATCCAGTGGGGTTTGGGGGTGGCCCACGGCGCGGAGCTGATGTCGATGGTGGTGCCGCTGCTGAGGAGCACATCGGTCCAGGTGGCTCCGCCGTTGGTGGAGCGATAGACCAGATCGGCCGGCCACCAGCGGTGGAGGGTGGTGGCGACGACGTGGCCGGCGACGCGGGGATCGGCCGAGATGCCGGCGAAACCACCCATGCCGGTGGGCGGGGTTATCGTGGTCCAGGTGGTGGCGCCGGCGGCGAGTTTGGCGACGCGGTAGTTGGTTTGAAAGCTTCCCGGGCCGGTTTGATCACCCCAGGTCACGTAAAAGGTGCCGGCGGCGTCGAAGGAGCCCATGAGGGGAAACATCTCCTTGCCGGGTTCACGTCCCGGTTGATTGGGGGCGGGCGTCCAGGTGACGCCGTTGTCGTCCGAGTATAACAAGCTGGCCTCGGTGAGCGTGCGTCCGGCGGCGTAGACCCGGCGGGCGGGGCCGGGGCCGCTGGCGTTGGCGGGGGCGTATTGAACGAAGTTGAGGTGGTCGATGGCGGACGGGAAAGAGGTGACGCGAGACCAGGAGACGGCGCGGTCGGTGCTTTTCCAGAGACCGGAATCGCTGGTTCCGAGCAGGATGATGCGGCCGTCGTCGGGGCTGACCGCCATGCGCTCACCGGTTCCGCGACCCTCGCCATTGCCGGCCATTTTGAAGCCGGGGACGACAAAACCATCCCAGGTGTTGCCTCGATTGGAGGAGCGATAGATCCGGGAGGGGAGCTTCCAGCTTTCCGTGCCGCCGTATTGTCCGGTGGCGATGAAGACGCGGTCGGGGTCGCTTGGATCCAGACCGATGGTGAGAACGCCGAGGTGTTGGAATTCGTTGTTGAGGCCGCCGATGTCGTCGTTGAGGGGTATCCAGCGTTTGGTGACGGCATCGAGCCGGTAGATGCCGCCGACGTCGGTGCGGGTGTAGACGAGGCCGGGTTCGGCGGGATGGAAAACGGTTCCGGTGACGAAGCCGCCGCCGCCGATTTCGGCATTTCGCCACAGATAACTTTGCGCCTTGAGCGGGCTCAACGAAAGGCAACCTGTCAGGCAAGCTACTAGCAAAATGTTGCAACGCAGGAAAAAGCCGAAGGCCGGAGGGGCTGAAAGGGAAACGATCATGGGGTTCTGGATTTATCTATAAATCATGATGGCTCGCTTTCAACCGAAAAGCGTGATTTGGCCTACATAATCTCGTTGTTACCCGACCACGTTCCAAGCCCGCCATGAAACTACCTTCCGACTTAAGCAGACTGAAACCGCGCCTCTGGTATACCACGCCTGCGGCCGATTGGAACGGGGCGCTCCCGCTGGGCAACGGATCTCTTGGCGCGATGGTGTTCGGCGGTGTCGAGGAGGAGCGACTCGCCCTGAACGAGGACACGTTTTGGATGGGCGGTCCGACCTGTTACGACCGGGAGGGGGCGGTGGATGCGTTGCCGGAGATACGCCGTTTGTTGTTCGAGGGCAAGGAGACGGAGGCGGTGGCGTTGGCGGATCGTTCGTTCATGAGCAAGCCGGCGTGCCAAACCGCCTATCAGCCCCTCGGTGATCTGTGGCTTCGTTTCGACCACTGCCCCCACGGCGTTTATGAACGCGAGCTGGACTTGGATCACGGGGTGGCGGCGGTGGTGACCCGGCCCGTTACCGGCAGTGGGCTGCACCGACGCGAGGCGTTTGTATCCGCGCCCGACGAGGTGTTGGTCCTGCGGATCACGCAGGAAGAGGCCGGAGACTTTACCCTGCGCCTCACCTCTCCCTTTGCCGGAGGCTGGAGTGGCGATGAAGGTGGCGACCTGATGTTGCAAGGCCGCTGGACGAACGACGGCACCGAGCGACCCTGGACGGCGGACGTGCGCGAGCCCGGGTTGTTTTTTGCCGTCGGTCTGAAGCTGCAAACCAACGGGCAGGTGAAAGTCGAGGGAGAGGGGCTGAGGGTGACCGGTGCCACGGACACCGTTCTCCTGCTGGCGGCGGCCACGTCCTTTGCGAACTACCAGCGGGTGGATGGTGATCCCGCGGGCAAGGTCAGGGCCCGGCTGGCGGCAGCCGCGCCGAAGGGTTACGAGCGACTGAGGGAGCGGCACTGCGCGGATGTGTCGGGCTTGATGCGCCGGGTGCGACTCAGTCTAGGAGACGCGCCGGACGAGCGGGATCGGATGCCGACGGATACCCGCTTGGCGGCGGTTCAGGCCGGAGCGGAGGACACGGGGCTGGAGGCGCTGTTGTTTCAATACGGGCGGTATCTTTTGATCGCCTCGAGCCGTCCGGGAACCCAGCCGGCCAATCTTCAAGGTATTTGGAATGCGGATATCGCTCCGGCTTGGGGCAGCAAGTGGACGACGAATGTCAACCTGCAGATGAACTATTGGCCGGCGGAGAGCGCGAACCTTGCGGAGTGCCACCAGCCCTTGTTTGACCTGATTGACGACTTGAGGGTGACGGGTGCGGCCACGGCGCGGAGGTATTACGGCGCGCGTGGTTGGGTTTTGCATCACAACACCGATCTTTGGCGGGGCACGGCACCGGTGGATGGTGTCTGGGGGATCTGGCCCTTGGGGGCGGCCTGGCTGGCACGTCATGCCTGGGACCATTTTTTGTTCACGGGTGACCGGGTTTTCTTGGAGCTCCGCGCCTGGCCGGCCATGAAGGAAGCGGCGTGGTTTTTGATCGATTTTCTGGTGGAGGCACCGGCCGGCACACCCGCCGCGGGCAGGTTGGTGACGTGCCCATCGCATTCCCCGGAAAACCGTTACCTGCGCGAAGACGGCAGCGAGGGGTTGTTCACCTATGCGGCCACGATGGATCTGATGATCGTGCGCGAGTTGTTCAGCTCGTGCCTGGCCGCCCTGAGGAGACTGGGGATCGAGGAGGCGGAAGCGGAATTCAAGAATACGCTGCTGGACCGGCTCGCGCGTTTGGCACCGGTAAAAATCAGCGACCGGGATGGTCGCCTGCAGGAGTGGGTCGAGGACTATGTGGATGCCGAGCCCGGTCACCGTCATGTATCGCACGCCTACGGTCTGTATCCCGGACAGAGCATCACTCCGGAGGGAACTCCAGAGCTGGCGCAAGCGCTGCGGCGGAGCCTCGAGGCGAGGCTCGCGCACGGGGGCGGAGGCACCGGCTGGAGCCGGGCGTGGCTGATCAATCTCTTTGCCCGCTTGGGGGACGGGGCGGAGGCGCGGAGGCATTTGCAAGCGCTGATGCGTGGGTGCCTTTTGACCAACCTGTTTGATTCCCACCCGCCTTTTCAGATCGACGGCAATTTCGGGGCGACGGCGGGCGTGGCGGAGATGTTGTTGCAGAGTCGCTCGCGAGACGACGGAGCGGTGGTGGTCCATGAAATCGAACTCCTGCCGGCGCTGCCCAAAGCTTGGCGCAAGGGTGCGGTGACGGGGCTGCGGGCCAGGGGCGGTTACGTGGTGGACATGCAGTGGACGGACGGTCGGCTGGATTGGGTGGTGCTGCAACCGTGTCATGCAGGCGCCACCGAGGTTGCCGTGATTTATTCAGGTGCTCGGAAAAAGATTACCATGAATGGGTTGGGCGCTGTTAGGCTCACCGGATCAAGCGTTGAGGAAGGCGTGTCCGGTAACCTGGATTGAGGATGGGGACCATGCGCCACGAGTCGGCTTTTTTATCCTTGGGCGAGGCGGGGAAACGGTTGAGTGCGATTGCCGGTCTTTAGGTGTTTGGAAATGATGAGGGCGAGATCGGAGAGGTTAAACGGTTTGCTGAGGTAGTCATCCATGCCGGCGGCGCGGCAGCGCTCCCGGTCCGAAGGCATGGCGAGGGCGGTCATGGCCACGATCGGAGTGCGGGCGTGGCGCGCGCCGGGGGCGGCGCGCAGGCGACGGGTGGCTTCGATACCGTCGAGGTCCGGCAGTTGAATATCCATCAGGATGAGATCGGGGTGGTGAGTCTCGGCGAGGGTCAGGGCTTCCGCTCCGGTGCCGGCGACCAAGGTTCGGCAGCCGCAATGCTCGAGGTAATCTTTGACGGGCAGGACGTTCAAGGCGGTGTCGTCAACGATCAGAATGACGGGAGCGTTTTCCCAGCGCGTGGTGTTCGCCATGGCCTGGGCGATGCTTGGGGGTTCCAGTTCCGGCGCGGGTGACTGGCGCGGCTTCTCCAAGGGTAGATCCAAGGTGAAGACGGAGCCTTGGCCGGGTTGGCTTTGCACCACGATTTTGCCGCCGTGAAGCTGGGCGATTTGGCGCACCAGGGCGAGGCCGAGGCCGGTGCCGCCGTAGTCGCGGGATAGGCGGGCGTCCAGTTGGACGAAGGGGCGAAAGATCCGCTCTTGGTTTTCGGCGGCTATCCCGATGCCTTTGTCCCAGACTTCGATGCGCCCGGTGAAGGTCGAAAGGCGGGTGAGTTTCAAGCCCAGCTCCCCGCCCTCCGGGGTGAATTTCACGGCATTGCCCAGTAAGTTGACCAACAGCTGTTTGAACAGCCGTGCGTCGGCGTGAACCGGGATCGGGGAGGGGGGCAGAATCAGTTCGAGTTTTTGGTTACGCTGGTTCGCCATGGGTTGAATCAGGGCGACGGACTGTTCACCGATCTCGCGCAGATCGAGGTGTTCGCGCTCGATGTCCATGCGGCCGGATTCGATTTTGGCGAGGTCGAGGATGTCGTTGATCAGGTTCAGCAAAAGACGGCCGCTGGTGAGCACGGAGCGAAGGTAGCGATTTTGTTTTTCGTTGAGGGGGCCGTGTATGCCTTCGACGAGGGTTTCGGAGAGGCCTAGGATGGAGTTGAGCGGGGTGCGTAGTTCATGACTCATCATGGCGAGGAAGGTGCTTTTGGCCTGATTGGCGGCCTCGGCTTCGCGGGCGGAATCCTCGGCCAGTCGACGGCTTTCCTCGAGTTGTCGTTGGTTGCGCAGGTTGATGCGGAAAAAATAGAGAAAAATAGCCAGCAGGGTGATGAAGAGAGCGACGGAGATGGTGGCCAAGGTGCCGATGGCGCGAGCGGCGGGGCCCAGCACGACGGCTTCGTCGGAGGAGACCATCAACACGCCGGTCCACTGTTCGATGCGGACGGGCACGTAGGCGGAAATCAGCGCCAGTTCGCGGGCGCGATGCCGCACGGCGTGAAGCAGACGACCCTCGTAACCTTCCCGGGCATCCGCCTGAAGCCTACGTAAACTCTCGGCCGGCAGGATGGGCGGATCGCCGAATTGCTCACCGCCATGACGGCTGTAAGTGACGACTCCCCCGGCGTCCATCAGGTGGATCCACAACGAAGGGTGGCTGAGGCCAAAACTGGTCAGTGAGCCGCGTAGAAAACCGTCGGGGTTCAGGATGGCCTGGACGCGGGCGCGCACGGAGCCGGCGGAGTCTTGGACGATGCCGGAGATGTGGGCGACGGAGTCTGCGCCGGCCTGAGGGGCGGCTCCTGAGGCAGTCGACCCGCCGGCGTCCGGTGACGGGGTGATGGGTGAGACGACCACGTAGTTTTCGCCGCGGAGAGAAATGGTGCGGGACCGACCGTCGGCGCCGGTCACGACGAAGCGTTTGAGTATGTCCTGATTGAGGGCGAGAAAGCGGCGCACCGGAACGAGCGTTTCGGGCGAGGATTCAGATTCGTCGAGGAGGCGTTGGTAGGGCAGGTGGGTGAGGGAAAAAATGAACTCCTCCCGAAATCTCCAAAAGCGTTCGGAGGCTTCGCGGGAGAGCCCGAAGGCGAGTTGGCGCGCCTCCTCCATGGCGCGTTGTCGCTCATGGGTGCGAAGCTGGTGGTTGAGGACTAGCGCGCCGGAAGCGATCAGCAGAATGGCCGCCACGCCCAACAGGGCGGCCGGGAGTCGGACCAAGGGTAAACGGCGATGCGGGTTGGGCATTTGACCGCGCATTTCAAGATTAGGGCGGATCGAAGGAGAGCACCGTCCAGCCCAGTTCGCGCACGGGTGCGTAGTGGGCGGTATGCGTCTTGCCCTGCAAGGTTACGGAGACTTGGCCGGGGCCCTGAGCGGCGAGCACGGTTTCGGCCATGGCCCGGACGGGGCGAAGCGTGCTGCGCAGCACGTTGTATTCGTCGGGCTTGAAGGTATCCAGTTTAACGGTTTCGAGGTATTTGTGGTCCTTCAGGGGCGGCATTTCGAGATGCTCGATGGCGCTCTCGGAGGCGGCGACGAGCACACCTTGGCGGGAAATCACGGCGACGGCGCGCAGGTCGTCGTCGGAAAAGTAGCGGCCCACGATGGTGGCGATGGTGACATCCAGTCCCGGGACGCCCTCTAGTTTATCCTGAACGTAGACGGGAGCGATGGCGCTGACCATCCAGCCTCGGCCGGCCGGGTCCACGTAAGGTTCGTCCACCCACACACCGCCGCGCCTCGGGTTGTTTTTGGCGTCGGCGAGGTAGTAAAAATTGAACTCCGGGATGTTCATCCTCGGCGGATATTGAGCGATGGTATCGAACCACGGAAAAATTCGGTTCAGGCTGTGGCGGTCATTAAAGTAGGCCTGACTGACGGCTGGCAGTCGTCGGCAAATGTCGATGAGCGCAGGGTCGATGGCCTCGGTGAAATAGGCCACTCGGCGCACGTCCTCGGTGATGGGTTCAACGGCCGAGATCCACAGGGCTGCCCCGCCGTCGTCGATGATCTTATGAAAGGCACCGTTGGGGGCGAACGCGTAGTTGGCCTGGTTGATGGTCGGTAGAATGGCGTCTTGTCGGGCGTAAGTTTCGGCGATCTTGCGCGCCAAGGATTCCACCTCGGCGCGTAGGGCCGCGAAATCGGCGTCGAGGCGTTCGGCCAGATTACGGGCATCTTCCGCCACGGTCACGCTCGAGTCGGAGCGCGGTGCGCAGCCGGCGCCGAGGATGAAGGACAGGGCGAGCAAGGGAGCGATCTTCATGACTGCGGGGCGGGGTTGGCGGGGGACGGCAGCCAAACGTAGAAGGTGGCTCCCTCGCCGGGTCGGCCCTCCGCCCAGATCCTGCCCTGATACGAGCGAATCAGCCGGGCGATGAGCGAGAGGCCGAGCCCGAGACCGTCGTGACCTTCGGAAGTGGATAACCTGGAGAAGGCGTTGAACAGGGCGGTACCCTCTTCGGAGGCGAAGCCCACGCCGTTGTCGCGCACGTAGAGCGCCGGGCCCTCCGGCGTGTCCAGCGCGCCAATCTCGACCACGGGATCCGGGCGGGTGGACGAGTATTTGATCGCGTTGGAGATGATGTTGAAAAACACCCGGTCGATGAGCGGCTGGGTGGCGTAGATGTTGGGGAGTGGCTGGAGTTTCAGGGTGGGTTTGGGGTCCGGCCCAAGGCTCATGAGTTTGCCCCAGAGCCTTTGGATGGCGAGGGTGGGGTCCATGAGTTTGGCTGGAAGCGTGCCCGAGTTTTGCTCCGCCGCGAGGGCCAGGGTCTCGGTGATCATCTCTTCGATGACCAAGGCGGCGCCCGCGGCCTTTTCCAGGCAGTTTTTGGGCCCGGGGGGAATGGGGCCGGGCAGGGCGGTGGCCAGGGAGAGGTAGCCTTTGACGGCCGAGAGCGGTGAGCGCAGGTCGTGGGCCACGAACAAGGCGTAGGACATCAGCAGCTTGTTTGCCTCCTCCAGCCGCGAGGTGCGCTCTCTTACGAGTGCTTCCAGGCGTTGGTTCAGGTTTTCGGCGTTCTCCTTTGCGGTCACTTCGGCGGTGACGTCGTCGAGGGAGAGAAGTGCCAGAGGTTCGCGACCCTCCAGGCGCACCAGGGTGGGATGCCAGATGCGCAGACCCTCTTTGGCGGGCAGCCTGATGTGAGAGGGAGGCGGAGTGGGTTGGCCGGTTCCGAACAGCAGTTCCAGCCGCGCCCTGATTTGGGCCGCGGGCTCGGGGGGGAGGACGTCGAGGATGGATTTGCGTTCGCCTTCTCCCGGCGTGGTCCAGCCAAGCAGGGCATCCGCCCGGTCGTTCGCAGAATGGATGACGCCGGTTGGCGAGATAACGAAGATGGCGGATGGTGCCAGGGCGAAGAGGCGTTCAAAGCGCGCCCGACTCTCACCGATGACTCGGGCGCGATTCAGGCGGGTGATGGTGCGGACGCGCGCGCGGAGCTCCTCGAGGGAAAAGGGTTTTGAAATGAAGTCGTCCGCCCCGGCTTGCAGACCCTGGATGCGGGATTGGCGATCGTTGAGTGCCGTGATCATCACGACGGGCACGCTTTCGATGGAAGGTTGACTGCGGATGAAGCGGCAAACGTCGTAGCCATCCATGCCGGGCATCATCACGTCGAGGAGCACAAGGTCGGGTTTCAGGCGCAGGGCCGCCTCGCAGGCCGCGTGACCGTCGGTGGCGGTGTGAAGATCGTAGGTGT
>CAYNUW010000005.1:13234-20854 GCA_964400455.1 uncultured Akkermansia sp. | reverse complement strand
GCTGAGGACGGCGTCCAGCGTGGTCAGGTTGAGCTCGTTGTCGTCTACGAGTAGGAGGCGAGGCTTCATAAGTTTGGCTTCGGCTGGGGTTGTCTTGGCTGGAGCGAAAGGGATTGATCGGAGGCGAGCATCGCAGCTTGGCGATGTAGGCCCATTTAAACCGGCGCGAAGTGGGTATGCGAGGACGCTTCGGTGCCCATTTTTACTTAGGTCTCTCCTGGTAAATAAAGTGTTTTGGCTTCCGGGATATCAGGGCCCCGGTGCCTTGGGCGGGCCGCCCGGTGTGGATGAGTATTCAAATAGTAATACCGTCTGTGGACGAGTTTGTACGCAGCCAAGCCGGGCCCGATCACCAGGGCCAGACCAGGTCGGGTGGTTGACCGGAGTTGCCCGGTGTTCCCACACCGCCTTGGTTTTCCCCGTCGATAAACACGCTCCAAATCCGGGCTGATCCGGACTCTTCCGACCAAAGCAGATCCCCGTTCGAAAAAGGATCGGCCGGCGCGTCTGCCAGACGGCCACCGGAGACCAACTCCGACCAGGGCGCCGGACGGCCGTGGACGCGCCAGGCCAGCAGGCCGGCGACGGCCCCCCTCTGGGCCTCACGGCGCAGAGCTGACGCCAGCATGGGCTCCCAGGCCGACACCAAATAGGTGAAGAGCAGTTTACCCACCGGATTGTCCACCTTGGCCAGTTCAGTGCGAAGGCGACGCTCCAGGGCTGGCGTCCAATCTTCGTTGCCATGCGCATAGGCGAGGAGGGTGGGGATCTCGGCTTGGATCTGCGTCAGGCGTCGGGCGGTGGTGTCGGCGTAGAGGCCACGCGGCAGTCGGGCCACGTGGTTTAATGCCGCGAGGTAGGGTAACATATCCCGGCGAAACTCGGCCAGTGTGGCGTCTGGGTTGAGCAGCGGACGCGAGGAGCGAATGCGGCTGAAGGAGGCCAAGGGTTCGGGTTCCGGCGGGGCCATGCCGAGACTGCCGATGGCCTCGAGCAGGTGGTCCAAGTCGGAGGTCTGGGGCAGCCGGGCGACCACGACCGAATACACGTGGGTGTATTCACCGCGAAAGGCGCGGGAAACGCCTTCCGCCAGCAGGCCGGTGTCGGCTTCGAGGGCGCGGCGCAGGTCGTCGGCTTGGTGGGCGGGAAAAGCAGGTGAGCGAGCCAGAGCGTGCGCGGCGTCGAGTGCGGCCTGCCAGACGCCGGTGGCGTGGATCAGGGCGATCAGTCCGGTTTGGCCGCGCAGGGTGGCGCGAGCTTGGGCCAGATTTTGCCGTGTCAGGTCGAGCGCTCGATCGTGGTCGCCGCGGGCGATAAGGCGGCGGACTTCGATGGTGCGGGCCAGGGCGAGGTGTCTGAGAGGATAGTGGTCGGGGAAGGGCGTTTCCGGACCGTGGCAGGGTGAAAACACCAGGCATTCGCCGGGCCCGAGTCTAAACTGCTCGAGCAAGACGACTACTTTTGACCAAGCGACCGGGTCGGGCGCAGGCTCGGGTGCGTCGGCCGCCTCAAATTCCGGCAGGCTTTCGGAGACGGGCTGATAGGCTTGAAGAAAATCGGGAAAAAATTCACGCCAGCGCGCAAGTGCGTCCACCCCGACGGGCGGCGCGGGTGGGGGAAAGGCACAGGGCGGGCAATCTCGGGGGCAGACGGTGTTGGCGCCGACGGGAGGACTTCCGTCGTGATGGACGGTGGCGCAGCCGCCTAGAGTTAGAAGCGAGAGGGCGAAGGCGTGGGCGGCGTAGCGGGGCACGATCAGAAACATAGAGCGGTTGATCTGGCGGTGAAAGCACGGAGTCGGGCCTCGGGCCGGATTACGCTCCACAAGCGCGCCGGGGTGGTTTTTGTATGATGAGATGCTATGGCGGCGCGTAGTCTTGATTTGTTTGAGCTGGCTTTGGACCGGCGGTCTCGGTGCGTCTGAGCGGGTGGTCTCCCAGACGGTGGGCACCGACGAGTGGTTGCTGGCGGTGGCAGCGCCGGAGCAAGTGGCGGCCTTGTCGCACCTCGCAAACGACCCGCAGTTTTCCGCCGTGGCACGGGAGGCGGCGAATTTCGAGCGATTAAGGCAGGGGGATGCGGAGACGATTCTCCGGCATCGTCCCACGCTGGTATTGTTCACCGATTACAGCCGCGCGGAGCTGGTGGAGCAGGTGCGCCGGGCGGGCGTGGAGGTGATGATGTTCGACCGCTACGCCTCCTACGAAGAAGCGCTGGAGAATCTGCGGCGTCTCGGCGCGCGCCTCGGGCCGGAGGCGGAGAGGCGAGCGGAACGGGTGGTTGCGGAGGGTGAGCGGCGACGCGCGGCGCTGCGCGCGCGATTGGCCGGGGTGCGGCCGGTGCGAGTGGTCGCGCCGTCGATTTACGGGGTGATGGCTGGGGGCGGCACCACGTTCCAGGATTTGTGCGAAGCGGCGGCGGCGGATAATCTTGGCCACACCCTTGCCGGTCTGGTTGGCCACGCCCAGCCGCCCGCGGAGCGTTTGCTCACGTGGCCGGTGGAGCGCTTGGTGCTCTCCGGTGACGGGGCGGCCGCTGCGCTGGAGCCCTTCAAGAAACTCCCGCCCTACCAGTTCATGCCGGCGGTCCGGGAAGGGCGGGCGGTGGTGCTGGCGCCTTGGATGCTGGGCTGCGTGAGTCATCGGCGCATCGAGGCTTACGAGGCTTTGGCGCGTGCCCTGCATCCGGAGAGGTTTGTGACGCCATGAACGGTGCGCGAGTCCAGGGCTTGTGGTGCATGGTGGCGTGTGGTCTGGCCTTGGCCGGCTTGGCGTTCGCCTCGTTGCTGACCGGGGAGGCGGACTTGAGCGTGGCGCAACTCTGGGAGGGTCTGTGGCGAAGAGACGAGTTCGCCGCCGTAGTCTTATGGCAAATACGTCTGCCCCGTTTGTTGGTGGCGATGCTGGTGGGCGCGGCTTTGTCGGCGAGCGGGGTGGTGATGCAGGCTTATTTTCGCAACAGCCTGGCCAGCCCGGGGCTGCTGGGCGTGAGTGCGGGTGGATCGGCCGGGGCGGTGGTGGCCATCGGCGCGGGTTTCGCGGCGTGGTCGCTGGTGACGGTGCCGCTCTGCGCGATGGCCGGGGCGCTGCTGGCCACCGGCGCGGTGCTGGCTCTGGCGCGGAAAGGGGCGAGCACGGAACGGCTTTTGTTGAGCGGAGTGGCGCTCAACGCGTTACTGGGCGCGGTGACGAGTTACGTGCTGTCGGCCCAGACCCTGACTTACGAACGCAACGCCCAGATTCTGTTTTGGCTGTTGGGCGGATTGGAGGACCGCACTTGGGAACATGCTGCGATGGCTGCGCCTATTTTGCTGGCAGCGCTCTGGCTGGCCCCCTTGGGGCGGCCGATGGATTTGTTGAGTCTGGGCGCGGAGGAAGCGGCTAGCCTGGGGGTGGATGTGCGCGGTCTGCGCCGGAAGTTGCTTGCGCTTTCCACCGCGTTGACGGCGCTGGCCACCTGTGTGGCGGGCACGGTGGGGTTTGTGGGGTTGATCGTGCCCCACATTCTGAGGCGATTGGTGGGCCCCGAGCATCGGCGGTTGCTGCCTTTGTCCTTGGTTGCGGGAGCGGCCTTCGTGGTGGGTTGCGACCTGATCGGGCGGAATGCGGGTGAGCTACGGTTGGGCATCGTCACTGCGCTGGTCGGAGGTCCTTTTTTTCTGTGGTTGTTGCGAAAGGAGGAGCGGTGAGCGCGGCGCACACTTCCTCACCGGCGTTGGTTCTGCGCGGAGTGACCGTGCCGGGGCGGCTGCATGAGTTGGACCTGGAAGTGGCTCCGGGACGGCTGCTGGGGTTGATCGGGCCGAACGGCGCGGGCAAGTCCACGCTTTTGGCGGCGGCGGCCGGTGTGCTGTCGCCGGCCGCGGGCACGGTGCGTTGGGGGGGAGTCGCGCCCGAACGATTGGCGCCGACGGAGCGCGGCAGGCTGACGGCCTGGGCGCCGCAAGAGGCCCGTTTCGAGTTTGGCTTCAGTGTGCGCTCGGTGGTGGCGCAGGGGCGCTACGCGCATGGCGACGACGGCGCGCGAGTCGAGGCTGCGCTGGACCGTTTTGCTTTGAACGATCTGGCGGATAGGCCGGTCAATCGCCTTTCGGGTGGTGAACGGCACCGCGTGCTTCTGGCGCGGGCTTGGACGACCGGAGCGCGGCTCCACTTGTGGGATGAGCCTTTGGCGGCCCTGGATCCGCGTCATGCGTTGCAGACGCTGGCGGTGCTGCGCGGACTGGCGGAGGAGGGAGCTGCCGTGGTTTTTTCTCTGCACGATCTCGGACTGGCGTCGCGGCTGGATGAGGTGGCGGTCGTGCACGCCGGGCGGCTCAGGGCCTGTGGCGCGCCGAGCTTGGTCTTGGACCCGCCCCTGTTGCGTGAGGTGTTCGGAGTGGCGGCGCGGACGGAACCGGCTATGTCGTTCTATATATGAGCAAAAGCTACCAGACCGAGACCGAGGCCGAGCATCGCGAACGCATGCGTGAGTTGCAGGAGGAGATGCGGGCCAAGATGCGGGCGGCCAAAGATCGGCGTGGGCTGGTCATTTGCCACACCGGAGATGGCAAGGGTAAGACGAGCGCGGCTTTCGGCATGGTGGCACGCCAGCTGGCGCATGGGCATCGGGTGGCGGTCGTGCAGTTTATCAAGGCCAGCAACGACCACGTGGAGCGACTGCTGCGTGGACCGCTGCTGAGCTGGGATCATTACGGCGAGGGCTTCACGTGGGATACGCAAGATAAGGCGGCCGACATCGCGTGTTGTCGGGCGGGCTGGGCTCGGGCACTGCAACATCTCGCGGATCAGGACACGGATTTCGTGCTGCTCGATGAGCTGAACGTGGTCTTGCAGCTCGGTTACCTGCCGGTGGCGGAGATTGTAACGGCGTTAAGGTCCAAGCGTCACGATCAGCATGTGGTCGTGACCGGCCGTGGCGCCCCCCCGGAAATCGTGGCCCTGGCCGATCTCGTGACCGAGATGAGGGTGGTCAAACATCCCTTTGATGTGGGAGTGCCGGCGCAGGCTGGGATTGAGTATTGAGTGAATTCGCCCGGATAGCTTTTGTTGCGAAGTCCGAAGTGCGTGCTCACTTGCCTAAACAGGACGACGCCAGCTGGTAATAAATGGGCAGTCCGACGAGGATGTTGAATGGGAAGGTGACGGCGAGGGAAAGGGTGACGTAGATCCCGGGATTCGCCTCCGGCAGGGCCATGCGTAGCGCCGCCGGCACCGCGATGTAGCTTGCGCTCGCCACCAGCACGATGAGCAAAAAACCATCCGCCGGCGAGAGGCCAAAAAGCACCGCTAAACCCAGCCCCAAAGCGGCGTTCACCGGCGGAGCGACTAATCCAAAAACCAAGGCCGGACGACCCACTGCGCGCAAGTCGCGCACGCGTTTCGCCGCCGCCAGTCCCATGTCGAGCAAGAACATGGCCAGGAGTCCGGGGAACAGCGTGTTGATGAAAGGCTTCAGGGGCTCGGCCCGGGCTGGACCACAAAGCACACCAACCAACAGACTGCCGAGAAGCAGGAAGACCGACCCATTCAAAACGGCATCGCGTCCGAGGTGCTTCCAGTCGGCGCCCGCCGCCGTTCCGCGGCGGGCGAGCGCAACGCCCAAAATGATCGCGGGAGATTCCATCAAGGCCAGCGCCGCCACCATGTGACCGGAGTAAGCTTCGCCGCGTTGCGCGAGAAAGCCGGTGGCGGTGATGAACGTCACTGCGCTCACCGAACCATACGCCGCCGCCAGACCAGCCGCGTCCGCTGAACCGAAACGAGTGCGAAGGGCGAAAAACACCCAAAACGGAACAATCAACGAGCCCAGCAACGCTGCGCCCATCGAGGATAGGACCTCTGGTCCCGCGCCTCCTTCAGCGAGGGAAACCCCTCCCTTTAGCCCTATGGCGAAAAGAAGAAACAAGGAGAGCGTCTTCGCCGCCGGCGCCGGTATCTCCAGATCGCTCCGCAGCCAGGCGGCCGCCAGGCCGAGCGCGAAAAGCAGGATCGGAGGCGTGAGCAGGTTGGCGGCGAGATCGGCGATGTTCATGAAGCGTGACCTGCCGATCCTAGGCCATTCCTGTATTTAAGCTATTATATCATATGTAACTATGTGTTAAGTTTAGTTTAACCAATTCTCGATTGCGGGCCAATCTCCGGACGAGGATCCAGCGCTCACAAGGTCCGCCAGTCGCCGTCGCGCCGGAGCCATGTGCGGTCGCCCTCGATCGCGGCGAGGTGGATCCAGCCATGGTCGAAGAGCCGCCGGACCTCGGGATGCGCCTGCAGCACGCCTTCGATCCGGTCGCGCCCGGCCTCGATGTAAACGGTAAGCCGGCGCGGCTCGTGCATCCAGCGCTCGCCGTCGTGGATCGACTGCAGGGGCAGACCCACCTTCAGGTCGCCGCCGTTTCCTTCCATCACGCCTAAGCCGCCCACCACGTTGTGCAGCACCTTGTTGCCGCTGCCGTAGAGGAGCGGATTCACCCGCGACGCGTAGTATTGCAGATTGATCCAACTGGCTACCACCACGGGCGCGCAGAGAATCAGCGTCAGCACCTTGTCCCCCGGATCCGAGCCGGCGTCGTAGTCGTGCAAAAACACCCGGCCATCCAGCTTGAAACCGGCCGTGCGCCAACGCGGCGCCGCCACGAGCGCGGCGTTGTTGGCCAGGCCCCACTCCGGCCGCACTTGCGAGACATCGGTCGCGCGCCCCCGCACCGCCGCGTCGAGCGCGGAGTCCGGCAGGTTCGGCGCGAGCCCCAGTCCCGCCGCACGCTCCCGCCGCGTGGCGGCGCCGGCCAGGGCGAGGCCGCGCCGCAGATTTACCAGATCCACCAGGTGCGTATGGGGCAGCCGTTCCAGATCGAACAAGGCGACGTCGTCCGTCGTGGTGTTGTGCAAACCGGCGAGAAAAACCGTATCGGTGGGAATGGCCAGTCCCTGCTCCGCCAGCCGGGCCCGGACCGCCGGATCGTTAAGGGTGGCGGCGGCCAGCCGCGCGTTGACGTCGCCGGCATGGCCTCCGCAGGCCCCGCAATCGAGACCGGATGCGTAAGGATTGTTGGCGCTCGTGCTGCCGTGACCACAGATCAACACCAGGCGGGCGAAGGCCTGGGTCAGCCCCATGTTTTTTAAGGCGCCGGCCGCCAGGCTGACCCGCGTATCCAAAGTCGCGTCCTTGAGATCGGGCGCCACCTTGGAGCAGGCGGGACCGCGCTTTCCTTGGCCACGCGCCAGCGCCGCACCGAAGGCCAGGCCCGCCCCCTCGACGAACGAGAAGCACGAAGCGGCCGAGTTTTGAAAGGCCTTCCAGGCCCCGGTCCGCGCCACTTCGCCACTCGACGCCTCGGCCTGTCCGGCATCCAAGGGCTCGCAGCTCTCGACCGGCGGCACCAACAAGACCGGGCAACGAGACGAGGCGCCACCCGCCGGACTCCGATGCGCGACCGGAAATCCGAAAAAGCCGGCGAAACCCACCGTTTGCGCGCCCGGCAGCGCCGCCTCGAAATGCCGCCGCAGCACCTCCGAACGCACGTCGATGCAGAACACTGCCTGCACCCGTGCGCGCTCGGCCGGCGCGTCGGCCCGGGCGGCGGCCAACGCGCGACCCAGCTTGCGCTGGTATCCCAACTCG
>CAYNUW010000005.1:0-13224 GCA_964400455.1 uncultured Akkermansia sp. | reverse complement strand
GCCTGCTGCCAAAGCACCCGAGCATCGATCTGCAACGCCTGCACGGCGGGCACCTGCTGGTGCCGCCACTCGGCGCGCAAAGAGCCATCCCGGAAAAAAGCCCGGTGCAGGGCGGCGTCATACGCCAACCTTATGGCGAGCAGGTCACGCAGCACCGGATTAGTCGCGCCCCTCAGGGCGTCCTCGCGCGCCAGATATTGGGCGTAGCCAGCCCAGCCCGAGATGGTGGCGAGCTGGCGATGCAGAAAATCCACCCGGTCGACCGCCCCGCACTCGAGCACCGCCAGGCATTCGACGATGGCGTCGCGACTCTCCCTCGGCAGTGCGGCCGCGAAGGCCCGGAATCCCGCCAGACCGAAGACTTCGGGATTCTTATCGTGACAGGCGGCTTCGCGCCAGGCCGCATACAGCCCCAGACGCTTCCATGGCGAATTCCAAGTGGTCTGGTTTTCGTCAAACGAGACCCCGCACCACTTGGAAATCTCCTCCGCCACAAACACGCTCCAGTGCCCGCGGGGCAACCCCGCGTCGAGTAGATCAGCCACCGTAGCCAACGGCCCAGGGACCGCCTCCGACTCCGCTTGGTCCAGCGCGGCCAGCAAGCGTTCAGGCGTCCAGCAAGCGTCGCCGACCTCGGACAAATCGGCCCGGGTGATTTCGCCCCTGGCATAGGCGGCGCGATAATCGGCGACAGACTGCAAAGGCACCGCGCCCTGGATGCGTTGCAACAAGGCGCAGGCCCCCGCAAAGGGCAGGTCGAGTAGCCCGACGAATGGATTCACCGCGACGAAGTGTTTTAGCGGCCAAAGCGGCGGTATGCGGGCCAGCGCAGCATCCACTGCGGAGTCAATGTCTTGAGCGAGGGTGGGAAGGGTTGAATGCATGGAGATGTAGTCGAAAAAATAGAAAGCGTGCGGTCGGTCAGACGTGGACGGACTGTCTCGGCCACAAGCGGCCGAGGAAACGGTTCCACCACGTGCCGATGTAGAAGGCGTTCAAAGCGTGCACGTAGAGGCGGCGGCCAAGCTCATGTCGGTTGGCCCGCCATAACAGGGCTTGAAACAGGAACAAACCGGCGAACACCGCGCCGACCGCCGTCACCAACAGCAGAGGCGGTTGCGCCGCCGGCAGATGCGCAAACAAGGCCGAGGCCCCGGTATGCAGTGCCAGGCCAAGCGCGGCAAACGCCGCCGCTCCCGCCACGCCCCGCCATAGGACGGAAGATCCGCCCGACGACCATATCCGGGCCAAGCCGTAGGCCAGCGCGATCGCGAGCACCACCACGAACACGCCATGACTTCCCCCTCCGCCCGGTGCAAAAATCTGGATCACCGTGGCGACGAAAGAAACCAGCAGCCCGCCGACCAACACGCCAAAGACCAACGCCGGCGTGCGAAGCGGCACCGCCGCGCGCGACACCGCCCCTATGGTGGAGCCGGCCGTCAGAAAGCTGTGCGCCTTGTAGAGCGAGTGCGCCACGATGTGCAGCAGGGCCAGCCCGAAGGCGCCGAGACCGCACTGCAAAAGCATGAAACCCATCTGCGCGATGGTCGAATAGGCCAGGGCCCGTTTCACGCTTGGCTGGGCCAGCATCACGATCGCCCCAAACGCGGCCGTGACCGCGCCGATCCCCGCCAATACATGCAAAGCGGCGGGCGCGGCGGCGAAGAGCGGCGCCAGACGCACCACCAGAAAGCCGCCTGCATTGACGATGCCGGCGTGCATGAACGCCGAGACCGGCGTCGGCGCCTCCATGGTGTCAGGCAGCCAGCTGTGAAAGGGAAACTGGGCGGATTTCAGCACCGCGCAGCCCGCGAGCAGGAGGGTCGCAAGACCGAGCCCCTCGACCCGGCCCGCCGCCACCGCGGTAAAAAGGGCCTCGATATCGAAGGTGCGATGGTGGGCGTAAAGCACGAGCGCCGCGGCCAAGAAGCACAGGTCGCCCGCCCGACTGAGGACGAATTTCTTCCGGGCCGAAAACACCGCTCCGCTGCGCTCCGGATAGTGCAGCAGCAACCGATGCAGGCACAGGCTCGCGGCCACCCAGGCGGCCAGCAGCAGCAGCAGCTGTCCGGCCAGCACCAACCCCAGGACCGAGCCGAGCGTCAGGCTCATCCAGGAGAAAAACCGTGCCTGTCCCGGGTCGCCCGCGAGGTAGCGCCGCGAAAACCTCAGGATCACCGCCCCGAGAAAGGAAACCAGACCGACCATGACCGAGGAGACCAGGTCCCAGCGCAAGGCCAGGGCGAATGCATGATCGGTCCCGAACGGCGCCCAGCGCACACTCCAAGACCCGGCGCCGGCCAGCCAGTAGTGGCCGGCCAGCCATGCCGCAGCTGCCAAGGCCAAACCGGCGGCTCCCATCGTCAACCTGCCAGCGGCCGCAGGCCCGAGGCGGCGCGCCGCCAACCCGGCGACCAGCGGCAGAAGTGGAATCAACACCAGCAGCGAAGTGGAAAAGGTGCTCATCGCGACCAGTCTAGCGCGGGCCTTTAGTTTAAACAATTATATGCTTTTGAATTGTTCGTTATATAAAACTTAACTTCTATCCCGAGCACATGCCTTTCCTCAATTACCACCACCTCCGGTATTTTCGGGTGATCGCCCGCGAACTAAGTCTCACCCGCGCGGCCGAGCGGCTGAACCTCTCCACCCCGGCGCTCAGCATCCAGCTCAAGCAGTTGGAAGAGAGCCTGGGACACGCCCTGTTCGAGCGCGGACGCGGCGGACTCAAGCTCACCGAGGCCGGCCGGGTCGCGCTGGACTACGCCGAGACCATCGGCCGCGCGGGCGACGAGCTGCTCGATGTGATGAACAATCGCGCGCCCGGCGCGATACGCCAGGTCCTGCGCATCGGCGCGGTTGCCACCCTTTCGCGCAACTTTCTGGTGGAGTTTCTGCGTCCCGCCCTGCACCGCGCCGGCGTCGAGGTGGTGGTGCGGTCCGGCGCGCTCGACGAACTGCTCCCCCGCCTCCAGGCGCACGAGATCGATCTTGTTTTATCCAACCAGGCGGTGCGGCGCACCTCGCAACAAGTGCTGCACAGTCACCCGTTGGCCGAGCTTGCCGTGTGCCTGGCCGGAACGCCGTCCTGGAAAAAGCGTCGCCAGCGCTTCCCGGCGGACTTTGCCGACGTGCCGCTGATCCTGCCCAGCCTGGAGAGCAACACCCGGGCGGGTTTCGACCGGCTGCTGGCGGCGGCGGGCGTGCGCCCGCGCATCATCGCCGAGGTGGACGACATGGCGCTGCTGCGCCTGTTGGCTCGCGAGGGCGAGGGCCTCGCCCTTGTCCCGCCCGTGGTGGTTCGCGACGAGATCGAACGCGGCGAACTCGTCGAGGTGCATCGTCTCCCCGAGCTGCGCGAGACCTTCTA
Organism: uncultured Akkermansia sp.; assembly: GCA_964400455.1. GTDB lineage: Bacteria > Verrucomicrobiota > Verrucomicrobiia > Opitutales > Opitutaceae > IMCC26134_A. The sequence goes on along the minus strand of CAYNUW010000005.1, from coordinate 9,851 downwards.
CGCCATCACGCCGACGCGCCGCTTCCCCGACGAGTTGGTCGCCGAGTTGGTTGCGCGTATGGCGGGCGATGATTCAACGAATTCGGCTAAAAAACGCCCGACTTTTCCTCGTAAGCCAAAAGATGAATGACGGATCTACGATCGCCGGAAGGTCTCTTTCGGATCGTGAATCGTGCGGGGCCTGGCGGTTTTTTTGAGTGTGCCGGCGGGCTTAAAGGGCCCAAAGTCAGCCTAGGATTTGGTATAAAATCAGTCACTTGTGGCTCGCATTTTCGGTATTATCGTATCTATCGGATCACGTTTCAAAACGGTGCCGCTCCCGTTCAGAGCGGTGATCCACCCCGATTTTCCCCATGAAAAAACTAGGTTTGGGCGTTCTTGGCCTCGGTGAGGGGCGCAGCATCATTTCCGGCGGCTTGAGCAGTCCGCGTTGGCGTGTCGCCGCCTTGTGCGACGTTAACGATGAATTGGGCCGTGAAAGGCTCGCCGAGTTTGGGTTGCCGGCCAGGATCTTGACCAACGATTACGACAAAATGCTGGCGGATCCGAAGGTGGATGTGGTGGGCATCTATACGCCGGATCATTTGCACGCCGAACACGTAATCCGGGCCCTGCAAGCTGGTAAGCATGTGATCTGCACGAAGCCCTTCATCGACAGCCTGGAGTCGGCCCGAGCGGTGCTGGATGCAGTTGCGAAAAGCGGGCGCCAGGTGATGGTCGGCCAGAGCTCGCGGCATTTTGCTCCATTTGCGCGCCAACGTGAGCACTACGAACAGGGAATCTTGGGTGATTTGATCTGCGTGGAGGCGTGTTACAACGCCGATCACCGCTGGTTTTTGGCCAAGCCTTGGGCGCGCAAACCCGAATTCAAGTGGCTGTATGGTGGGCTCAGTCACCCGGTGGATTTTGTGCGGTGGTATCTGCCGAGCATCACCGAAGTGGCGGGTTACGCTTTGTTGAGTCCGAATGGCCGTCGTCATGGCCTCGTGAATCCCGATACCTTTCAGTTTGTCATGCGAGATGCGGAGGGACGTTTGGCCAGGGTGAGTGGCGCTTATTCCGGTCCGGTCGTGCCGACCGCGCGCGACAGCAACATGAGTTGTGTGCTGCGCGGCACTCTGGGAGCGAGCCAGGGAGATTATTATGATCTGCGGTATGCGTGGAAGACCGACAAGCGGGCGATGGTGGAGACCTTCGAGGACCAGGACGCCCATTTCTTCCGTTTTGGCGGTCATTCACACCATGCGGGGGAGTATCAAAATTATCTGGATTATTTCGCGCTTTGTTTGGCCAAGGGCGTCCCGCCCCGGCCAGATGCGACCGAGGGCGTGGTGACGGTAGCTTTGATGCAGGCGATGGATGAGGCGGCGACCACGGGGCGTGCGGTAAAAGTGCGCGATGTTTTGGCGCGCTATAAACTCGCCCGACTGGCGCCCGCCTGAGGCCTTGTAGCAACCAATGTCTTTGGCTCCGAGTCAGGGAGCTTCGCCCAAATTGATGACCAGTTCCGATCACCCCATGAGACTTTCCACCACCAGCAACACGGTTCGAGTCAGTTACGCCGCGAGCGATATCGCCGGGCAACTGTTGTTTTGTTGGATCATGTGGTATCTGCCCTTCTATTTGACCGATACGGCGATGATTTCGGCGGCTGCCGTGGGAACGATTTTGCTGGCGGCACGATGGATCGATGCGATCGATGCGCCGATTTGGGGGCTGATTTTTGATCGCACGCGCAGTCGCTGGGGCAAGAGCCGTCCGTGGTTTTTATGGCTATGCGGGCCGTTCGCCTTGTTCGGGGTGCTGTGCTTTGTCGTGCCGGACCTGAGTTATGGGGCAAAGGTCACTTACGTGGCGGTGACCTACATCATTAGCAACATACTCTACACCGGAATAAATACGCCAGTGACCTCGATTCTTTCGGCGCTTACGCCAGACCCGGCGGAAAGGATCACGTTAACCACTTATCGGATGTTGGGTTCGAAATTGGGGGTTCTGCTGGTCAATCTGACGGGTTTGGAAATGGTTCGGGTGCTGGGTGGAGGAGATGACCGAAAAGGGTTCATGCTGGCGGTGCCGCTCTACGCGATTTTGTCGGTGGGGCTCTTTTTATTGGCTTTCAGGAATTTACGCGAACAGGTGCCATTGGAGGAGAAGCCGCTGCCACTGCGGGGTAGCTTCGGTGCGTTGCGCGGCAACTGGCCCTGGTTCATAATTTTTACGAGCAGCCTTCTATTTTGGGTTGGTTTTATCGCCAGGGTGACGGTGGCCCCGCATTTTTTCGAATACGTGTTGGGAAGACCGGATTTGTTGAAACTGGCTAATGCGCTGGATTTTGCGTCGCTGGCTACGGCGTTGTTGTTGCCTTGGTTATGCCGGCGGTTTTCCAAGACGCTGGTTTGGTTGGGGGGCCTGGCCGGCATGTTGGCCGGTCAAGTCATGGTTGGGCTGGCGTTGGCGGGGCAGATCGATTCGGTGGGGTGGGTGATGGCCGGCTGGACCGTCTGTTTCGTGGCGAGCGGGGCGGCGATGGCCATGCCGTTTTCCGTCTTGTCGGAGAGTGTGGACTATGGGGAATGGAAAACCGGGGTGAGGGCGGCGGGTTTGTTAACGGCGGTCGGGGCGGCGTTTTGTTTGAAAGCCGGTGCCGGATTGGGCGGAGCGGTGCCGATGTGGTGGTTGGATGCGGCTGGCTACGTGCCGAAAATGGCGCAGGGTGAGGCGGCTCTGCGAGCGATGGTGGCCGGTGTGGTTTGGCTGCCGGCTTTGTGTTTCGGTTTGGCCATGATCCCCGTTTGTTTTTATCGGGGTTTTGAGCGAATGGAGCCGCAGATTCGCGCTGATTTGGCAGAGAGACGCGGACGTGAAGTGGTTGGTGGAATGATGAACTAAGACCGGGTCGGGTTGCTCGCTCTTGGTGGTTTCCCTCAAGGTTCGCACATTTGTTGTTTGCCGACTGCTCCTGCCGCCCGTGGTGCATCTCCCAAACAGCATGTAGACCGCTGTGGTTGGCGGCTTGGTCAGGCTGGCGGGCGACGACTCCCTTGAAGTTGGAGTAGCTCCTGTCGGCGATGAGGCTGCGGGTGATCAGCTTGGCCTCAACGGGCCTGACGTTCCAACGCCAGCTGTCGTCGGCGGGAGAAGTCTTTAGGATGGAGCCGGCGAGGCCGGTGAAGGACTGGAGGTTCGGGGGGCGCGGTGCAAACGGCGCGGACCGGGAGTTTGTCCGGGTCGGTGGCGGAACGGGCGATCGTGGTGCAGGGGCGGAGTGGGGCTCGCTGAGCGGCTGCGCGGTGGGGCGCGAGCAGAGCATTAACGGTGAGCAATCGAACCGCGGCGTTGTGTTCGTCGCGGGCGACGGCGAACACCGGTTGGCTGTCAATGCGGACGACGTTTTGCCCCGGCTCGCGGGGAGCTCGCCGAGACAGTGGCGGAGGGGGTGCGCACAGACCTCGGCGGAGGCGTCAAAGCAGAACGCTTAAGTCCGCCCGGAAGATCTTTCCGTTTGTTTCGGGGTGGTGGAGCAGTCCACCGACGCGCGGAGCATAGTTGAGGTATGCTCCGGGTGTAAAAGTGAATCCCTCGTGGGACATGACAACGGTCGCAACCGTCTCACGGGTAGAGTGTTGGTTGGCACTCTGAAAGTGGTGGCAAGACCCGGAATCGAACCGGGGACACGTTGATTTTCAGTCAACTGCTCTACCGACTGAGCTATCTTGCCATTCGCCTTGCGGCTGGGAAGGTGGAGCAAAGCGAGAGGTCGGCGGGTGCGTCAATGGGAATTTTTATACTTTCTCATCGGTTATCGTCAGGCCGGATGCGCGCTACCTTGACCCCGCTCGTCCAGCCGGAAAGCTGGGATGTTTTTCCGACCATGTTGATTCTCCGCGGCTCCTCCGCCCTCTCCCCATTTCGCTTGGAAAAACTCCGCGCCGACCTAGTTGCGGCGGGGCTGCCGGTTCGCGGGCTGCGCGCTCAATTTGTCCACGTGGTCCAACTCGCTGCCGGCGTCCAGGAGCTGACGGCCGAGGCGCAAGCGGTCTTGGAAAAGCTGCTTTCCTACGGCCCTCGCCGCGAGTTGGCCGCCCTCAGTGGCGTGGCGCAGATCGTGGCTCCGCGCCCGGGCACCATTTCGCCGTGGTCGTCCAAGGCCACGGACATCGCGCATATTTGTGGTCTTGCAGCGGTCGCTCGCATTGAGCGCGTGGTCGAGTATGTCTTCGAGATCGATAACGCCGCGCTGGCGAAGCCGCTCATGGTGCTCGGTGCCGCTCAACTCGCCATCATGCGGGGCAAGATCCACGATCGCATGACGCAGGTTTGTTTCGACCGGCTGGATGACTGCGCGTCCCTTTTCCGCCAGGCCGCGCCCAAGCCCATGACCACGGTGCCCCTTTTGGCGCAAGGTCGGGCGGCTCTGGTGGAGGCGGATGCCGCACTGGGTCTCGCGCTCGCCGCCGATGAGATCGATTATCTGGCCAAGAACTTCCTGGCGCTGGGGCGGGATCCCAACGACGTGGAGCTGATGATGTTTGCGCAGGCCAACTCCGAGCACTGCCGCCATAAGATTTTCAACGCCACCTGGGAAATCGACGGTTCCGCCAAGGACCGTTCGTTGTTCCAGATGATCAAGAACACCTACCAGCTCCATGCCGAGGGCATCCTTTCCGCCTACAAGGACAATGCGGCCGTGCTGGCTGGCAGTGTGGGCGGTCGTTTCTGGGCCGATCCAAGGACCAACGAATACGCCGCGCACTCCGAGCCCGTTCATATTCTCTGCAAAGTCGAGACCCACAACCACCCCACGGCGATCTCTCCTTGGGCTGGTGCGGCCACCGGTAGCGGAGGAGAGATTCGCGACGAGGGCGCCACCGGCCGGGGCTCCAAGCCCAAGGCCGGACTCACAGGCTTCACCGTATCTAATCTCAGGATACCCGGTGCCGTCCGGGCTTGGGAACAGGACCATGGCCGGCCGGGGCGCATCGTCTCCGCTCTCGACATCATGCTCGAGGGGCCTCTGGGAGCCGCCGCCTTCAACAACGAGTTTGGCCGTCCGGCCATCAATGGCTACTTCCGCACCTATGAGCAGGAAGTCCCGGCGCCCGCCGGCGCCGCCGCGGCCACGGAAGTCCGAGGTTACCACAAGCCCATCATGCTCGCCGGCGGCTTGGGCAACATTCGCGAAGGTCATATCAAAAAGGGCGAGATCCGCCCGGGCGACAAATTGATCGTCCTCGGCGGTCCTTGCATGCTGATCGGTCTCGGCGGCGGCGCCGCCTCTTCCGTCGCCAGCGGCTCCGGCCAGGAGAACCTTGATTTCGCCTCGGTGCAGCGCGACAACGCCGAGATGGAGCGCCGCGCGCAAGAGGTCATCGACCGCTGCTGGGCCCTCGGCGATGAAAACCCCATCTCCTTCATCCATGACGTGGGCGCCGGCGGGGTCTCGAACGCCCTGCCCGAACTGGTGAACGACGGCGGCCGCGGCGGAAAGTTCGATCTGCGCAAGCTGCCTAACGACGAGCCCGGCATGTCGCCGCTGGAGATATGGTGTAACGAGTCGCAGGAGCGCTACGTGATGGCCGTGCCCGCCGAGCGCCTCGCCACCTTCGAGGCCCTCTGCGCCCGCGAGCGCTGCCCCTTCGCCGTCGTCGGAGAAGCCACCGAGGAAAAACGTCTCGTTCTCGTCGATCCCCATTTCAAAAACACCCCCATCGACCTGCCGCTGGAGGTGTTGCTTGGCAAACCGCCTCGCATGCACCGAACGGATACGACCGGCGCGCGTCCGCTCGCTCCGCTTACCCTCGGCGGTGTCACGCTTGCCGAGGCCGTCCGCCGCGTGCTGTCGCACCCTGCGGTTGCGGACAAAACCTTTCTCATTTCGATCGGAGACCGCACCGTGACCGGATTGATCTGTCGCGACCAGATGGTTGGTCCCTGGCAGGTGCCGGTCGCCGACTGTGCGGTCACCGCGACCGCTTTCGACGTCTACACCGGAGAGGCGATGTCGATGGGCGAACGCACGCCCGTGGCGGTGAACAACGCCGCCGCCTCCGCGCGCCTGGCCGTCGGCGAGGCCTTGACCAATCTCGCGGCCGCACAGGTGGGCGACCTTGGCCGGGTCAACCTCTCCGCCAACTGGATGGCCGCTCCGGCCCTTCCCGGCGACGGCGCCGACCTGTATGCCGCGGTCCACGCCGTGGGAATGGAACTCTGCCCGGCGCTTGGCATCACCATCCCAGTGGGCAAGGACTCCATGAGCATGTCCACGGTTTGGAAGGACCCCGCATCGGGCGTGCAAAAACGGGTGACCGCTCCGCTCTCGCTGGTGGTCTCGGCCTTCGCTCCCGTGGCCGATGTGCGCCAATCGCTCACGCCCCAGCTCATCACCGACGCCGGCGCGACCACGCTCCTCCTTCTCGACCTTGGCCGCGGCAAGAACCGTCTCGGCGGCTCCATCCTTGCCCAGGTCGTGAATCAGACCGGTCAGTCCCCCGCCGACGTGGATAGCGCCGCCGACCTGAAGGGTTTTTGGAACGTAATCCAGCGGCTCGGCCGCGAGGGCAGACTCCTCGCCTACCACGACCGCTCCGATGGCGGCCTCCTCGCCACGGCGGTGGAGATGGCGTTCGCGGGCAACACGGGTCTCTCGCTCGAAATCCCGGCCGGCACCGACGCCTTGGCCGCGCTGTTTGCCGAGGAGTTGGGCGCCGTCGTTCAGGTGCGCGACACCGACCTCGCGGTCGTGCGCGCCGCGCTCGATGCCCACGGCTTGGCCGATTGCACCCACCGGGTCGGCACGCTCGCCGGCGACTTCACCTTCCGTGTCCTGCAGGCCGGCGCCGAATTGTTCTCCGCCGATCTGTTCGCCTTGCGTGACATCTGGTCCGACATGACCCGCCGCATGGCCGGCCTGCGCGACAACCCGAAGAGCACCGAGCAGGAGCACGCCCTTCGCCTTGATCGCAGCAACCCGGGCATCCATCCGAAGGTGCTCTTCGCACCTTCGGAATTTGAGATTTCAGATTTCAAATTTGAGATCGCGGGCGCAGCCCGTCCGCCCATGGCCATTCTCCGCGAGCAAGGCGTGAATGGCGAAGTCGAGATGGCCGCCGCCTTCACCCGCGCCGGTTTCAAGGCGGTGGATGTGCACATGACCGACATCCTGACCGGGCGAGTTTCGCTCAAGGATTTCCGCGGCCTGGTGGCCTGCGGCGGCTTTTCCTACGGGGATGTTCTCGGCGCCGGCGAAGGCTGGGCGAAGAGTATTCTTTTCAATGCTCGTGCCCGTGACGAGTTTTCCGCCTTTTTCGCCCGGGCCGATACCTTTGCCCTCGGGGTGTGCAACGGCTGCCAGATGATGAGCAACCTGCACTCCATCATTCCCGGGGCCGAAGGCTGGCCGCGCTTTGTGCAGAACCAGAGCGAACGGTTTGAGGCCCGCGTGGCTTCGTTGCGGATTGAGAACAGTCCCAGCGTGCTTTTCCGCGGGATGGAGGGCAGTGTGCTCCCGGTGGCCGTCGCCCACGGCGAAGGCTACACGGAGTTTGTTTCCTCCGAGGCCGCCTCGGCCGTCTCGGCCGCGGGTGTGGTCGCCGCCCGCTTCGTGGACAATCATCATCAGCCGACCGAGCTTTATCCGCTTAACCCCAATGGTAGTCCGCACGGCACTACGGCGATCACGACTCGCGACGGTCGCGTGACGATACTCATGCCGCACCCGGAGCGGGTGTTTCGCGTGGTGCAGCAGAGTTATGTGCCGCCCGCCTGGCGCAACCAGGAGGACGCGCCGTGGCTGAGGTTGTTCCGCAACGCGCGAGCCTGGGTGGGGTAGGTTCGACCGGAGGCGCCTGGAGGCGGCGAAACGTTTTTCACCTGCCGCCGGTTTCGGCCGGCGGAGTGGCGCGGCTCAGTCGGTAACGCTTCAAGATAGAGGCGCCGATCTGGGCGGACCACGGTTTTGGCAGGCGGGAAGAAAAGGCGGCGAGCAGCCAGTTCTTCCAACCGCTGACAACCTGCGGGCGACGCTTGGCCAAGGCGCGAAAGGTGGCTTCGACCACTTGGTCGGGTGTTTGCCCCCAGGCGTCGGTCACGGCTCCTTTCTTGAGTCCCGCCCGCCGGAAGAAATCGGTCGCGGTGGGACCGGGACACACGGCGAGGGTGGACACTCCGCTCTCGCGCAACTCTTCGTGGAGAGCGAGGCTCCAGTGGAGCAGGAAGGCCTTGCTGGCCCCGTAGGTGGCGAGAAAGGCGGTTGGTTGAAATGCGGCGGTGGAGGCGATGTTGACGATGGTGCCGCCGCAGGCGCGCAGAATGGGGAGAAGGCGGATGGTCAGGTCGACCACGGCGCGCACATTGACGTCGATCATTTCCAGTTGGTGTTCACGAGCGACTTCATCGGCGCGACCGTAGCCGCCGAAGCCGCTATTGTTGATCAACAAAACTTTGCCCGGGCGGGGCAAGGCCCGGATCAGCTCGGTGAGTGCGGCCACCGCCCGCAAAATCTGTTGGGGATCCGAAAGGTCACAACCGATGTGGCGCGAGTTAAGCTGTTCGGAAAAACCACCCGGTTCGGATCGGGAAAGATTGCATATCAGCACCGCACGGTCCATCGTCCTTATGTGTTCAATGAACGCCTTCCCAATTCCGGAGGAACCGCCCGTCACAATCACGACGGCATATTCAGAGCACAATTTTCGCCAGGTCTGCATGACCTGTGCATCGCATCACTTCTGGCCAAGGTAAACCCAGATCCCAAAGTAATCATGAATCAAACACACGATCTCATCGTCTCCGGTATTCACCTCGAACTGACCCCGTCGCTGAAGCAATTTGTCCACGACAAAGTGGACCGATTGTTCAGACACGAGGAACGCATCATACGTATGCGTGTGGAGTTGGAGTGCGATTCCAAGCAAGATGTCGCCCACCGCTTCACGGCGAAAGGTCACATCGAGATCCACGGACCGGACATGAACGCCTCGGTGGCGTCCGACGAGTGCCACAAAGCGGTGGCTCTGCTGGTGGACAAACTTGATCGTATGTTGAGCAAACGCGCCCAGCTCAGTAAGGCCCGTCGTCACCGGGTGGGCGCGGACGTGCTGCGTCAAGTGGCCTGAGTCACCTCCGCCGAGTTCGTCTCGGTGTTTTTCTGTTCATTTCACCGCGCCGGAGACAAAACCGGTGAGCGTTTTTCAAGTAGATCCCGCCGCATTTCAGGGCATCTAGTTATCTTTCTCCGACGCAACCGCACCTTGGCCGGCGTCGGAGATTTTTTTTGGGGTGGTATTGGCTCAAATCTGCTTACTTTTTTCCCGCGGCTCGCCGGTTTTTGGTCCGTGGGTAGGCGCTGAGATTCCCGGAAAATAATCATTTCCTTTGCCGATGAGATCACCATTTAGAAGGCGGAGCGATTAACATGATCTCAAACTTACGCAGGCGGCGGGCTTTCACATTGGTCGAGATCATGGTGGTGGTCGTATTGATCGGGCTCTTGGCTGCCTTGGCGGTGCCGACTTTTCAGAAGATTCGGGCTAATTCGCAGGACAAGGCGGTCACCAACAACTTGAGGCAGATTCTTTTTGCCGCTGATCAGTATTACCTGGAGGTCGGTGTCACCACCGTATCGACGGAAGAGCTCGTTGGCACAAACTCCACCCAATATGTGAGGGAGATTAAGACCATCGCGTTGGAGAGCTACGTTCCTTCCCACGTGCAAGGTGGAGCCATAACCGCAACGGGCGTGGCGGGCCTGCGGACCATAACCTACGTCAACTGATTGGGTCGGCCGGCGACCACGTCGGCACTCCATTCGGTGCGGCCCGGCTAATCTGTTTGAGGAATCCGAGGGATCC
>CAYNUW010000004.1:0-37632 GCA_964400455.1 uncultured Akkermansia sp. | reverse complement strand
ATCATCCAAGCCGGCACGCTCGCTCTTGCCAACAGCGGCTCGATCAACGCGACCTCTGGCGTAACGGTCTCCAGCGGTGCGACCTTCTCCAACAGCAGCAGTGTAGCCTTCACCGCCGCGCTCACCCTCAACGAAGGCGCCTTGCTCGCCGGTTCCGGCACCTTCACACCCGCCTCGCTCACCTTGAACGCCGATTTATCCAACGGGGTCACCTCTTTCAGCTTGGGCGCCTCCACCCTCAACGTCCCCAGCTCGCTCAGCCTAGGTTTGACCAACACGCAGGCCGGCAGCCTCTCACTGTTTAGCGGTGGCAGCATCGGTGGTAGTTTCGCAACCGTGAACATCGGCTCCATCGTCCTCAATTCCGGTAATAGCTTTTTTGCCAGCGACGATAACTTCACCTATAGCTTCAACGATGTGTCGAAGACGCTCACGATTGCTTCTACCGCCATCCCCGAGCCCTCGACCTTCGCCGCCTTGCTCGGTTTGACTGCCTTGGCCGGGGCCGCCACGCGTCGTCGTCGTGTTGCGGTCTGAGCAAAATCGCTCATTCGCTTACGATCTTTGTTTCGCCTTTCCCGCCCGCTCCCGACCCGGAGCGGGCGTTTTTGTGGCCGCGCCTCCGTGGCGCACAGCAGTAGGGCGGCGGCGATGCCGCCGTCAGCCGATTGGGGACAATCGGCTCCACCTCGGAAGGAACCTATTAATCAGGTTTCGTGTTATTGTCGGGACTCCAGCGCCAAGGCCACGCTTCGGCATGTGACACCAAGCCTTTTGCCACCGGGTTTTGACCAAAATAAACCCACGCTTCATCCGCTTCTGCTTCGGAACGCAGGCGATGATCAAAAAAGTTCCCCTGCCAACGCACGCCGAGCCGCCGAGCCGTCGCGCGTTTCCAATCGCGCACCGTGATGGCCAGGCCAGCCGCCTCCGGAAACGATAACACAGCGTGCACGTGATCCGGCATCAAAACGATCAACCGACACCACCAACGACGGCAGTCATGATAATATCGCGCGGCCTCGAGCAGGTCGGCGGCAAGTTTAGGCTCGGTCAGCGGAGGAATCTGCTCGGGGTCGACCCGCAGTCGCACGTGAAACAAGGCTCCGGCCTTTACCCAACCGGGCACCGCATGGTGAAGTCGGCCCGGGTAATCACTGGCGGATGACATGTCGCAGCAGATGCAAACTTCGACGCACAACGTCAATATTGAGCATCGTAGTTTTTCGCAGGTGGAGCGTGTTGTCCCTAACACGCTGACGCGGCGTCGCGCCGCGCCTCCGTGCCTCTCCGCCGTTGCCGCTCAGCCGCTGGGCGGCGGCGATGCCGCCGTCAGCCGATTAGGGACAATCGGCTCCACCTCGGAGTCACGATCGCGACACACGGGCCGATCGCTGCACCCGTCCCGTCCGCTAGAAGCCCAAGCCCATCGCATCCATCATCTTGGCCTGGAGGTCTTGTTGGTTAAAGGGTTTGGTCAGGTAAGCGGTGGCGCCAGCCTTTAACGCGGCGAGGATGGAGTCCCGGCTGCCCTCGGTGGTGATCATCAGCACGGGCAGTTTTTGCCAGCGCGCCTCGGCTCGCAGCGCCTGCAAAAATTCCAGCCCGGGCATCACCGGCATGTTCCAGTCGAGACAGATCAGGCTAAAGCCGTCCGGGTCGGCTTGCAGTTTCTCCAGCGCGATCGCCCCGTTGCCCGCTTCAACGCACTCGGCGCCGAGCACGGCGGCGGCGGAGCCGACAATGCGGCGCATGACCAGGGAATCATCGACGATAAGCACTTTCATGACGGGGAATGGTTCAGGGGTTCTTGCAAAAGGGCGCCATACCAGCCGAGTCCACGATAGGTCTCGTAACCGGGAGTGCGATGAAAGGCGAACAAACGGTTGTTGGCGTCCGTCGTGCAGCCCGAGGCCGGAGCGCCGGCCGGCAGCGGGATCACTTCTTCCAGCGCGCCGCGACCATCGGACGAAGCCAGCACCTGGCCGCGCGCGTCGAGCAAGAGCACCCGGGTGCGGGCCCGCTCTTCGGGGGCCAGGCGCACGCCGCGCACAATCGCGCCGGCCTGCGGGGCCCAGTCAAAATGGATGCCGATGACGCCCAAGACCCGGCCTCGGGTGGCTCCGTCTTCGCGGATGGCGGCGGCGTAGGTGGCGACCGCCGCGCCCCCCAGCGACTCGACCCGGGCGATGTCGGCCACGGAAAAATGATCGCCCGAGGCGGACGTCAGCGCCTCCCGGAACCAGCGTTGATCGGCGACGGACGCACCCGCGACCCGGGGGAAACGATCCGGGCGGCCGTGGGTGAGCACGCGGCCGTTGGCGTCGCAGAGCCAGATATCGAGATAAACGGTATAGGCGCCGAGGATGACGGCGAGCCGGCGCGAGGCGTGGGTCAGCGCGGCCGGCTCCGGGTGGCGCGCGGCCTCGACCACGGCGGCATCGGTGGCCCACCAGCGCACGTCGCAGGTGCGCTCGTAAAGGTTGCGGTCGGTGATTTCGATGGCGTTGAGCGCCAGATCGACCAGGCGGCTGCCGCGCACCTCGTCGGCCATGCGGCGGCCGACCTGCTGCAAGCCGCCGAGGGCGGACTGGAGTTCGGTTTCCATCTCACCGGACAGGCGGGCCACCTGGTCGGCCAGGTTCTTCACCTCTTGGGCGACGGCGGAGAAACCTCGGCCGGCATCGCCGGCCTTGGCGGCGGTGATGGTGGCGTTGAGGGCGAGGATGCGGGTCTGGTGGGCGATGGCATGGATTTCGCCCAGTTTGCGGTCGGCGACGGCCGAGGCGCGGCCGGCGAGGGCGAGCACGTGCTCGGGGGTGGCGTGGGTTTGTTCGGCCGGCGGAGTGGCGGCCAAAGCGAGCGGGAGAGCGGAGGGGTTGGGCGACATGGGCGCGAAATAAGCAGGAGCAGGGCCGGTTTATTTGCGGCGATAGAACATGGCCTCGCCGATCATCTCGCCGGCGAACAGATGTTGGTGGGTGAGCAGGGACTCGGAACCGCCGAGCAGGAGGAGACCGCCGGGTTGGAGGGCGGCGGCGAGGCGTTCAAAGAGGCGTTGTTTAAACTCGGCCTGGAAGTAGATGGCGACGTTGCGACAGAGCAGGAGGTCAAAGGAGCCGAAGGGGCGCAGGTCTTCCTGCAGGTTGTGGCGTTTGAAGGCGACGCGGCGGCGGATGGTTTCGGAGAGGGTCCAAACCGGGCCCTGCTGGGTGAAGTAGCGGGCGCGCCAGGACTCGGCCAGGCCGCGGCTCATTTCGATCTGGTTGTAGCGGCCGTTGGCGGCGAGGAACAGGGTGCCGGCGGAGACATCGGTGCCGATGATTTCGAAGTTCTCCGGGCGCACGCCGGGCAGCCGGCCGTCGGCGCAAAGGCTGTCGATGAGCAGGGCGAGGGAGTAAGGTTCCTGGCCGGTGGAGCAGGCGGCGCAGAGGATGCGCACCCGGGCCTTGCGGCCGGCACGCACGGGCTCGGCGAGGGCGGGGAGCAGACGCTCACGCAGGGAAGTCCAGGGGCGCTCGTCGCGAAACCAGTAGGTTTCGTGCGTGGTCATGGCGTCGATGATACGATCCCGCAGCCGACCGGTGGGGTCCTCGCGGGCCATGCGGATGAAGGCGGGTAGGTCGGCGGCGCCGGACTGGCTGACGATGGCGCCGAGGCGGGCCTCGAACAGGTAGCCCTTTTCCTCGCCCAGGTGGATGCAGCACACCTCGGCGACGTAGTGGCGAAGCAAGGCGAAGTCGGCGGGGTTGGCGGTGAGGGAAGCCATGAGTCGGGGCGGTTTAGAAGCGGGAGCGGGATAGCTCGGTTAAACGCGGGGCGAGGGCGGAGAGGGGGAGGATTTCGTCATCGAGTCCCCGGCGGACGACGGCCTGAGGCATGCCGTAGATGACGCAGGAGGCCTCGTCTTGAACCAAGGACCAGACCGGGGCGGCGGCGCGGAGGTCGGCAAGGCCGGCGGCACCGTCCTCGCCCATGCCGGTGAGGATGACGCTGAGCACGCCGCGCGGGGCGCAGCGGGCGGCGGAGCGGTAGAGCACGTCGACGGCGGGCCGGCAGGAGTTGACCGGCGGGGCGTCGGTGAGGCGGGTGCGCAGGGCGCCCTCGGGGGTGCGCACCAGTTCGAGATGACGGCCGCCGGGGGCGATCAGCACGCGCCCGGGCAGGACGGGTTGGTCGTCGCCGGCCTCGGCGACCGGCAGGGGGCCGGCGCGACCGAGCTGCTCGGCGAGCGTTTTGGTGAAGAGTGGGGGCATGTGCTGCACGATCACGACCGGCAGGCGAAAATCGGCGGGCAGGCGGGGGATGAGGTCCTGGAGGGCGCGGGGGCCGCCGGTGGAGACCCCGATCAGCACCAACTCGAGGGCGGGCGGGGGGAGGCCGCGCCGTCGCGGGGCGCCGGGAGCAGCGGTGGGAGCGGCGGCGGTTGCGGTGGCCGGTGCCGGGGAGACGGCGCGAGGGGCGTAACCGGTGCGGCGCAAGCGGACCAAGGTGGCGATATGCTGGAGCTGGCCGACCAGCCGGGCCATGCCCTCGGCGAAGGAGGCGGCCTGGGGCTTGGGAATAAAATCCAGGGCTCCGCGGGCGAGGGCGTTGATGGTGATTTCGGCGTCGGCTCCGGTGGCTCCGCTGACCATGACGACGGCTACGGCGGGATGGTCGCGGCGCACGCGCTCGAGGACCTCGGGCCCGTTCATCTCGGGCATAAAAACGTCGAGCAGCACGAGGTCCACCGGCTCGGCGGCGAGGCGGGTGAAAGCGAGGGGTCCGGAGGCGACGGCGGCCACGACGGCGAGCCCGGGAACCTGGGCGGCGGCTTCGGAGAGGATCTTCCGGTAGAGGGCGGTGTCGTCCACGACCAGGACACGAAGGGGAGCGGGTGCCGACATGGAGGGTGGGTTCAGGCGGCGGGCGCGGCGTCGCCGGCGATGCGGTCGGAGACCTGGCGGGTGTTGGCGGAGACCTCCTGCATGCGGCGGCTGATTTCCTGGGTGGCGGCGGTTTGTTCGTGAATGGTTCGGGAGATGTCGTCGGCCGCGCCGTGGATCCGGTTGATCGAGGCGGCCAGGCGGTCGATGAGGGCGGTGGCGGACTCGACCGAGGTGCGGAGGGACTCGATGCGCCCCTGGATTTGGTCGGTGGCGCGGGCGGTGTTGGTGGAGAGGGTGCGGACCTCGCCGGCGACGATGCCGAAGCGGGCTCCGGCCTGGCCGGCGCGGGCGGCCTCGATGTTGGCGTTGAGGCCGAGCAGGTGGGTTTTGCCGGAGATCTCGCGGATAAGGTCGACGACCTCGCCGATTTCCTGAAAGGCGGCCGACAGCTGGGTGATGCCGCGGCCCACGTCCTCGCTCTCGCGCACGGCGGCGCCGGCGAGTTCCATGGAGGAGCGGGCGCGGTCGGAAATCTGGGCGGTGGTGGCGCCGAGTTCTTCGCAGGCGGCGGCGGTGGCGTTGACCGCGAGGGCGTTGTCCTGGGCGAGGCGGCCGACCAGGGCGAGCGAGTCGGCGTTTTCCTTGAGCCGGAGACCGGCCCGGTTGATGACCACGGCCCCCTGGCGGTAAGCGCCGGGCAGACCGCGCAGCAGGATGGGGCGGTGGAAACGGCCGCGGCTGCAATCCGCCATGGCGGCGGAGCTTTCGCGCACGTAGGAATCGACCACGTCGAGCACGCTATTGAGGGCGTGAGCCAGCGGGCCGAGTCGGGGATCGTCGCCGAGGCGGACGACCCGGGCTTCGAGGTCGCCGGCGGCGGCGCGTCGGCAGACGGCGATGATATCATCGAGGCCGGTGAGGGGATCGGGGGCGGCCGTCTCGGGGGAGGCGGGCGCGGCGGCGGAGGGTGGGGGAGCGGAGCGGAAGAGGCGCATGGCGGGTCAGGCGACGGCGTTTTCTAGGCGGGTGCGGGAGGAGAGGCCGAAGACGAAGCGCGGGTAGTCGACGCCGGCGTCGGCGAGGGTCTGTTCGAGCAGGCGGCGGGAGGCGGCGAGGCCCTCGCGGGGGCCGGGGGCGCGGCGCTCGGTTTCGAGCAGCCGGGCGTAGAGCGGGCGGACCTTGTTCAGCGCCTCCGCGTCGGGCACGCGGCGGTTGGAGTGGTAGCCGACGTGGCGTCCGGCGAGGTCGTGGCTGGGGGTGACGTGGGCGAAGACCCAGTAGCCGTCGCCGGATTTGGCGAGGTTGAGCACGTAGGCGAAGATCTCTTGGCCGGAAGCGATGGTTTCCCAAAGCAAGGCGAAGACGCAGCGCGGCATGTGGGGGTGGCGGATGAGGTTGTGGGGTTGGCCGAGCACCTCGTGTTCGCGGTAGCCGGCTACCTGGAGAAAGACATCGTTGGCATAAGTGATGATGCCGCGGGTGTCGGTCTTGGAGACGATGATGGAGTTCTCCGGGAAGGAGATTTCGCGACCGGTGAGGACAGGGGAGGCCATGGCGGTAGGGGATGGGAAACGGTGGGCGGGAGAAGATCAGGCGGAGGCGCGCCGGTCGGTGATTTCGCGTTCGAGTTTTTCGCTGACGGTCTGGAAGGGTCCGCCGACGCCGAGGGCGGCTTAGGCGCCGCGGCCGTCGCCGGTGACGGCGCGGGCGGCGTTGCCACCGAGGTTGAACCGGGCGACGAGGGAGCCGAGTTCGGCGGAGAGGCGGTTGAGTTCGGAGGCGGAGGAGTTGACGTGGGCGGCGCCCTGGGCGCCGTCGGAGGCGGCCTGGGAGACGCCGGAGATGTTTCTGGCGACCTCGGCGGCGCCGTCGGCGGTTTGTTGGACGTTGGAGGAGAGGGAGGAGGAGGCGGAGGCGACCTGGTGGATGGTGCCGACGATTTCGGAGGTGGTGGCGGACTGCTCTTCGACGGCGGCGGCGATGGAGGAGGAGATGTGGGAGACCTGGGCGATGACCTGGGCGACCTGGTCGAGGGATTTGATGGAGGAGCCGGTGTTGTCCTGGATGAGGGCGATCTGGCGGCGGATGTCCTCGGTGGCGGAGGCGGACTGGCGGGCGAGCTCCTTGACCTCGTTGGCGACGACGGCGAAGCCGCGGCCGGCCTCGCCGGCGGAGGCGGCCTCGATGGTGGCGTTGAGGGCGAGCAGGTTGGTCTGTTCGGCGATGCGGTTGATGAGTTCGACGACCTTGCCGATCTGGCGGGCGGAGTCGTCGAGCTTGGCCATGAGGTCGCGGGTCTGGCGGGTCTGGGTGTCGGCCTGGCGGGCGATTTCGGACTCCTGGGCGCAGTTGCGGGCGACCTCCTGAATGGAGGAGGACATTTCCTCCATCGCGGAGGCGACGGTGGTGGTGGATTGGGTGATCTGGGCGGCGGAGGCCGACATGGACCGGGCGTTGGCGGAGAGTTGTTCACCGGCGGAGGCGACGGCCCCGGCCTGGACGGTGGTCTCCTCGGCGGCGGCGGCCTGCGAGGTGGCGGTTTCGCCGAGCGTGCGGGCGGACTGCTGGAGCGCGGCGGCCGAGCGGTTCAGGTCGCCCACCAGCTTGCGCAGACTCTCGATGCAGGCGTCGGTGGCGGCGGCGAGGGTGCCGAGTTCGTCGGAGCGTTTCAGGCCCACGCGGGCGGTGAGGTCGCCAGCGGCGAGACGTTGCACGGCGGCGACGCAGGCGTGGATGGCACTGGTGAGGGAGCGGGTGAGAAACCAGGTGACGCCGACGCCGATGAGCACGGCGAGACCGAGGCCGAGCGACAGACGCTGGGCGGTGGTTTTGAGCACGGCGGCGGTGGATTCGCCGAGTTGCGCCATGCCGTCGAGGGTGCGCCCCGAGTCTTCGATGATAAGTGCGAGGGTGCGCTCGACGACGGCGAAACGCTCATTGTTGCTGGTGTCGAAGGTGCGCCAATTTTCGCCGAAGCGGTCGAGGGTGGCGACGTAGTCGGCGAGGATGGGTTGAAAGGCGGCCCAGAGCGGACGGGTATCCTCCGGGGCGGCTTCGCGGTAGCGAGCGGCGAGGGCGAGCAGGGCGGTGCCGGCGGCTTTCGCCTGGTCGATGTTGGCCACGGCACGATTGGCGATGCCCTGCCAGGCCGAGAAACGCAGGCCATAGCACTGGCTGTTGAAAGCGAGCAGGGCGGCGACGGGAGGTCGGCTGGATTCCGGAGCGCTTAGCAGGCCGGAGTTGAGGGCCTCGAGGGTGGCGGCAAGTTGCGCACCCAAGCGATTGAGGGCGGCCTTATCCGCGCTCATCGCGTCGGTGATTTCGACCGTGCGGAGAGAGAGGCGAGCAAAGTCGTCGAGCTGGCGGGCCAGCGCGTCGGCGCGTTGAGCAAGCTCGGCGGAGCGGTTGGTCTCGGCCAAGGTGCGCAGGGCGCCGAGTTGGCGGCGGGCGGACTCCATATAGCGCTCGCCGAATTCACGATCCGCTGCGCGGGCGGTGTAACCGTAGGTGCGCACGCCGAGGCAGGAGAGAATGAGGTCTCCTTCCAGGCCGAGGTAATGCTCGATGCTGGCGAGGTCCTTGCCGCTCAGCGCCTCGGCGTGGTTGGCGGAAGACTGCATGGCCCGGCTGGCAAAGCCGCCGAGGACCAGAGCGAGCGAGAGGACGAGGCCGAAGCCGAGGGAGAGCTGGGCGGTGAGTTTCATCGGGACGACGCGTCGAGGGGTGAGATGGACTGCGATCAGACCTTGAACCGGGCGACGAGGGAGCCGAGTTCGGCGGAGAGGCGGTTGAGTTCGGAGGCGGAGGAGTTGACGTGGGCGGCGCCCTGGGCGCCGTCGGAGGCGGCCTGGGAGACGCCGGAGATGTTTCTGGCGACCTCGGCGGCGCCGTCGGCGGTTTGTTGGACGTTGGAGGAGAGGGAGGAGGAGGCGGAGGCGACCTGGTGGATGGTGCCGACGATTTCGGAGGTGGTGGCGGACTGCTCTTCGACGGCGGCGGCGATGGAGGAGGAGATGTGGGAGACCTGGGCGATGACCTGGGCGACCTGGTCGAGGGATTTGATGGAGGAGCCGGTGTTGTCCTGGATGAGGGCGATCTGGCGGCGGATGTCCTCGGTGGCGGAGGCGGACTGGCGGGCGAGCTCCTTGACCTCGTTGGCGACGACGGCGAAGCCGCGGCCGGCCTCGCCGGCGGAGGCGGCCTCGATGGTGGCGTTGAGGGCGAGCAGGTTGGTCTGTTCGGCGATGCGGTTGATGAGTTCGACGACCTTGCCGATCTGGCGGGCGGAGTCGTCGAGCTTGGCCATGAGGTCGCGGGTCTGGCGGGTCTGGGTGTCGGCCTGGCGGGCGATTTCGGACTCCTGGGCGCAGTTGCGGGCGACCTCCTGAATGGAGGAGGACATTTCCTCCATCGCGGAGGCGACGGTGGTGGTGGATTGGGTGATCTGGGCGGCGGAGGCCGACATGGACCGGGCGTTGGCGGAGAGTTGTTCACCGGCGGAGGCGACGGCCCCGGCCTGGACGGTGGTCTCCTCGGCGGCGGCGGCCTGCGAGGTGGCGGTTTCGCCGAGCGTGCGGGCGGACTGCTGGAGCGCGGCGGCCGAGCGGTTCAGGTCGCCCACCAGCTTGCGCAGACTGGCGGCGCAGGTGTCGATGGCGCGGCCGAGGGTGCCCAGTTCGTCCGTGCGTTTGAGGTCGACGCTCACGGTGAGGTCGCCGGCGGCGAGTTGGTCCATGGCGGTGACGCAGGCTTGGATGGGGCGGGTGAGGGACCGCGCGATCAGCCAGGCGACGGCCGCGAGCAGAGCGGCGGAGACGACTACGGTGATCAAAGTAGCGCGGTTGGCGGCGTTCACGTCGGCGTGCAGGTGGTCCTCCTCGTCGAGCACGATCAGGGACCAACCCAGCCCGGGGTAACCGAGGGCGCCGACGGACTTGGCGTAGCCGGCCAGGTGCCAGTGGCCCTCGGCTTCGTCCAAATAGCGGGTGACGCCGCGAGCCCCGGGGGCGAGTGCGGGGCGGAAGGCGGGTTCTTCGGCGCTGGCGTTGACCTTGAGGACGCGGGAGTAGTCGTGCTTTAAGTCGACGGTGCCGGCGTCAGCGGGGTTGTAGTGAGTGAGCAATACACCGTCATCGCGGAGCAGAAAAAACTCGAGGGTGGAGTCCTTATCCCCGTTGGTGCGACTGGCCCAGCTCGACTGGATGATCGCTTCCACGATAACGGAAAAGTCGGCGTAGTTGCGCCAGACTCCGATGAATTTGCCGTCGGCGTCCTTGATGGGCGCGCTGTAGCCGATGGTCATGGCGTCACGGCCGAGGGCGCGGCGGATGTCGGCGTCCAGAGCCACGTCGTCGACTACTGTTCCGTCGAGCAAGTCGCTTTTAAGGAAACGTTCCTCGCGGGCGGCGAGGAACCAAGGGGCTTGGGAAAAATCGCGGCCAATGAGGAAGGAGGTGTCGAGCGGCCGGCCGGCGGCGTCGCGGGTATTGGCGGCCACGACTTTGCCGGTGCCGTCGGTGATCACGGAAAGCGGATAGATGCCGTAGATGCGGACGTAGGTGTTGAGCGCCTCGGTGAAGGCGGCCTTGGCGTCGGCATCCTGGGGGTCGAGATACCGGAACATGCTATTGGTGGCAAAGGCCTGCACGTCGCCGTAGCGTTCAAAGAGATTTCGCTCGATGGTGTCGATGGCGGTCACGGCGGATTCGCGCAGCAGGGCGCTTTTACCGTCGGCGATTTTTTCGGTGGAGCGGAAACTAAGAATGGCGAGCGCGCAGACGGGAATCAGGCCGACGGCGAGCAGAATAACGATAAAGCGACCGGTGAGTTTGAGTTTCATGACTGGTCAGGAAGCGGGGTTTTGAAGGAGACGGGACAGGGCGGCCTGAAGGCGTTCGCGGTCGAGTTTGGTTTCGTAGTGGTCGATGCCGGCGGCGCGGGCGCGGGCGTGGAAGTCGGGGTTATCGCGGGCGGAGAGGGCCATGATGGGGAGGTTGCGTAGGCGGGCGTCAGCGCGCACGCGGGAGGCGAGGCCGAAGCCGTCGAGCCGGGGCATCTCGAGGTCAGTGACCAGCACGTCGTAGCGGCCGGCCTGCAGGAGGGTCCAGGCCTCCTCGCCATCGGGGGCGATGTCGAGCGAGGAGACGACGCCTTCGAGGGCACGACGCACGGCCTCGCGGAAAAAGGCGGTGTCCTCGGCGAGCAGGACGCGGCGGGAGGCGAGGGCGGCGCCGGGGGCGAGGGCGGGGCGGTTGTCGAGACCGGCGCGGGCGAGCAAGCCGTAGATGTCGAGCACGAGGGTGAGGCGGTCGTGCAGGGAGACGGCGCCGAGGAGGCCTTGGGCGGAGACGGAGCGTTGATCGAGGAGGTCGCGGGAGTAACCGGCGGCGTCGTGGATGGCGGTGGCGAGGAGGGCGACGGGGTGGTGCACGAGGCGCGGCACGATGACGTGGACCTCGGCGGGCAGGGCGGTGGGCGCGGTGATGGGCAGGAAGTCGCCGAGGCGCAGGAGGCGCAGGGCGGGGCCTTGCGGGCGGCGGAGGTAGAGCAGGCCGCCGACGGACTCGATGCGGGCGGTGTCGATCCGCTCGATGCGGCCGACGTTGGCGAGATGCAGGGCGAAGGTTTCGGGGCCGGTGTCGCGGAAGAGCAGGACGCGTTCTTCGTCCTCGCGCACAACGGAGGCGTCGGCCAGGGCGGCGGGGGCGGAGGACTCGGCGGGCAGTCGGCCGGCGGCGAGCCCGGCGACGTCCAGGATGAGGGCGATCTCGCCCTGGCCGAGCAGGGTGGCGCCGGAGTAGAACGGCACGCCTTGGAAATGGCGTCCCAGGGGCTTGACCACGATCTCCTCGGATTCGGCCACGGTTTCGACGCGCAGGCCGAAGCGCCGGTGGTCGAGGGCCAGGACGAGCACATAGCCCGGATTGGCCGGGGTGACAAAGGGAGGCAGGCCGAGGAGCTCGCCAAGATCGAGCACGGGAAGCAATTCCTCGCGGAGACGGAGGACGCGGGAGCCGCCGTAGTCCTCGACCGGGCGGTCGGAGGCGGGGCGCACGATCTCCTCGAGATTGAGCTGGGGAACGGCGAAGCGGCGGGTGCCGCAGCCGACGACGAGGGCGGGGACGATGGCGAGGGTGAGGGGCAGCCGGATGATGACGGCAGTGCCTTGGCCGACGGCGGACTGGATTTCGACGCGTCCGCCGAGCCGTTCGATGTTGGTTTTGACCACGTCCATGCCCACGCCCCGGCCGGAGACGTCGCTGACGACGGCGGCGGTGGAGAAGCCGGGGGCAAAGATGAGTTGCCAGGCCTCGGTGTCGCCCAGTCGGGCGGCGTGTTCGGGGGTGAGCAGGCCTTTTTCGATGGCCTTGGCCTTGAGTCGGGCGGGATCGAGGCCGCGGCCGTCGTCGCGGACCTCGAGCTGGACGCGTCCGGCGAGGTGGGAGGCGGCGATGCGAATGCGGCCGGACGGGGCTTTGCCGGCGCGTCGGCGCTCGTCCGGGGTTTCGATGCCGTGATCGGCGGCGTTGCGGACGAGGTGGGTGAGCGGATCGGAGAGGCCCTCGATCAGGGCGCGGTCGAGTTCGACCTCGTCGCCGACGGTTTCGAGCAGGAGGTCCTTGCCGAGTTTTTGACCGAGGTCGCGGACTACGCGGCCGAATTTGGCGAGCAAGCCGCCGACCGGCTGAAGGCGGGCGCGCATGATGGTGCGCTGCAGGTCGGAGGTGACGCCGCTGATGTTTTGGACGAGGGCGGGCAAACTCTCGGCGGTGGCGGACTGATGGGCGACGGCGCGGACGAGCTGGTTGCGACCGAGCACCATTTCTCCGGCAAGGTTCATCAACGTATCGAGCAGGGAGACGGAAATGCGGACGGTTTCCTCGGCGCGGCCGCGGCTGGTGGAGGTGATGGGCGTGGCGGCGCCGGACTCGCCGGCCGGGGGTGGGGCGGGGTTAACGCCGGAGGCTTTCAGCGAGGTCGGGGCGACGGGGGCGGGTTCGGTCGGGGCGCGGGTGGCCAGGGTGGGGGCGGGCGCGGTCTGGGCGGGAGCGAGGGTGGGTTGGGTTTTCTGCCACTCGCGGAGCAAAGCCGACGGCACCTGAATCACCTGGTCGGCCGGGAGATCGAAGGCACCGACGAGCAGATCGGTTTCCATCGCGGTGGCGAAGAGCAGGGAGCAGACGAGCTCGGGTGGGTTGGTGTCGTCGAGACCGGTGACGGATTCAAGGTCGGTGACCGCGTCGATGAAAACCCCGAGGGATTCGACCTCGGCGAGATACTTCAGGATAGTCTGGCCGCGGGCCTCGATGTCGGCGTGCAGGCGGAGTTGGAGGACAAAGATGTTCTGGCCGTGGCGGAGGGCGGAGCGCACCAGCTCGGGATCGATGCGGAAGGTATGCAGGTAGGCGGGCAGGACGGGCCCCTGCTCGGGGGGGAGCGCGGGGGGCTCGCGGCGCAGGAGGGCTTGGAGGGAGGCGTTCTCGGCGGAGGCGTCGATGGTGGCGCAGGCGCCTGGGGCGGCGACCATGGCGCGGAGTTTGTCGGTGGCGGCGAGAAAAACGCTGACGAGACGCGCGTCCGAGGCCATCTGGCCGTCGCGGACCAGGGCCATGACGCTCTCCATCACGTGAGCGAGGTCGGTGATGGCGACGAGGCCGAAGAAACCGGCGGTGCCTTTTACGCTATGGACGGCGCGAAAGAGACGGTTGAGCAGGTCGGCATCGCGTGGCGAAGCCTCGAGCGCGAGCAGGTCGGTCTCCAGGGTGGTAAGATGCTCGGAGGCCTCTTGCACGAAGAGGTCGAGCATTTCTTGTTCGGCGGTGCTCACAGGGCGGAAGGGGTGGGGACGAGGCCGAAGCGAGCGGCGAGATTAAGCATGGTCAGCATGCGGTGGACGTCCGGGGAGGGTTTATCGACGCGGAAGGCGATGCCCCGGCGCTCGCATTCGCGCAGCAGGGCGACGAGCAGGTTGAGTCCCTGGGAGTCGATGACGGCGGCGGCGGCGAGGTCGGCGACGACGAATTTCGCGCCGGGATGGGCGCTTAGACCGGCGAGCAGTTCAGTGCGGAGAGCGGCAACCCGGGTGGAGAGAATATCTCCGGCAAACGTGATGTGCAGGGTGGTATCGTGGAGCGCGAAGTGCATGGTGGTGGTCGGTGGCGGGTTTAGTTGGAAGGGGCGAGCACGGCGGCCACTTGGACGACGGTGTAGAGACCGTCGGGGCGAGGCAGCACGCCGGCGACGCAGGTGGTGTCGAGGCCGGTGAGGGTATCGGGCGGAGGGGGGAGCAAACGGTCGGGGGCGGGTAGGATGTCGCCGATCTCGTCGACCAGAAGCGCGGTTAAATCGGCGGGCGCCTGTTCGGCGCCGACGGGCGGACGAGGCAGGCGGAGCAGCTCGGCGGTGGTCTTGAAGACGATGCAGCGGGCGGTGGCCGGTGCGGTGCCCGGTGGGTGGCCGAGACGGCGGTCGAGATCGAGCGCGGTGAGAATCTGGCCGCGGAGGTGGACCAAGCCGCGCACGACGGGCGGGGCGCGATCGGCGGGCGATATGTGGGGCTGGCGAAGAATCTCTCGCGACCATACCAGATCGCAGGCATACCAGCGGGTGCCGACACGAAAGGTGAGCAGAGCGGAATCTGCCCGGTGGGATGCGGAATAATCGGACATAGGTAGGATGCCTTAGGGTGGGTATCGGTCCCTTTCCGAAAAAATGTAGGGGTCGGGTGAAGCTTTGCCGGCAAAGGTGGCAAAAGACGCGCGCATTTGGCCAAAGAGGGGTGGTGCTATAGCTTGGCTTTTGTGCCGAAGTGGTCTTATGACTTGTCTCAGCCCAGTTCCCCGTCCGCCAAGTCTGGCCCCCAAAGAATCAATTGTATGAGTGATGCCCCCACGGAATTTGTGCCTGAGGCGGAGCGGTTGGCGTCGTTGCGCGCGAGCGGTCTCTTCGGCACCGTGCCGGAGCCGGCCTATGATGATGTGGCGCGGTTGGCGGCCGAGTTGTGGGAGGCTCCGATCGCGCTGGTGACCTTGGTCGACGCGGAGAGCATTTGGTTCAAGGCGGCGCACGGCACGGAAGGCGGCACGGCCATGCCGCGGGCGGGATCATTTTGCCAACATACCCTGGGGCGCAGCGAGCCGTTGGTGGTGGAGGACGCGACCCTGGATCCGCGGTTTGCCAACAGCGAGCTGGTGACAAAGCCCGGGGGCGTGCGCTTCTATGCGGGTGTGCCGGTGGGGCCGGCGCCGGGGGTGACGTGGGGCAGTCTTTGTATTTTGGATACGCGTCCGCGGCGTCCGGGGGAACGCGAGCTGGAGCGGCTGCGCCTGCTGGGGCGGCAGATATCGAACGAGATGCGGCTGCGTCTGGCGGCCTGCGAACAGGCGGCTAACGCCCAGCGCATGCTGCGCCGGCTGGAGACGCGCATGTGGCAGCAGGCGGAGACGTTGCCCTTCATCGTCTGGACGGCGACGGCGGATGGGGTGGTGGATTACGCAAACCGGCATTTGCTGGACTATGCGGGAGTGGCCACCGACGAAACCCTGGGTGAGAACTGGGTGAAGGTGGTGCATCCGGAGGATCTGCCGGGAACGCTGGAGGCCTGGGGCCTGGCGGTGCGCGAAGGTTCGCCGTATGCGACGTATTTTCGCCTGCGTCGCCGGGACGGAGTTTTTCGGTGGTTTCAAGTGCAGGCGGCCCCGATCCGGGATGCGGAGGGGGTGGTGAGTCTATGGTATGGGATTGCGGTGGACGTGGAGGAACAGCGGCGACTGGTGGCGGAGGCCTCGCGGTCGGAGCGGCGGCTGGCGGCTACCTTGGATGCGATCACGGATGGGTTTTTCACGTTGGATGAAGACTGGCGGTTCACCCATTTGAACGGGGCGGCTGAGCGCATTTTGCACCGTAGTCGGAGCGAGCTGTTGGGGCGAAACATCTGGGAGGAGTTTCCGGAGGCGAGGGGCTCGGCTTTCGAGCGCAACTATCGAACGGCGCGCGAGGAAGTCCGGGCGCTGGTATTTGAAGCCCACTACCCGCCGTTGGCGGCGTGGTTCGAGGTCCGGGCCTTTCCTTCCGAGGACGGCCTCGCGGTGTATTTTCGAGAAGTAACGGAACGCAGACAGGCCGATCAACGTCTTCGCGAGCAGGCGGCGCTGTTGAATCAGACCCACGACGCGATTCTGGTGCGAGGTCTCGATAACCGCATCCGCTACTGGAATCAGGGTGCGGAGCGGCTTTATGGCTGGGAGGCCGAGCGTGCCCTGGGGGCCGTGGCGGAGACCCTGCTTTATCGCGAGCCCAGTGAGTTTCGGGCGGCGATGCAAAAAACCGTGGAGGAGGGCGAATGGTCGGGGCGTCTGCGGCAAATGACCCGGGACGGCCGAGACATCACGGTCGAGGCGCGGTGGACCTTGATCCGGGACGAAGCGGGCGCGCCCGAAGCGGTGATGTCGATCAACACCGACATTACCGAACGTCTGAAGTTGGAGCAGCAGTTCCTGCGGGCGCAGCGCATGGAGAGCATCGGGACCCTGGCCGGAGGCATAGCGCATGACCTGAACAATCTGCTCGCCCCGATCATGATGGGCGTGGATCTGCTGCGGGCGACGGCGTCCGGTCCGCAGACCGGGCTGGTTTTGGATAACATCGCCCGGAGCGCGCGGCGGGGCAGCGAGCTGGTGAAGCAGGTTTTATCGTTTGCGCGCGGCGTGGAGGGGGCGAGGGTGAGTGTGCGGGTGGGGCAGCTGCTGCGGGAGCTCGAAGTGATCCTCGCGAATACCTTTCCCCGCGATATACGGTTGGAGTGTGTGGCGGAACGGGGCCTTTGGCCGGTGGTGGGCGATCCCACCCAGTTGCACCAGGTTTTGTTGAACATCTGTTTGAATGCCCGGGACGCGATGCCGGCGGGCGGACAGCTGGCGTTGACGGCGCGAAACACCGAGCTGGACAAGCACTACACGGTGTTGAATCGAGGGACGGCGGCGGGGCGTTATGTGGTGATCGAGGTTTCGGATGACGGCGAGGGCATGAGCGAGGATGTGCAGGCCCGGGCTTTTGAGCCGTTCTTCAGCACCAAACAACCGGGCCGGGGCACGGGTCTTGGTTTATCGACGGCGCTCGGCATCGTGCGTAGCCACGGCGGCTTCGTGAATCTCTACTCGGAAGTCGGCAAGGGCAGTGTGTTTAAGGTTTACCTGCCGGCGCAGGCGGATGCCGAACCGGAGCCAAAGGCCGATTCGACGCCGCCCTTGTTGCCGCATGGAAACGGCGAGTGGGTGCTGGTGGTGGATGACGAGGCGTCGATTTTGACGGTGACGCAACAGACCCTGGAAACCTTTGGCTACCGGGTCCTGACGGCGGATGACGGCGCGCAGGCGGTGGGCATCTATGCGACGCGGCGGGAGGAGATCGCGGTGATCCTGACCGACATGATGATGCCGGTGATGGACGGGCCGGCCCTGATCGCGGCCTTGCGGCGCTTGAATCCGTCGGTGCGCATTATCGCGGCCAGCGGACTGAATGCGAACGGCAACCTGGCCAAGGCGGCGAATGCCGGAGTGCGGCATTTCCTCTCCAAGCCCTACTCGGCGGAACGGCTGCTGACCACCTTGCGCACGGTTTTGGCGGAGCCGGTTTGAGATCTTGCTTTGGCGACGCGAGCACAGGGCCGTGGCGCCGGCCGGTTAAGCGAGGGCGCGGCGCTTGGTTCTCAAGCGAAGGCCCGAAGCCCGGAAGCCGGGCAAAAAAGCCCGCCCCGAGAAGGGGCGGGCCGGTGTTGAGCGTTATCGTCGCTTTTGGGGCGGCTCAGACGGCCTCTTCGCCGCGTTCGTCGGTGCGGATGCGCACGGCTTCGAGCACGGGCACGACGAAGATTTTGCCATCGCCGATTTTGCCGGTTTTGGCGGCTCGAGTAATGGCTTCAGTGGCGCGGGAGACGAGATCGTCCGCCACCACGATTTCGAGTTTCACCTTGGGCAGGAAGTCCACGGTGTATTCGGAGCCGCGATAGATCTCGGTGTGGCCCTTTTGGCGGCCGAAGCCCTTGACCTCGGTGACGGTCATGCCTTCGACGCCGACGGCGGCGAGGGCCTCTTTGACCTCCTCCAGCTTGAAGGGTTTGATGACGGCGATGATGAGTTTCATGGTAAGTGTTGCTAAGAGTTAAAAAAGGCGGAGCGGGATCAGGCGACGTAGCCTTCTTCGCCGTGTTCGTTGATGTCGAGACCCTGGCGTTCGACTTCGGGGCTGGGGCGCAGGCCGATGAGCGCTTTCACCACGTAGGCGATGATGGCGGTGGCGACCACGCTCCAGACGATGGTGAGCGCGACCGACTGCAACTGGGCGACGAGCAGGCCCTCCTTGAGGTCGCCGACCACGGCGTTGGCCTTCTCGCTGGCGAAAACACCGGTGAGAATGGCACCGAGGGTGCCGCCGACACCGTGCACGCCGAAGGTATCGAGCGCGTCGTCGAGTCCGAGTTTGGACTTGAGGTAGGCGATGAACAGGAAGGGAACCACGCCACCGATGGCGCCGATGATGACGGCGGACGACGGGGTGACGAAGCCGGCGCCGGGGGTGATCACGACCAGACCGGCGACGATGCCGGAGCAGAAACCGAGCACGGAGGCGTGGCCCTTCAAGGCCCACTCGGCCATGCCCCAGGCGAAACCGGCGGTGGCGGCGGCGAGCGTGGTGGTGGTGAACGCATTGGAGGCGATGGCGTCGGCGCCGAGGGCGGAGCCGGCGTTGAAGCCATACCAACCGACCCACAACATGCCGGTGCCGATGGAGCAAAGCACCATGGAGTGCGGGGTCATCTTGTCTTTGCCGAAACCGAGCCGGGGCCCGAGGATCAGGGCGAGCACCAAGGCGGACCAGCCGGAAGTCATGTGCACGACGGTGCCGCCGGCGAAATCGATGGCCTTGATGGCGGCGTCAGGATTGAGCGGGCCGCACATCAGGCCGTCGGCGGCCCAAACCATGTGGGCGAAGGGGAAGTAAACCGCGAACATCCAGATGCCGACGAAAAGCAGGACGGCGGAGAATTTCATGCGCTCGGCCACCGCGCCGACGATCAGGGCCGGGGTGATGATGGCGAAGGAGAGCTGGAACATGGCCCACATGCTATCGCTGATCCAGTGGTAGCCGGCCCCGACCGCGCCGGGCTCAACACCCTGCAGCATGGCGTTGCCGAGTCCGCCGATGATGGCGTTGCCGCCCGAGCCGAAGGCCAGGCTGTAGCCGACGGCCCACCACAGGATGGTCACCAGGCCGGCGATGCCGAAACACTGGGCAAAAACGGACAGCACGTTCTTTTTGCGCACCAAGCCGCCGTAAAAAAGCGCCAGACCGGGCAGCGTCATGAAGATAACGAGGGCGGTGGACACCATTTGCCAGGCGTTGTGGCCCGGGCCGGGACCGGGGATCATGGAGGCCACGCCCTCGGTGCGGGCGCCGTTGTTAACGTAAGCCTCCAGATCGGCTATGCGTTGCTCAATGGTAGGGGTCGTGGGCGCGGTGGCGGCCTCGTCGGCGCGGGCCGAGCCGGCGAAGACAATGCAAGCGCCGAGGAAGGCCAAGGCGCGGGGGATTAGCGTTAGCAGGTATTTCATGGATGAAGGAACCTAATCGCAGCAAAACTCACGCCATGAGCGTAATTCATTTTATGAATTTCTTGAATATTTTTTCGCTTATTTCTGGCGATAAATGAAGGACCGCGCACGCAGTGCTTGTTTTTAGGGTAAGTCCTCTAAAGCCGACTGGCTTTGTGTCGTTATGCTCGACTAGCGTGGCATCCTTCTCTCCAACGTGCATCGGCATGAGCTCGACGACATCTTGCGGTCCGTATTCTGACGACGAGATCCGTTTGCGGATCGAGCATTGTCCTAAGCTCGCGTCGCTGCAAAGTGTTAATCGTAAGTTGGCTGGACTGTTGAATTCGGAGCAGGGCTACACTTCTCAAATTGCCGAGGTGATCAGGCGGGATCCATCGTTGACCGCCCGCCTTTTACGCATGGTTAACAGTGTCTATTTCGGTCTGAGTGCGAAGGTGAATAACATTGAGGAGGCGGTGCTTTACATGGGCATTCGCCAAATACGCGAATTGTCGATGGCCACTCCGGTGCTGGAGGAGTTGGAAAAGATGGGTCCCGGGGCGGCGCGGCTGCCTTGGCGCGAAATGTGGCAGCACTCCATCGCCTCGGCGATGCTTACGCGTGATATCCTCGCGCACACCGACTTGCTGGTGGACGATGATACCGATTACATCGTGGGGTTGCTGCACAACGTCGGCAAGGTGGTGCTGGCTTCCACCTGGCCCAAGGAGTTTGAACAAATCGCCCGGGGTAGCTACGCCTCCACGCAAGAAGTGTGCGAAGCGGAGCGCACGCTGATCGGCTGGGATCACGCTGCGGTGGGGTCCCACTACCTGGAGCGTCATCAATTGGCGCCGGAGATCGTGCACGCCATACGATATCACAACCAGCCCGAACAGGCCGGTGAGTATCAGCGACTGGCCGCCGCCGTGCAGGTGGCCGACGCGGTGGCGCGTGAGATCGGGCTGCCCAGTGGTTTCGAGCGAGTGACGGCGCGGTCGGCGGGAGCCTGGCGCCGCACCACGGGGTGGACGCTGTTGTTTGGTGAAGGCAGCGGCGAGGCCTCGGCCGCCGAGGCAGCGATCGAACACGCGATGGTGCGTCTCCCGAAGGTTTTGGGAAGCATGGTCTAAGGTGGTATGGCTAACATCATGCATACAGTGGCAACTTCATTTGGCGGCGGCGGCGGCGCCGCCGCCCAGCTGGCCCCTTGGGCGGACAGCTTGGAGTTGGCGGTGGTCTATCGCCTGGCAGGGGAAGAGATTTTAGAGGTCAACCGGGCTTTTGCCCGAAAGTTCGGCCAGTCCTCCCCCGCTTGGGTGGGGCGCACTTTTTCCGATCTGGTGCATCCGGAAGACGCCGTCGCCTGGCGCGCGGCCGGTTCCCGGGTGGAGCGGCCGCCCTACCACATTGCCCGGGAGCATCGCTGGCAAACCGCCCAAGGTTGGCGCTGGATCGCTTGGGAAGAGACCGCGCTGCGCAATGAAGACGGCATGCCCGTCATGGTCCGCGCCGTGGGTCGGGACGTGACCAAGCATCGGCTGGCGGAGGAGCACTTCCGCAAGCTCGCGCAGGCCGTGGAGCAGGCCCCCGTCTCCATCGCGATCACCACCCCAGGCGGCACCCCGCAGTATGTAAATTCTCGATACACGGAGGTGACCGGCTACACCTTGGAGGAGATTTTTGAGCGCCAGATTCCGCTGCTCCGCGAGGGGCATCCGAGCGAGGCGGCCTACCGGCGTTTTTGCTCGGTGGTGGCCTCCGGGCACCGTTGGTCGGGCGAGCTGTGTTCGCGGAGGAAGGACGGCACCGAAGTCTGGGAGCTCGTCCAAGTCTCCCCCATCCGCGACCAAAGCGACCAGATAACCTCCCTGCTCTGCCTGCGGGAGGACATTTCCGAGCGCAAAGCCTTGGAAGAGCAGCTGCGCCAGGCCCAGAAACTGGAAAGTCTGGGCACCCTGGCCGGCGGTATCGCTCATGATTTCAACAACATCATCTCGATCATCCGCGGCTTTACCGAGCTGGCGCTTTCCCTGCCTCCGGGCGACGATCACATCAAGCGCTACCTGGACTCCGTGCATGGCGCGGCCCAGCGTGCCTCCGCCTTGGTCGGTCAGATCCGTTCCTTCGGTTTAAAGAACCCGGTGGCCTACAGGCCGGTGCAGCTCAATGCGGTGGTCCGTGAATTGGCCGGTTTGATCAACGAGACTTTCCCGCGCGAGATCGAGCTGCGGCTCGAACTGGACGATGCGCTGGAAAGTTTCGCCGCCGACCCCGATCAAATACGGCAGGTGCTGCTGAACCTTTGCGTCAATGCCCGGGATGCCATGCCGAAGGGCGGGGTGCTTTCGGTGACCACCGGGCGCGTGCCCGGCCACACCCTGGCCAGCAGTGGGTTGGATCCTGGTCTGGACTATGCGGAGCTGAGCGTGTCTGACACCGGCGTCGGCATGCCTCCCGAGGTGCGCGCGCGCATTTTTGAACCTTTCTTCACCACCAAGCAGGAGCAAGGCGGCACCGGTCTCGGGTTGGCCATGGCTTACGGCAGTGTGCGCAACCATCAGGGTCACATCGATGTCGAGTCGGAGCCGGGTTTGGGCACCAAGTTCCGCATTTATCTGCCTTTGCGCGCTCGGCCCGAGGAGGTGAGTCGCCCCGCCGCCGGACCGGGTGGCGTGTCCATGGTGCCTCGCGGGGTTGAGCGCGTGCTGGTGGTCGAGGATGAACTCCCCATTCAGGACATGCTGGGGATCGTGCTGCGGGATGCCGGTTACCAAGTCCAGGCGGCGATGGACGGCGCGGAGGCGATCGAGGCCATCCTGTCGGCCGGTCAATCCATCGATATCATGATACTCGACCTCAACATGCCGCGTCTGGGTGGCATCGAGGTGTTGAAGGTCATGAAACAGCGCTGGCCGGAGATACCGGTCATCGTGATCAGCGGGAACCTGAACGACGTCGCGCTGCGCGAGATGGAGCTGCTCGGTCACCGGCACGTCTTGGGCAAGCCCTTCGAGCTGGCGGAATTTGGCCTGCTTCTGCGGACCTTGCTGGACGAGCGTCCGGCGGCTTCGTCACCTGAGCCGGCTTGAGTTGGGCGCGTTTTTCCCTACCCGGCCGACTTGGATCCCGCCGCTGCGCTGAGCGCCGCCGAGCCGGCGCGGGCGGCGGCGGCGAGCGCTTCGCGGCGCACGGAGACGTCGGCCCGACGATCGGTGCGCACGTGCCAGACGCGGGCGCCTGGAGCGGGCGGGGCGGAGACGGCGGCGACCAATCCGGTCGGCGTCTCGACGCTGCGGCAGGGGATCTGGTGGGCGGCGCAAAGTTGGGCAAAATCCACCCGTTGGGGCGTGGCCCAGTAGTCCTCGAAGGGAGGATCAAAGGCGGCGATGGGCAGGTGGCCGAAGATGCCGCCGCCGGCGTTGTCGATGAGCACGATGTCGAGCGAACCGTGCAGGCGGGGCACCGAAAGCAGAGCATTGCCGTCGTGCAAAAAGGCGAGGTCGCCGACCAGCAGCACGACTGCCTCCCCGGCGTGGGCCACGCCCAGCGCGGTCGAGAGCAGGCCATCGATGCCATTGGCCCCGCGATTGGCGCGGTGGCGGAGGGGGAGGTCGCGCGGTGCGGCGAAATACTCCAGATCGCGCACCGGCATGCTGCTGGCGACAAACAGGGTGCGACCGGCGGGAAGTCCGGCGGCGAGTGCTCGGGCATAGGCCGGTTCGCTGGCCGGTGCGGCGGCGAGGGCGGTTTCGAGCGCGGCCTGAGCGCCGGCCTCCGCCCGGGCCCACGCGGCAGTCCAGTCGGGCTTTGCGCGCGGACCGGTCCAGGGCGCGATGGCCGGGTGCGCGGCGTCGGCGGCTACGCGCAGGGTTCGGCCGTGCAGGCCGTCGCGGTTGCCGGCGAGGGTGGTGAAGTGCACGGTCGGCGCGTCGGTCTCGGTTAACCAGGCGCGCAGGGTTTTGCCGGTGGGCATTTCGCCGACCACGACCACGGCTTCCGGGCACAGCCCGGCGGCGAGTTCGGGGTTGCGCAGCAGACCCTCGTAGGCGGCGACAACGGTGGCACCGGTATCGGACCGGCGGGCACCGGAGAGCGGATCGGCGAGAACCGGCCAGCCGAGGGCGGCGGCGAGGGTGAGGGCGGCGGAGCCGTCATCGAAGGATCCGCCGGCGATGACCAAACCGCGCCGGCCGCCGAAGTCAGCGGGCAGCGCGGGCGCGGTTAGACGGTGCGTGGGCGCGGTGGGACGGGCGAAAAAGGTGGTCCAGTCGACGGTGTGCTCGAGCGGGCGGGCGGAGCCGTCCTCAACCGGCGGCAGTGGATCGCGGAACGGGGCGTTGAGATGGATGCCGGCCCGTCGCTGGCGTGCCTCGGCGCAAGCCTGCCGCAGGGTTTGCCGCAGATAACGGAGGCGCTCCAGCCGGGGCTCGGGCACGGCCAGTTCGTGGAAGCCGGCGACGTGGCTGCCGAAGAGTTTTGTCTGGTCGATGGTCTGGCCGGAGGCGCAGTCGCGCAGCTCGGGCGGGCGGTCGGCGGTGACGACCAGCAGCGGTGCGCCGCTTTCGCGCGCTTCGATAAGTGCGGGCAGGTAGTGGGCTCCGGCGCTGCCGCTGGTGCAGAGCAGGAGGACGGGCGTGTGGGTGGCCTTGGCCAGGCCGAGTGCGAGGAAGCCGGCGGAGCGCTCGTCGAGCACGGGCACGGCGTCGATTCCGGGATGCAGGGCCAGGGCGTGGGTGAGCGGGGTGTTGCGGGAGCCGGGGGAGACGACGGCGTGGCGCACGCCCTCGCGGTGCAGGGTCTCGACGGCGACGGACGCCCAGAGCGCGTTGGTATTGCGAAAATCCAGTTGCATGGGCGGCGGTGGCGCGGATGGAAGAGGCGGGTGGCTCAGAGCTCGATGCTTTCGCCGGGCGCCAGCGGACGCACGGCGTGGCCGCGCGCGGCGGCGGCGCGGGCGAAGGCGTCGGCGTCGGCCGCGATGACCGGCCAAGTATCGTAGTGAACGGGCACGGTGAGGCGCGGGGTCAGCAGGTCCAGGGCGTCGAGCGCGTCTTCGGGTCCCATGGTATAGTTGTCTCCGATGGGCAGGACGGCGAGGTCGAGTCCGCCGCGGGCGACCAGCCGAAGATCGGAGAACAACGCGGTGTCGCCGGCGTGGTAAAGTCGTTTGCCATCGGCTTCGATCAGGATGCCGCAGGGTTCGCCCAGATAGATGGCGCGGCCGCCCTCCTGAATGGACGAGGAGTGGATGGCGGGGGTGAGTTTGACCCGGCCAAAGGCGAAACGGTGGGCTCCGCCTGGGTTCATGCCGTGGGTGGTGGCACCTTGGGCGGCGAGATATTCGGCGATCTCATGGTTGGCGATGATGGGAGCTTGGTTGGCGCGGGAGACGGCGAGCGCGTCGCCGATATGGTCTTCGTGGCCGTGGGTGACGAGCACGTGGGTGCAGCGCAGGTCCTCCGCGCGCAAGGCGGCCTGAGGGTTGCCGGTGAGGAAGGGGTCGATTACGAGGCGGGCGGAACTGGTTTCGATCAGGACGCAGGAGTGGCCGAGAAAAGTAAAACGCATGGTGGGGACGGGTTAAAACGTCTCCACCATGCGGGTGTGACCGGAGAATGCCACTCCGGGATGCGGGATCGCGCGTCCGCGGGCCCGAAAAGGGGTGCCGGCCCGCGTCAGGCGGCGGCGCGGGCGGGGGCGCGCAGGGCTTCGAGTTGTTCCAAGGCCTCGGCTTTGATTTGCAAAGCGGTGTCGTGGTCGATGCCCAAGGCGGAAAGCTTGTCCTGGGGAACGCCCCACTCGGCTTCATCGCTGGTCAGGCCGTGGCCGGCGAGGCGAACGAGGTTGTCGGTCAGCTCCACCACCCGGCCGAGGCGGGTCATTTCGCCCGCTGCGCCGTGGGCATGGGCGACGGCGGCCACGATTTCGTCGGGGAAGCCCCACTCGCCGAGCAGGAGGGCGGCGACCTCGTAGTGATCCACGCCAAAGGTGTTCTTTTCCCATTCGGCGGCCCGGCCCGCGCCTACGGTGGTAAAGTAGGCTTCCGGTTGCAGGCGGCCCCGGCCCACTTGGTCGAGCAGGAGTTGGCCGATGCGGCGGAGCAGTCCGGCGGTGTAAGCGGAAGGGGCGTCGGCGCGGGTCGCCTGGGCAAGTCGTTCGGCGATCAAGGCCGAGAGGAGATTGTGGCGCTGAAAGGCTTCGGCGGAGAACCCGTAGCAGCGCAGGCCTTCGGCGGCGAGGCCTTCGTTGGAGGCGACGCCGACCAAACGGTAGACTTCTCCAAACCCCACCCGGCCCAGCGCCTCTTCCAAGGTGCCGATGCCGACCGCGCCGTAGGCCGGGCTGTTGGCGATGCGGATGACGCGGAGGGAGAGTGCCGGATCGGTTTTCAACAGATCACAAATGCCGCGCAGGCCGGAATTATAATCGAGCAACAGACGGTAGAGGCGCGCCATGACGCGGGGGGCGGAGGGCAAACGATCGGCGGCCGAGAGGATGGATGATGGAGTGAGGGGGGCTGGGGTGTTCATCATACCCGATTATCGGCATGTCGGCGTTTTTCTTTACCGGGTGCTCGCGGGGGGTGGGTGTTTTTCCTCAAGAAACTTTCCGCCGGTGCCGATGGACACGCCAATGAGCGAACACGCCTCCAACCTATTGTCGGCCGCAACCGGCCCGGCCCCGGCATCGACCGCGGGTAAAACCGTCGGCTTGGTTTTATTGGTGGAGGACGATCAGCTGACTCATCGGCTCGTCCGAAAGATGCTGCACGGGCACGAGGTGCTGGTGGCCGAGACGGTCTCCCAGGCGATGACGGAGCTGCGGAAGAATCCGATGGTGGATCTGGCGGTGGTGGATTACCTTCTGCGTGGGGAGCAGGGCTCGAGTTTTGTCGCCGAGCTGCGCCGGCACGCGTTTTGCCGTGATCTGCCCGTAATCGCCTACACCTCGGCCCAGGATCGGGATGTGGTCATGCGTTATGCGGACTACGGGGTGCAGGCGTTTCATATCAAACCCTACAAGGCCGAGGTGTTGCAGCGCGAGCTGGCGGTCGCGATGCGCTCCGGCCGTCGGGAGCGTCTGCTGGAGCCCACGCAGGCGGCCTGTCGTCGTCTTAAGATCAGTGAACACGACTATGCCGGCCTGTTGAACAGCGGCGCCGCGATGCTGGAGAAGGATCTGCAGACGGTCCGGCGCTTGTTGCTCACCTCCAATTCGCAGGAGCTGCACTCCGCGCTGCACAATGTGGCCCACCGTCTGCCGCAGATGGGGGTGAAGATCGCCGGTATCCTGGCCAGTCAGGCGACGCAGGAACTGGCCGCGCTCGATTACCATGCCTGCACCGAGACCATCGCCGTGCTCGACAGCGTCGTCGGCTTGGTGAGACGGCGGGCGATGGAGTTGCTGGCGCTGGGGGACTCGATCGTAAGCGCTTCCGCGCCCAAGACCAAAACCGAGCGGCGCGTCAGCGTGGTGGACTCGTCCGGGGTGCCGGCGCATCTGCGTGCCGTGCTGGCCCAACCGATCGGCGTGCTTGGTTCGCGCACCGACACGCCCGGCGGCGGACCCCTGCTCGGCGGCGGCCAGTTGACTCTGGGGGCCTCCTCGATGGCGATGCAGCCGCCGATGGAGCCGTGGCTGACGGCTATTCGACGCTTGGATACGATCGACGAGGCGACCATTGAAGTGACGGCCGGTTACTTCGCCGAGTTAAGCGGCTATGAGCGGCCGATGCGCGACATCCTGCTACGCGCAGAGGTGGCCAAGCAGCACGAGCTGAACGAGGTGAAATGGCCCATCATCGTGTCCAAGCTCGGGGTGGCCAAGGCGATGGTGTTTGTCGCCGCCGGCATGGTCGGGCGCTGCATGGGTCGCGGCCCGCTCGACTTGCATGACCTGCGGCTGCGTGTGGTGGCGATGGCTTTGCTGGGCTACGAAGTGGGACGCTTTCTGCGGGTGACACACCCGCACCGCATCGCCGGGGCGGCGATCGCCCGTGCATCCGGCGAATGGATACTGGGCAACTCCGAACCGGTGACGATGGCCTTGGTGCTGGCGCGGGCCGCTCACTTGCGCGACCTGGACCAGGCCCAGAGCGACCTGCTAGGAGGTTCTTTGAACACGGCGGCCGGTCAGTGGATAAAGAGCCTGGGCCTGCCGCTTCTTTACCAAGACGCCGCGGTGGGCGTCACCAGTGACCAGGACTCCATGGTCACGGTGGCCTTGGTGTGCCTGGCCGAACAACTGGCAAGCGTCGCCGTGGTGGGTGATCCGGCCGGCGTGACGGCCTGCCGCGACGCCCTGGCGGATCCCGCTTCCTGGGCGGAGCTGCGTGAGTTGGGGTTGCAACCTCCGGTCGAGCCCGCCGAGGCGGCCGATCTGCTCATGACCCTGGCGCGCTCCGCCGCCTGGATGGCGGGCGAAATCGTCAACGGCTGAGGCTTTTGCCGTGCTGGTCGCTCGCATCCGGCCCGGTGCGGTAGAGTGCATATTGGGCTTTGATTTCATCGGCCGGGAGGGCGCGGTTGAAAAACAACAGGTCGTCGAAACGGCCGTCGAAGGGGTTTCGCTCGCGGGTGTTTTCGGGGTGAGAGCCCCCTATTTTGAAACCGGTGGGCGTGGTTGGGTCCGCCCGCCGGGGCGGTTCGTCCGCCGCCGGCCGCGGCTCGACCCCTACCGGGGGTAGGGTGGTCAAGGGTTCGCCGTTGCGGTAGAGCGCGGCCGCGCCGGTTTCGAAATCAAAGGTCGCGGCCAGGTGTGTCCAACGTCCGGAAGGCAGCAGCTCCTCCGGCGTCCCGGCGGCGGCGAGCAGAAGCGCGGGCCCGGCGTCGCGTCGCCGGGCCAGGCCGACGAGTCGAAAACCGCCGGCATGGGGCAGCAGCTCGAGCAGGCCGCGTACGGTGTGTCCGTCGGAGGCTCCGTGCAGCACGCCGAAGAGGCAGATGGCCGGGTAATGGTCGTCCGGAGCCGGAGTGTCGGAGCGTAGTCCGGGACGGAGGGGCCGGTCGGGGTCGGGTCGAACCCAGCCGAGGAGGGTGAGGCCGCGCGCGGAGGCGAAAGGCGCGAGCTCCGGTGCCCCGCCGGGAAGGTGTTGCCCGGCCTTCCAATCGTCTTGCCCGGCCCGGTCCGGATTAATCTGGCGGGTTTGCAGGGCGTAACGACTGCCCGGATACGCCCCGCCTTCGACGCGCATCCGCGCTCCGCCGTTTACCAAGGGCAGAGCGAGACCGGCTGGCCCCAGGTCCTGCTCCAGCGCCGGATCCACGGGTGCGGGATGGTCAAAGGTGTAGGCGCAGACGAGGTCTTCGCGCAGACCGGGCAGCAGCAATAGTTCGGGCGCGGCGTCGAGCCGGCCGGGGAGCAATCCGGCGGTCAGGAGCAGGCAGGTGACAAGACGTTTGGGATTAAACATGCGTTTTTCATCGTATGGCCTGTCGTGGGCGCGAAACCAACCACCAAGCTTACGACGCGGGTCCTAGGACACGTTCGGTCCATGCGCCTGACCGGCAACCCGCAGGGGCGGCAACGCGCGGGCAATCGCCGTCCGCGAGTCTTCCAGCCAGGGTGGCAGGCGCAGGCTGGAGCCGAGCCCGGATGGTGCTTCGTCCACCGCGAAGCCCGGCTCGGCGGTGGCGATCTCGAAAAGCACGCCGGAGGGTTCGCGGTAGTAAATCGAGTGGAAATACTGACGGTCGCGGACGTCGGAAACCGCGACGCCGGCATTCCAAAGCGTTTTCTGCTGGGCAAGTTCGGCGGCGTCATCCGGCACGCTGAAGGCGAGATGGTGGACGGTGCCCGAACCACCTCGACCGGGAGGCAGGGTATGATCGGCCGCCACGTCCACATAGGCGCCCGAGTGGTCGCCGTCGGGCGGCGCGAAGCGGGCCCGACCCGCTTCGCGTCGCACCAGACGCCAGCCCATCGGGCCGGTGAGCAGCGTTTCGGTGGCCTGCGGAGCGCGCACCGCCAGCGGGGCGGTGTGCAAGCCGCGCAAGGCATGTTCGGCGGGCACGTCCGACCCGGTCCAGCCGGCGCGCGAATCTTCGGCTACGGCGACGATTTCAATCGGCAGGCCATCGGGGTCGGCGAACTCAATCGCCTCCTCGCCGAAGCGAAGTTTGCGGTTGTTTACGATGCCGCGTCTGGTCAGGCGGGCTTGCCAAAAGTCCAGCGAGGAAGGGGCGGCGGAGAAGACGAGGGCGGTCATCTGGCCCGAGCCCACGCGACCACGGGCGGCCACTCCGGGCCAGTAGAAGAAAGTCACAATCGTGCCCGGCGCTCCGGTGGTGTCGCCGTAGTAGAGATGGTAGGCGGAGGGATCGTCGAAATTCACCGTGCGCTTGACCAGGCGCAGGCCGAGCACGCCGGTGTAAAAGTCGAGATTGGCCTGCGGGTCACCCGCGATGGCGGTGACGTGGTGAAGGCCGGTGATCCGCGGGACGATGGCAGTGGTCTGCATGGAGGAATGGGAAGTGCCGTGAGCGGCGCGGCGATTACTTTTTGGCCGCTCCGGCGATGGCGAGGTCGAGGTGGATGGTCTCGGCGACCTTGTCGGTCGCCAGACCGGGCATGATGTTGAACTCCGAGCGATGAATGGTGAAGCCGGCGCGAACCACCAGAAGGTCGCCCTCGATGGTCTGATCGCCGAGGCGGGCGCCGAGTTTGCCGGGCAGATGGGTGAAGGTGACGGGAGCGGTGATCTCGCGGGTCACGCCCTTGACCGTGAGTTTACCCGTCACGTCGGCGGTGACGCGGCCGGCTTCGGCGCGGATGTTGGACAGGCGGTCGGCGGTGAAGGTGATCTCGGGATGCGCCGCGACGTCGAGCCAGTCGGCGCCGTGCAGATGCTCGCGCATGAGGGGGTTGCCGACGGTGAGCGAGGCGGCGGACAGCACGATGCGGCCGGTGGTGGCTTCGGGGGCGGCCGGGTCATAGTGGATGTGGCCGCTGACCCCGTTGGCGGTGCCGGTGATGGCTTCGAGCGGGGCGTCGAGGGAGAAGCGGACGTTGTTCACTCCCTTGGGATCCTGGAAGTCAAAGGCCTGCGGGGCGGCGGAGGCGGCGGCGCTGGAGACGGCGAGCAAGGCGAGGGCAAGGCGGAGGCGGGCGGTGTGGTTCATGATGGGTTTTGGTGGTTGAGTGGGTGGGGAAAGTAACGCACGTGGATGTTTTAGGCGGTGACCTGCGCGCGGCGGCGGCTGGTGACGTAGCCGGCGCCGGCCAGCAGCGCGGAGAGACCGAGACCGGCGGCGACAAATTCGACACCGGCGACAAAAGTCTTTTCGCGCACCGGATAATCGATGCCGGTGATCTCGTCCTGCTGGACGACAACGCGGCTGGTCTGCGTCCAGCCACGGTGCGCGCCGGTGCTGAGCCAGACCGCGAGGGCGGCGAGCAGCACGGAGACGGAGGCGAGGCGAAGGGTGAGGGTGAGACGTGAGGTGGAGTGCATGACCCCAGATTATCAACCGGCCGCGCTTTCGCCTACTGCGCGGAACGGCTTGCCGTTATGCGTCGGACGCATAGCTATTCGGCGGTGTGAACCTCGACCTTTTGCGCTCATATTTCGCCGTGGTGGAGTCAGGCAGCCTGAACCGGGCGGCCGAGCGGCTGCGTGTTTCGCAATCCACCCTTACCCGGCAGGTGCAGGCCTTGGAGCGTGAGGTCGGGGGAGCCTTGCTGGAGCGCGGTTCCTCGGGGGTTTCGCCCACGGCGGCGGGGCATTTGTTGGCGGAGCGACTCCGGCCCTGGTTGGTGGAGTTTGACGAAGCGATGGCGGAGGTGCGGCGTCGGGCGCGGGGGCAGAGCGCGAGTCTGCGGGTGGGCTACTTGATGTCGGCGGCGGCTTGTTACCTGAATCCGGCGCTGGCCGAGGTGCGCAAGGCCCATCCCGAGGTGCGGGTGGCCTTGCGCGACCTGTCGCCGGGCGAGCAGATGCGGGCGTTGCGGGCCGGCGAAATCGACGTGGCGCTGATCGGCCAGGCGGGTTCGCTGTTGGCCAAGGAGTTTTATGTGCGCAAGCTGGCGGCGCTGCCGGTCTGGGTGGCGATGCCCGAGGATCATGCGCGGGCGAAGGCAAAAACCGTGAAGTTGTCCGATTTTCGCGACGCCTTGTTTGTGGACGCGCCCGAGGCGGACATGCCGGGTCATGGTCGCTGGGTGGCCCAGTTGTGTCGCAAGGCTGGCTTTCGCGCGCGCTTTACCGCCGAGGCGGAGAGCCTTTCGCATGGACTCTCCTTGGTGGTTACGGAGGGAGCGGTTGCGCTGCTGCCGGACTACGTCAAACGCCAGCCTGCGCCCGGGGTGGTGTTTCGGGCGCTGGCGGATGAGCCGGCGCGTTGGGAGTTGCTGGTGGCGTGGCAGAAGGGGCGGAGCCCGGAGGCGTTGAAGACGTTGCTGGCGGGCTTGGAGCGGTCGGTGATCGCCGCGGGCAGGGTGGAGTGAATTACCGCTTTCCCGGAGCGCGGCGAAGCCCAGTCTGGTGCGCATCATGCCTGCACGCCCTCCTAGTCAAACCGCTTCACGTCGACGTCCGCCGGTGATCCTCGTGACCGGGGCGGGCTCGGGCATAGGCGCGGCAGTGGCGCGGGAGTTTGCCCGTGTGCGGCCGGGGGTGAGGCTGGCTTTGGCGGGTCGCCGTCAGGATCGTTTGCGGGCGGTGGCGGCGGAATGCGCCGCGCTCGGTGCGGACGCGCGGGTGTTTGGTTGCGATGTGGAGGACGAGGCGGCGGTGGAGGCCCTGGCCAGGGACGTATCCAAGACTTGGCGACGCGGACCGGACGTGGTGGTCAATAACGCGGGTCGTTTTGCGCCGGCGCGGTTGGCGGAGACGACCCCGGCGCTTTTTGATGAGATGCTCTCGGCGAATCTGCGCGCGGCCTTCCTGGTCACGCGGGCGTTTTTGGGCGGGATGCTGGAGCGGGGCGCGGGCGATTTGGTCTTTATCGGCTCGGTGGCCGGCCGGGTGGGACTGTCGGGGTGCGCGGCCTACGCGGCGGCCAAGCATGGCCTGGCCGGATTGGCGGCCGCGCTGCGGGCGGAGACGCGGGGCACGGGAGTGCGGGTGCTGGCGGTGCACCCCGGGGCGACGGCGACGCCGGCCTGGGACGGGGTGGAGGTGCCGGCGACGCGGTTGATGCGGGCGGAGAGTGTGGCGGCGGCGGTGGTGGCGCTGGTTGGGCTCGGCGCGGACGCGGTGGCGGAGGACTTGATTTTGCGGCCGACCGGGGGGGATTTATGAGCGGCGCTGGGGTGGGTGAGGTGACGCCCCTGAGGTATCGGGCGATTGCGCGTTGCTGCCGACTGGGCATGTTTGTGCAGGCGATGGTGATCAACCTGGCGCCCTT
This sequence comes from uncultured Akkermansia sp., assembly GCA_964400455.1. Lineage (GTDB taxonomy): Bacteria > Verrucomicrobiota > Verrucomicrobiia > Opitutales > Opitutaceae > IMCC26134_A. The sequence goes on along the minus strand of CAYNUW010000004.1, from coordinate 4,821 downwards.
GCTGTTTATTCCCCTGCGCGAGCGATTCGGATTAAGTTTTGAGCAGATTGGGCGCTTGGTGTTGATCAATTTTATGGTGCAGATGGGGGTGGATCTGGCGTGCGCGGCGGCGGGACGCTTGCCGGTGAAGCTGCTGGTGGTGGCGGCGAATCTCGCGGCGGCGGCGGGGCTGGTGATTTTTGCCTGGATGCCCTTTTGGCTGGCGAGTCCCTACGCCGGCTTGGTGGCGGGCACGGTGGTGTTTTCGGCTGGTTGTGGTTTGCTGGAGGTGTTGCTCAGTCCGCTGGTGCATGCCTTGCCCTCGGAGCGCAAACACGCGGACATGGCGCTGTTGCACGCGTTTTACCCCATCGGCAAGGTGGGCGTGATCGTGGTGACGGGGCTGGCGCTTTATTACGGCGGTGCGGAGGGGTGGCCGTGGATCGCGACGGTGTGGGCGTTGGTGCCGCTGGCCAATGCTTTCGCCTTTGCGGCCTTGCGCCTGCCATCGCTCGAGGCGGGCGAGGCGGGGCAGACCCTGCGGGCTCTGGGGTCGGATCGGCGTCTGCACGGTCTGCTGGCGGGGATGCTGTTGGCCGGCGCGGTCGAGCTTACACTTGCGCAGTGGGCATCGGCCTACGTGCAGACCTCGCTGGGTTTTGCCAAGGTGACGGCGGATCTGGTGGGGTTCGGCCTGTTTGGCGTGGGCATGATCGCCGGGCGCTTGTGGTTTGGCCTGCGTGAGGGGGAGGTGGATGCGCGGCGGGTTTTGCAAACGAGCGCGGCGGCCTCGGTGGGGGTATGTTTGGTGTTGGCGTTGAGCCCCTGGTCGGGGGTCGCGCTGGCGGCGTGCGTGGTGGCGGGCGCGGCGGTGAGCATGCTCTGGCCGGGCACGATAGCGTTGGCGGGGGCGCGTTTTCCGCTGGCGGGTGCCAGCCTGTTTGCGGCCTTGGCGGCGGCGGGCGACGCGGGGGCTGGCATCATGCCCTGGTTGGCGGGTTGGATCGCGGACGCCAGCGGCGCGGGGTTGCGCACCGCGTTTTTGGTTACGGCTCTATGTCCGGTGCTGCTTTGGTGGGGCTGGCGGCGGAGAAAACTATGATTCAGATGATTAACATCCGAAGGGGCGGATTTACGCAGGGCGATGGTAAGTGGCTGGTGCGGTCGATGGCTGTTTTCTGAGTAAGGGGAGTGATACCGGATACCAACGACCTCTCGCTGGCGGAACTCAACCCGAGCTGGCTCAACCCGGACCACTCGAAGGCGCGACGTTCGAACTGAAGACCGTGCGGAGGATTTTTTGCCTGTGGTGTTTGATATGACCCGAAGGAATGAAAGGACGCTGGGTATTCCCAAGTAAGCTCGTCGTGTAGAATTCGCGCGACGGATGGTTGCCCAAGGGGGTGGGTCTGCGGCTTAACTTCGCCGCGCGCCTTGCACGCGGTAGCGCAGCAGCACGCTCCCCCGGTCGCCGAGCGGGGTGGCGTCGATTAGATCAAGTCGGCCGACGTCGATCGGCAACGTCGAGTTCCCCAACAACGGTGTTCCGTGGCCAAACAGGACCGGTTCCACCGTAAGGTGCAGTTCATCAACCAAGCCGGCACGTAGCCAGGCTGCGTTGGTTTCGCCGCCGCCGAGCAGGGCGCAGCGAGTTTTGCCGAGCTCACGCAAGCGATGGTCGAGAACGACCGGTTCTTCGGCGGTGAACTCCAGGACACCGGGCAGGGTGTCGGCTGCCCAGTCTCCCGGCCGGCGCGTCCAGACCAGGCGGTGCAATTTCGGGAAGCTTTGCGGCTTCAGCCGCTCGCGCGTGGTTTCGTAGGTGGTCCGGCCCATGATGCAGGCATCACACTGGCGAAGTTCATGAAGAAAATGCGCTTTGTCGGCCGCTGAGCCGAAGGCGTCGCCGGGTAGATCGCCGCGTGTGATCTTCCCATCTAGCGACTGCACCGCGAATAAGACAACTTTCATGCCAACATCTTAAAACGCCACACCGTATGCGCAAGGTCACTTCGATACTTTTTATTGATCAATCATAGATATGTTTAACATAAACAGACATGTTGCATTCAAAGCTCCTTCGTTTTGTCCTGATGCTTCCAATATGAAAAAAGCACTCATTACCGGCATCACTGGCCAAGACGGTTCCTACCTCGCCGAGCTCCTCCTCAACAAGGGTTACGAGGTCCACGGCATCGTGCGTCGCGCCTCCACGTTCAACACCGCCCGCATCGACCACATCTATCAGGACCCGCACTTCGACAAGGCCCGCCTCTTCCTCCACTACGGCGACCTCGCCGATTCGGTGCAGATGGTGAAGCTGCTCTACGACCTAAAGCCCGATGAGATTTACAATCTCGGCGCCCAGTCCCACGTGCGCGTCTCCTTCGACATCCCCGAATACACCGGCGACGTCGACGGTCTTGGTGCCTTGCGCATCCTCGAAGCCATCCGCGAAGCTGGTCTGGTCAACAAGGTCCGCTATTACCAAGCCTCCTCGTCCGAGATGTTCGGCAAGGTCCAGGAAATCCCCCAGACCGAAAAAACCCCCTTCTGGCCCCGCTCCCCCTACGGCTGCGCCAAGGTCTATGCCTACTGGCTCACTGTTAACTACCGCGAGTCTTACAACCTTCACGCCTCCAACGGCATCCTCTTTAACCATGAGTCCGAGCGCCGCGGCGAAACCTTCGTGACCCGCAAGATCACCCGCGCCGCCACCCGCATCAAACTCGGCCTCCAGGACTCCCTCTACCTCGGTAACATCGAGGCCAAGCGCGACTGGGGCTACGCCAAGGACTACGTCGAGATGATGTGGATGATGCTCCAGCAGGAAAAACCCGACGACTACGTGGTCGCGACCAACGAGCTTCACTCGGTGAAGGACTTTTGCCAGGAGTGCTTTGGTCTGCTCGGTCTCGATTGGGAGAAATACGTCAAATACGACGCCCGCTACGAACGCCCCGCCGAGGTCGAACTGCTCATCGGAGATCCCGCCAAGGCCAAGAAGCAACTCGGCTGGGAGCCCAAGGTCCGCTTCAAGGAACTGGTCAAAATCATGACCGAGCACGACCTGAAGCTCGCCGAACGCGAAGCCCAGATCGCCAAGCTGCCCAAGCTCGGTTGAGCCTCGCCCGCCGCCGGCCGATCAACCATCCAATCGCGATCCCATGAAACTTCATATCGCCGGACACCAAGGCATGGTCGGCTCGGCCCTGGTGCGCCGCTTCTCACGCGAACCGGGCGTCGAGCTCGTGCTGCGCACCCGCCGCGAGCTCGACCTCACCAGCCAGGCGGCCTGCGCCGCCTTTTACGCCGCCGAGAAACCCGACGCCGTGATCGTGGCCGCCGCCAAGGTCGGCGGCATCCACGCCAACAACACCTACCCGGCCGAGTTTCTCTTCGACAACCTCGCCATCGCCACCGCCACCATCGACGGCGCCTACCGCGCCGGCGTGAAGCGGCTGCTCTTCCTCGGCAGCTCGTGCATCTACCCCAAGCACGCGCCCCAGCCCATGACCGAGGACTGTCTGCTCACCAGCCCGCTCGAGCCGACCAACGAGGCCTATGCCATCGCCAAAATCGCCGGCCTCAAGCTCGCCCAGTATTACCGCAAGCAATACGGCGTGCTTTTCCACTCCGCCATGCCGACCAACCTCTATGGTCCGGGCGACAACTACCACCCGGCCAACTCCCATGTATTGCCGGCTTTGATACGGCGTTTCCACGAGGCCAGGCTGGCCGGAGCGCCCGAGGTCGTGGCCTGGGGCACGGGCAAGCCCATGCGCGAGTTTCTCCACGTGGACGACCTCGCCGAGGGCTGCGCCTTCCTGCTCGGCCTGGATAATCCGCCCGACTGGATCAACCTCGGCACCGGGGTGGACGTGACCATCAAAGAGCTCACCGAGACCGTCGCCGCCGTGGTCGGCTACCCGGGCAAGATCACCTGGGACGCCACCAAGCCCGACGGCACGCCGCGCAAGCTGATGGACGTCTCGAAACTGGCCGGTCTCGGCTGGCGGGCGCGCATCACCCTGCGCGAGGGCATCGAAAAGACCTACGCCAGCTTCCTGGCGGAAGCGGCCGCCGGCACCTTGCGGGCGGTCTGATGCCCGATTCACGGCGGCGGCGGCGCGGCGTGCGACCGCTCCGCCGCCGTAGGGAGGTCCTAAAATCTCCGGCAGGGCCTGCGTTGAGGGCCAGCCGGCAGTCCGCAAGGCGGGCAGGCGGGGGGTATCCTCGGAGAGGCTATCCCCCGCCTGCCCAACACGGCGGATGCCGGAATGGCCCTCAACCCGCGGGGCGGCCGGAGAATTTAGGACCTCCCCTTTAGTGAACGAAAAGCGCGGCGGCCCAAGGCGTGGTTTTGATCAAAGCGTTAAACATTTTCGTCACATTAAAAATGCGAGCCTGAGCAGAAACTCGCTCAGGCGTAACAAAACGTCCACCAATCGCCCTCAGCCTACCGGGAATGTTCGTGATACGAACTTTGCCGATGGGTGATCGCACCCTCGCCTTTGTATCCGTCCTTGTGGGCGATCGTAGCGTCGCGTCGGCCCGAGCCAGTCGATAACGAGGCGACACCGCCACCGGGGCACGCTTGGCGTCCTTGTCGGGCGTCGCAACGCTTCCGTCCCAAAACGCGTCCCGTCTCTACCCATCTTTCTTCCGGATTCCGGGTTCAAACCCGCGCCCCCTCACCATCGAACTTACAAACCCTCTACCGAAAACAAAAAGCCTCCGCCGGTCAGGCGGAGGCTTGGAGAGCAGGTTGGACGGCCGAGGATAACTCAGATGGCGGCTTCGCCGCGCTCGTCGGTGCGGATGCGGATGGCGTCATCCAGC
>CAYNUW010000003.1:20043-39314 GCA_964400455.1 uncultured Akkermansia sp. | reverse complement strand
CGGGGGCTGGATCGGGGGCGGGTGAGCGGGGGAGCGTGCCGTTGGGGCGGGCGGGTCGTGGACTGGAGGGGGGGAGGGCGGTGAGCCCAGGTAGGGCGTCGGCTCCGGCTTTGCCGCCACCACCGACCGTGACATTACCGGAGGGTGGCAAGGAGGCGCGGTGGGCGGCTCTCCTGGAGATGGTGGGCTCGCACCCGGTGTGCTTGGCGAATGTGCGACCGGGAAAAAAAGTGGTGCTGGGCACGGGCTCGTTGGATGCGAGGATCTTTTTTGTGGGCGATGCGCCGGGACCTGAGGAGGAGATCGCCGGGGAACATTTTGTGGGGCCGGCTGGTGAGCTTTTGGCTAAAATGATTGGCGGCATGGGTTTGAATCGAGATAAAGTATTTATCGGCAATTTGTTGTCGTGGCGGCCGCAGATGCCGGTGGCAGAGGGGCAGGCACAAATGGGGCATCGTGCGCCGACGGTTGAGGAGATGGCTTTTGGGCTGCCATTTCTGCGGGCGGCGATTGAGGTGGTGCAGCCGGAGTTGTTGGTCGCGTTGGGCGGGGCGTCGGCGCAAGGTTTGCTCGGTGAGCGGTTTACTACGTTGCCGGAGGCGCGAGGAAAATGGCATGAGTTTGCCGGTCGACCGCTGATGGTGACTTATCACCCGAACTATTTGTTGCGAAATGGGAGTAATAAATCGAAGCGGGCGGTGTGGGAGGATTTGTTGCAGGTGATGGAGCGGGGAGGGTTGCCGATTTCTGCGAAACAGCGTGGCTATTTTCTTTGAGGTGGGACCGGTCGGCGGTGCAAAAACGCCTTGCGGCCGAGCGTGGTCATGGGTGCTCTAGCCAGCATCGTCTCCTCCATGAATTCTGTTGCCGACTACGCTCCTCTTCTCGTTCAGCTGCTTCTGGCCACCGCTTTGGCGGGGGGGATCGTCGGCGCCAGCCACTTGCTGGGGCAGCGGGCGCGTAAGAGGAACGCGATCACGGACACCGCCTACGAGTGCGGAGTTAAGTCTGAAGGTGGTTCCCACACCCGGTTTTCGGTGAAGTTCTATGTGACGGCGATGTTGTTCATACTGTTCGACATAGAGGTGGTTTTTCTCATTCCCTGGGCCTTTATCTATCGGGATTTTTTAGCCAACAACATCGCGATCCTTGCTCCGGTGGGATTCTTTTTTGGGGTGCTGGTCCTGGGGTTGGCCTACGAAATCAAGAAGGGTGCGCTTGAGTGGGAAAAGTGATGCCTCCCGGCGGCTGGCGGGGTGCGAGTGCGTTTCAGCGATTGAGTCCTATGTTTGCACGCGATGCGTCTTGAGCGCCATATAGCCCGTCAGCGGTTGGTTGAGCTGAGATCGACGGATTTACGCGGCTCCTTGGGAGAGTTGTTGGACAACGCCACGGCGTGTTTTCCTGATTTAAAACGCGAATCCTTGCTGCGCAGTTTGCTGCAAAGGGAGACGACGATGACCACTTACCTCGGCAACGGGGTGGCTCTGCCGCACGTGAGGGTGAAGATGGCTCGGAGGTATGTCTTGGTGATTGGTCGCAGCCGGGAAGGTATCGCCCACAATGGCACCTTGGATGGGGAGAAGGCGCATTTGATTGTGATGCTTTTGGCCGACGAGCGGGCGCGGGATTATCTTCAAGTTCTGGCGACGGTGGCTCGGTTGGTGAAGGAGCCGGAGTTGGTGGCCAGTTTGGTCGGAGCGCCGACATTGGCGGAATTGCATGAGCGTTTGGTGGCGGGAGTGGGGGGCCTCCTGGCCCGGCCGGTGCAGGCCCAGCAGAACCGGATCAACCGTTTGATGATTCGCGAAGCCGATCGAGTGGCGCGCGGCGCCGGATGCCGGGCAATCATGGTGTTTGGCGACACGTTTGTGGGCGGGATCGAGCCCGGGGCGTGGTTTCCCAAGACGAAGACCATCCTGGTGACGCGCAACCATGTGGAGCTGGATGACGAATCGGACACCGATCAAGCGGTGCAGGTCATTCAGGTGCGCTCCTTTTCGGCGCAGCGCATGGCTCAGCTGCGGAGCGCCATGTTTGTGGCCTTGTCCCGCGGGGTCATCGCCTTCAGCGACCGCATCTGCTGCGTGGGGGGATTGGCGGGTAGCAACCAGTTCGATACGGTGGTGATCGTCGATGTGGAGCGAGAGTTTCAGACCCTGCTGGGCGGCCAGGCTGATTTGCTGCCGGCCGACGTGAAGCCGGAGGTGCTGGAGCGGGTGCTGGGTATCGCGATGGAACTGGGGGTCGAGGGTCGGGAGGGCAAGCCGGTGGGCTGCATCTTTGTGCTGGGCGACAGCGTGCGAGTGGAGAAGCTGACCAAGCCGCTGGTTATGAATCCGTTTTACGGATACAAGGAGGAGGATCGCAATATCCTGAATCCGTTCATGGATGAGACGGTGAAGGAGTTTTCGTCGATCGACGGGGCGTTTGTGATCCGGGGCGATGGAGTGGTCTTGAGCGCGGGCAGTCTGCTCCAGGCGGCCGACAGCGAACATGCGTTGCCGAGCGGTTTGGGCAGTCGTCATGCGGCGGCGGCGGCGGTCACCGTGACCACGGATTGCGTGAGCGTGGTGGTGTCGTCCAGCACCGGGCAGGTGACTTTGTTTCGGCGCGGTGTGATGTTGCCTTTGACGGAGCGGAAGCTGACGCCCTCGGCGCGATGAGTGGATTTTGCTTGGGCTTGGGGTGGACGGGGAAATGTCGCGCCGAGCGGGTTGTTTGTCCAATCTGGCGGGGCCGGGCGGGGCGAAATGCGCGGCGCAGCGACGGCTGATCAAGGGAGCAGCGTGGTTCGCAGGCGCACGAAGCGGGATGGCACACCCTGGGGCAGCGGCACGGTGGCGCGGTAGCGGTTGGTGGACGCGTTGGTTGAAACGATCTCGAGTTCGACGCCGGCGGATGACCAGATCACCGGGTTGGCGGAAAGGTCGTCCGTCCATTCGACGACGGTGCTCACGGTGTCGAGAGAGGTGAGTGAACGCGAAAACGAGAAGTCCAGTGCGTTGTCGCCGTTGGTGCGGGCGAGTGTGGGTAGCAGGGCCGGATCACTGGACGCAGGGTCTCCGCCGAGGGCGAACTCGAGTAGATTGGGCAGACCATCGGCGTCGGGGTCGGCGAGGTCGGCGGCTTCGCCGGTTGCCGCGGGGTCTCCGAAGCGGGCGAGGCGCCAGGAGGCGATGGCAGACAGGGGCGGGACGGTCACTGAGAGGGTGGCGGACGTCTCGGCGCGGGCGTTGGTGGCGGTGAGGGTGAGCAGGTAGACGCCGGCGGCGGGGAAAGTGACTGAAGTCGCGGCGGAGACCGGGTTGGCGAAGACCGCCTGAGCCGGGCCCGAAGCCTGGGTCCAGCGCACGGAGGTGGCGCCAGGGGAGGCGCCGGCCAGGGCGGAGGAAACGCCCGGGAGAGCGGCCGGAGGCAAACCCGGATCGGGGTGGGGAGCGTAGTTGCCACGGTAATACACGGTCAGCGCCGGACGGAAGGCGTCGTCGGGGCTGTCGTCCGAGGTTATGCGGCTGATGGCGTTGACCGCCGAGTTCTCCAGCGCGGGGGAAAGCACGGCAAAGTTGAGCGGAGTGGCGGCGGCGCGCGCGGACTCGGCCAGCGCGGCGAACGCGGAGTTGCCGGTGAAGGCGAGTTTTTGCGCGGTGCGCGTCGCGTCGTAGCCCGGAAGAGAGGCGAGAATTTCAGGGCCGATGTCCGCGCCGGGCGCGGCCCACAAATCGGCGCCAGTGGCGCCGCCGGTGCGAGAGGTCCAGGTGGCGCCGGTGCCGGCGCCGTCGGCGGCGGACGCGCCCGTCCCTTTGCCTTCGACGGGGGTGGAGAGCAGCGGCCGCAGTTGTAAATCCTCGACGTTGCCCGTGCCTGCGGTGGTGGACGTCCAAAGATCAAGATCCACGCCCTCGATGGCGGCGTCGGCAGGCAGATCGGAGAGGCTGAAGGAGAAGAGGATGCGCAGGCCGGCATTGCCCCAGCGGCCGACGATGAGCTGGTCGCGCGCCCCGGAATTCCAAGCCGGGCTGTCGCCGCGGATGAAGGTGGCGGTGTGCTGGTAGGCGTCGAAGCGCTGGCTGAAGGTGGCGGGCACGGGGGCGGCGACGCCTACGGGCAGGCGAGTGATGGACGGCGAGCCGGCGACCGTGGCCTGGCACTGGAGGAGGTAGGCGCCCGGAGCGGAAAAGCGGACGGTGGTATCGGAGGCGCTGGGATTGGCAAAGATGGCATCGCCGGGGCCGGAAACTTTGGACCACTGGATCAGGGGAGTGAGTGCAGGGTCGCTGGAGACGGCGGAGGCGGCGACGCGCAGGGAAAGCCCGGTGGATGGAAGTGTGACTCCCGTGCTGCCCGGTGTGAGCAAGGTGATGTTGGCTACGGGGCCGGGCTCGAAGAAGCGCACATAGTCGAAGAGAGCGTAGGCGGGCAGCTGGGTGTCATCCACGGCGGTGGTGCCGCCGAGTGGAGCGGCGATGGAAGTGAGCCAGATGTTCAGGTCACCGTGGGGGAACTGAGTCGCATCGAGAGTTTGAACAACGGCGCCGTTGAAAAAATAGCGCACGACCGTGGGGGTGAACTCGCAGCCGAAGACGTGGAAGTTAGCGGAAAGCGACGGGGTATGAACGGTTCGGTAGCCGTAAGTGAGATGCGGTGCCGGAAGGTGACGATGGGTGTTTACGGTGTATTTCAGCGGGGTGACGGAGTCGTTCTCGATGGCGTCGAGTTCGATGGCGACGGTATCGGAGGAGGGACGATTGTGCTTCATCATCCAAAACGAGGTGTGCCAGCCCGCACCGGGCGGCACCCGCATGCGCGCCTCGTAGTAACCGTAGCGGAAGACTTTTTTGCTAATCACGCCGCCGCCGGTGTAGTGGGTGGTGCCGAAGGTTTCCTTTTTGAGGTCCAAGTAAAGCAGACCGTCGGAGAGCCGGACGTTGGCAGCGCGTTGGAGACTCCAAAAGCGGGTGTCGGTGCGGTAGTTCCACTTTGCGGTGGAGAGGGTGGCGGCGTTAAATTCGTCAGACCAGGCGAGCTTGTAGCCGGTGACCGGTGTGCCTGCGTAGGGTGTCGCGGAGCCGGTGTCGGGATCGATGTCTTGGGCGAACGCAGAACTGGCGACAGCGAGACCGATTAAAAGGGTAAGGAAACGAAACGGCCGTCGCGGACGCATGGGGAGGGTGGGGCGCGAGATAAGGAGCAGCTTGGAGTAGTCGCTCAAGGAATGGAAAAGCGCAGAATAGTCTAACGTTAAATCAAGTTGACGGTTCTGGTTTTCAGAGAGTCGGCAGCGGTTCAGCGCAGCCAGCGGCCGGCGTAGTGGGAGCGGTCGACCGGCCAGGTGGTCCAGGCGTGGGCGCGGCGGCGAGCGGCGGCAGTCACGTTGGCGGCCACGACGGCCAGGTCTTCCGTGCACCAGAGGTCATCGGCTGCGGGATCGGCGGGATGGGAGGCGCGCGCGAGTTGGCCGGCTCGGGAAAGGACGAGGCCGGATAGGGGGGGAATTTCACAGCCCAGAGTGACGAGCACGCCTTGGAGACGGGAGAGCACGCCTTTGCCGCCGACGGAGTGTTCGGTTACGAGCACGGCGGCGGGTTTTCCGAGCCAAAGCGCGGTGGCTTCGGTCGGGGTGGCGGCTTCGAGGAAGCATTGTAGGGGCGAGCTCCAGGAGTCCCAGTGCACTCCGGTGGCTACGACGATAGCGTGCGCCTCCGAAAGTCGGGGGTAGATGCGGTCGAACGGGTTCGCGGTGTCGCCGCCGAGTGAAACAAGGTCCAGCTCGGCATGAGGTGAAAGGTAGCCGGCAAGGTGTTGCAACGCGCGGGCGCTGTTGCCGGTCGGGCCACCGAGACCGGCGTTTAGCAGAAGGATGCGAGGCCGAATGGGGGTGGGTTGGGTGGCGGAGTCTGAGGGGGCTGCGGTCGTGACGGGCGGAGGGGTGAATGCGCGGGTTGGGCGAGGTCGGCGCGATAGCATCAAGATCCCACAAACCAACGCGCATCCGGCGGCGTAAAGTGCAGCGCGCAAGTCTTGTCGTGCGATGGCCTGTAGGCCGAAGGCAACGGCCAAGACGATGGCGACCGGCAGCAAAACGATGCCGAGGCGTCGAAAAATCTCGGCGGGCGGGTTGGGTGTGGTGTCGCGTTCTATGGGATGGTCGAAAAGGCCTTTGGACATAAGGGCAGCGCGTCAGGATGGTGAAGCGGGTGGGGCGGGTCAAAAAAAGCCCGCCTTCCGGAGGGAGGGCGGGCAAGTGATCGAGGACCGAGAAAGTCTGGTCCGATGTTTATGATGAGCAAAAGCCTTAGCTCAGGGCGGCAACGAAGTTGGCTTCGGCGGCGTCCCAATCCACCACGTTCCAGAAGGCGGCGATGAAGTCGGGGCGGCGGTTTTGGTAGTGGAGGTAGTAGGCATGTTCCCACACGTCCAAGCCGATGACGGGTTTGCCTTCGATGCCGGCGACGGCTTTGCCCATGAGCGGGCTGTCTTGATTGGCAGTGGAGCCGACGGCGAGTTTACCTTCGGGAGTGACCACGAGCCAAGCCCAGCCCGAACCGAAGCGGGTGGCTCCGGCCTTGGCGAAATCCTCCTTGAATTTGTCAAAGGAGCCGAAGGTGGTGTCGATCGCAGCGGCAAGTTTACCCTTAGGAGCACCGCCCTTGCCGGCACCGAGGATGGTCCAGAAGAAGCTGTGGTTGACGTGACCGCCGGCGTTGTTCCGGACGCCGCCTCGAATCGCCTCGGGGACTTGGGAGAGGTCGGCGATGAGTTTTTCGACGGGAAGTTCGGCCAAGGCCGGGTGGTCCTTGAGGAGGTTGTTGGCGTTGGTGATGTAAGCTTGGTGATGTTTGGAGTGATGGATCTCCATCGTCCGCGCGTCGAAGTGGGGCGCGAGGGCATCGTAAGCGTAGGGAAGTGAAGGAAGCGTATAGGCCATGGCTGGTTGGGTGGATGAAAGTAAACGGAAGGACCGTGTGCGGAGAGCGTGCCTCGTCAACTGCCAGATCGGAATGTTTGGGCGGTCACCAAGTGTCCAAGACGGCCTGAGTTAGCTGGCGGGCGAGATTTTCACCGATGACGGGCAAGGTGGCAAACTCTGCCTGAGTTTGTTGAACGGGCTGGAGGAAGGAGTTGGAGGCTGAGCTGGAGCCGTCGTCGGTGAAGGCTCGACGGTCCACTTCGAGTTTGCGGTCGGCGAACCAGATTTTTCGGGCGTCGGGCGAGGCGAGGGTCGCGAGTGCGGATAACTCCAGGTTAAACACCCGAGAGAGTCCGGAGTCCGCGGGGAGGGCGGCCTCTCCTTCGCGGCGGTAGGCGATCAGGCGGATGGTGAGCACGGCGTCGGCGTCATCCGGGGTGTTGGTTACGCGCAAACGCCCGTCGCGGATAAAGGCCTCCCGTATCTGGGAGGAGAGTAGAGCGGTCGCCTGCGGCAGGAGAGAATCCGTCTGAACCGGTGCGATAAAAATCGACTCGTAATCTCGATTTGAGGAAGTGCCCAGCTGGTAGTGGCTGCAGCCGGCAACAAGGCCGGCCATGACAATCCAGAATATACGACGTAACATTTTTGCCATTAGTGATTTTTTCACAATGACTTAAAAGAGCCAAAAGCGTTTAGAGCGGGGGGCGTTTGGAGCTTCGGAGCCCGTGGATTGCGCTTTGGTCTCCAATTGGTCTATGCGGGCGAGCAGGGTGCGTGCCCGTTCCGCCGTGGGGGACTCGGGGTAAATGGTGATCGCTTCGTTGTAGAAAACTTTGGCCGCTTTGAAGTTGGAGCGTTTGTTGAAGTAAAAGTCACCGATGGTCATTTTGCTTTCGGCAAGCATGGTTCGTGCGTCGGCGAATCCCGTGCTGGCCACAGTGGCGTCGGCTTCGCCGGGATACAGGATCAGGTAGTCTTGGAAATAAGTGAGGGCGAGTTGGGTGGAGGCTTGGTCGTAGGGCGGGCCTTGGGTTATGGAAGCTTGGGCGGCGGCGAGTTTGAGGTAGGCGTCGGGCGTAAGAAAGCTGTCCGGGTAGTTATTGATCATGCGGTCCAGCGCATCGATTGCAGCCTCTCGATCTCCGGTTTCCGAATAGGCGCCGGCGGCGTTCATCAGGGCCAGGGGCGCGTATTCGCTGTAGGGCGCATTTTGCACCACGGTTTCGAAGAACTCCAAGCCTTTGGCGCGTTGTTTGAAGCCGGGAATGATGCCGAAGTAGCGGGGGCGTGCGCCGGCGGAAAGCTTCTCGGCTATACGATACTGAATTCCTAGAACCTCCAGAAATTTCGGGTAGGCTGGGTGTTCGGCGACCAGGGTTTGCAGGCGTTTGAAGGCGCTGCCATACTGGCGGCGCTGTTCGTAGATGCGCGCTGCGCGGAAAAGCGCCTCGGCTGCATAGACCGAGGATTTATATCTCTTGGCTACTCGCTTGTAGCCTTTGAGTGCTTTGCCGAGATCGCCGGCGTCTTCGGCCCGGCGAGAAACATCCATGATGTCCTTGGCGGACCTAGCTTGTTCATCGTCGAGGGCACCGGCAAAGACGCCGCCTTCGACCCTCCACCCTGCGTTGGCGTCCCAAACCAATTCGGCACGCAAAGCGGCTCCGGTAACGAGGGTGATGAGAAAAACGACAAGAAAGGTTAAATCGGAGCGGCGCAAGGCAGGCATGTGAAAGAGCTAACAGCGAATCAGGGTGCCTCCGCAGGTCAAGCCCGCCCCGAAGGCCAGTAGCAGCAGCAAATCGCCAGCCTGGATGCGGCCGTCTCGTCGTGCTTCGTCGAGCGCGATGGGTATCGATGCGGCCGAGGTGTTGCCGTAGCGGTCCAAATTGACCACTAAGCGCTCTCTGGGGAGTTCGAGATACTCTGCCAAGGCGTGGATGATACGAAGATTTGCCTGGTGGGGGACCACCCAGTTGAGATCTGAGCCCTTCAGGCCTTGGCGAGCAAGTAAGTCGCGCGCGATTTCCTCCATCCCGCGCACGGCGAATTTGAAGACTTCCCGGCCTTTCATGTTTATGTAAGCCGCAGGGGGGCAGGAAGGGTTGCCGGCCGACGTGGGAATGTGCAGGAGCTCGCCGGTGCCGGGCAAGGCGCCTAATCTTGCGTCGATAAGACGCGCGTTCGAGCCGAGGGGAGCGGGGCCCAAGATGACGGCTCCGGCCCCATCTCCAAAGAGAACACAGGTGGTGCGGTCCTTCCAGTCGACGTAGGCGGACATCCTCTCCGCGCCCACTACCAGGGCATGCCGGTAACGTGAAGTTTGCAGCATGCACCAAGCGGTTTCCAGGGCGTAGATGAAACCGGTGCAGGCGGCGTTCACATCCATGCAAGCGGTGCGGCTGCCCAAGCCCAGCGCGGTTTGGACCACGCAGGCCGTGGAGGGCATGGGGGTGTCAGGAGAGCAGGTGGCAACCACCAACAGGTCGATGTCGGAGGGATTTAGTTTGGCGTCGGCCAGAGCCGCCAAGGCGGCCTGGGTGGCGAGGCCGGCGGTAGACTCGTCCTGTCCGGCGATTCGGCGTTCTCGAATGCCGGTCCGGGTGTGAATCCATTCATCCGAGGTATCCACTTGGCGCGACAACTCGTCATTGGTCACCACGCGCTTGGGGGTGCAGGAGCCCGAGCCGAGCAGGGCGATGACTGGGGCGGCGGACATTGTTGTCACGGTTGGTCGCGGTGTGAGGAGTTGGCGGTGAACAGACCGGGAGGTGAAAGCCCGTGCTCAGGAGGTCTCGCCGGAAGCCGGGTTGGCATCCGATGCGGCTATGATCGCATTCAAGGTCGGAATATCCCCCGTCACTTTGCCGAGAAAATCCGCTCTCACGACCTTGTCGGCGGCCAGGATCGCGGAGCGTAAAGCGTAGCGGTTGCTGGAACCGTGGGCTTTGAGCACGTTTCCTTTGAGTCCGAGGAGGGGTGCACCTCCGTAGCGGTCCGGATTCATGCGGGCTTTCAAGGCCTTGAAGGCACCTCTCGACAATGCGGCACCGGCGAGGCGAAGTGGGTTCGCCCTAAGTTCAGTTTCCAAGGTGCCCTTGAAGAACTTGGCGAGAGATTCCCAGCTCTTGAGGAGGAGGTTGCCGGTGAAGCCGTCGCAAACCGCCACGTCGCAATGGTCGGTGAAGACTTGGAAGCCCTCGGTGGGGCCGACGTAGTTAAGCAGCGCACCGGAGCGTTTGAGGATTTCGTGGGTGGCCGTGGTGAGTGCGTTGCCCTTGCCTTCCTCGGTCCCGATGGTGAGCAGACCTACGCGTGGCGCGGCAACGCCGAGAATGGTGCGAGCGTAGTGGCTGCCGAGCAGGGCATTGTGCGCCAAGTGGCGGGCCTCCGCCTCGGGGTTGGCTCCGGCATCGATGAGGATAAAGTAGCCATTTTGGCGAGGGATGACGGCGGCTAGGGCTGGGCGGTCGATCCCTTCGAGCGTGCGAAGGCGCAGGGTGCCTCCGGCCATGAGGGCGCCGGTGTTGCCGCAGCTCACAACCGCAGCGGCGGCGCCGGTTTTGGCTTGTTCAATGGCGCGCACCATCGAGGCGTCTTTTTTGCTCCGCCAAGCCTTCAGCGGTTTGTCTTCCATGGTGATAACCTCGGAAGCTGGCAAAACCGCCAGACGCTCCGACTCGGACAAGCCGGCGGAGCCCAATAAAAGCGAAAGCTCGTCGGCGCGACCGACGAGCGTTAGTTTGCCGCCGAAGGCCGAGTCACTCAGTGCGAGTGCCACGGCCGCGACCACCTCGGCCGGACCCAAATCCCCACCCATCGCATCAATTGCGATGCGGTCCGAGGTGCCAATGGGGGTGCCCATGGGGGCGATCAATGTTTGCAAAGCTAGCTGCCGGCTTGCGTAACGGCGGCTTAGACGGACACGTCGAGCACCTGACGGCCACGGTAGAGTCCGTTCTTCGGGTTGACCCGATGAGGACGGAAAAGAGTGCCGTCGGCGGGATCGCGGGCGAATTCGGGAGCCTGGAAGGCATTGGCCGCGCGACGGTTCGCGCTGCGGCGTTTGGACTGTTTGCGTTTCGGATTGGCCATGGTGGTAAAGGAGTGTGTCCGCTGGGCGGAGGCGAAGGTTGTAGGATGGGAAAAGTTGATTGAAATGAGTGCCGGCGACGGGCGGGTCAAGCGTGATGTCGGCGGGATTTTCCCCGGCCTGGCGTGGAAGACTTCGCCTAATCGTCAAGATTCCGCCCTTGCCTCCCGCCGGTCTTGGCGCGCACGCTCACCCTTTTTCCGCATCAAAGACCCGTCCGCCACCGCGCGCACACGCTTCGACATCATGAACCAAAACATCCGCAACATCGCCATCATCGCGCACGTTGACCATGGCAAGACCACCCTGGTGGACCAATTGCTCAAGGACGGTGGCGCCTACCGCGCCAACCAAGCCGTTCAGGAACGCGCCATGGACAGCATGGCCCTCGAGAAGGAAAAGGGCATCACCATCAAGGCCAAGAACACGTCCGTCCACTGGAAGGATAAAATCATCAACATTCTCGACACCCCGGGCCACGCCGACTTCGGCGGCGAGGTGGAGCGCGCCCTGCGCATGGTGGACGGCGTTTTGTTGCTGGTGGACGCCTACGACGGTCCGCAGGCCCAGACGCGGTTCGTGTTGCGCAAGGCGCTTTCCCACGGACTTAAGGTCATCATCGTGATCAACAAGATTGACCGCGACAACGCCGACCCGGCCAAAATGTATGACAAGGTGCTCGAGCTGCTCATGGAGCTCAACGCGACGGAGGAGCAGTTTGACGCCCCCGTGGTCTACGGCTCGGGCCGCGATGGTTACATGATGTATAAACTCGGCGACGAGAAGAAGGACATGACCCCGCTTTTCGAAACCATCATCAACCACATCCCGCCGCCCTTCGCCAAACCGGAGGATCCGTTCCACATGCTGGTGTCCAACATCGATTGGAGCGATTACGTGGGTCGTATCGCGGTGGGTAAGATCCTTGGTGGTTCGGTGAAGGTAGGCGACCCGGTGTTCGTGCTGCGCCACGCCGAGGGCGGCAAGAAACTCCGCGCCAAGATCACCAAGATTTTTGAGTTCACCGGCCTCGGACAACGTGAGGTCGAGGTCGCCCATGCCGGCAACATCGTGGGTCTGTCCGGTTTCGAAGACGTGGACATCGGCGATACGCTCGACGTGCGCGAGAACGCGCACGCGCTGCCCTTCCAGCAGATCGATCCGCCGACGCTGGAGATGCAGTTCTCGGTCAACGACGGCCCGCTGGTCGGACAGGAGGGCAAGCTCGTCACCTCCCGCCAGCTGCGCGAGCGCCTGATGCGCGAGCTCAAGATCAATGTTTCCATCAACATTGAGGACAGCCCCGACAAGGCCGGCACCTTCAACGTGAAGGCCCGCGGCGCCATGCAGGTCGCCGTCTTGGTCGAGACCATGCGTCGCGAAGGCTACGAACTGCTCGTGTCTCGCCCCACCGTGATCGAAAAGGTCGTCGACGGCGTGCGCATGGAGCCCTACGAGACGGTCTGGATCGAGGTGCCGGACGAGTGCGTCGGCTCGATCATGCAGAATCTGGCCAACCGCAAGGGGCAGCTGACCAACATGGAGAAGATGCCGCACTCGACCATGATCGAGGCCACCATCACCACCCGCGGCCTCATCGGTCTGGAGATCGACGTGGTCAACGCCACCTCCGGGCGCGGCGTGACCTCGCACTTGTTCAAGGAATACGGCCCCTACGCCGGCGAGTTGCTGACCCGCATCACCGGCACCCTCATCGCCACCGAGGCGGGCGAGACCACCGCCTACGCCCTCATCATGTGTCAGGAGCGCGGCAAGCTGTTTGTCGGCCCCGGCGAGCAGGTCTACGAGGGCATGATCATCGGCGAAAATCCCCGCAACGAGGACATCGTGGTCAACGCCGTGCGCGAAAAGAAGCTGACCAACTTCCGCTCCCAGGGCGAAGGCGTGGCCACCGGTCTGACGCCCGCGGTCAAGATGTCGCTCGAGCGCTGTATCGAATACGTCGCCGCCGACGAACTGCTCGAGGTCACGCCCAAGAGCCTGCGCCTGCGCAAGCGCATCCTCAACTCCGGCGAGCGCCAGAAGGCCCGCAAGTCCGGCAAGGCCTGAGCCCGGCCTGAGCCGTCCGATTGGTTTTCTCCCTGGCCGCCGCGCCCTGCCGGGCCGGCGGCTTTTTTGTGTTCTCGCCGCGGGCCCGGCCTGCTTGGCTTACCGCATGACCCGCACCTCGCTTTCCGTCCCCGCCCTTCTCGCCGCCTTGGTTTTGCTCGCCGGCTGTTTCAAGCCCGTCGAGACGAAGGCGCCCGAGCCCGCCCCGGCGCCTCCGGCCGAGCCGTTCTCCACCGCCGCCGCCACCGCGCCGTCTCAGCCCGCCAACTCCGTGGCCGGCATCCCGGCCGCCGCCATTGGTGCCGCCCAACGCGCCGTCGCCAAGGTCGAGATCGCCTCCACCGCCACCGCCGACAACGGCACGCTCTACCGGCAGGCCCAGGCGCTCTTCGCCGAGAAAAAATACACCGAGGCCCTGCGCGCGCTCGATCAAATCCAGGCCGAGCTCATGACCGCCCCGCAGGAAAAGGCGGTCGCCGAGCTTCGCGCCCAGATCAGGGCTGCGCTCGGCCAGTAAGGATAAGTCCCTTTGCCAAGCCGGAGGCGGCAGCCGCCTCCGCTCGTCCGACGTGCCCCCTGACGCATCGCCGTTCATGAGAGATCCTTCTCTTATGAAAACCGCCACCGTCGCTGATCTTCGCAACCACTTCCCCAAGGTCGCTTCGTGGGTGGCAGAAGGGCACACCATCGCGATCACCCGCCGCGGCAAAACCGTGGCCAACCTCGTGCCGCCGGTCGCCACGTCGGAAAAGGCACCGTTTAAAACGCCGGATTTTCGTGCCCAAGCTAAAGCCATCTGGGGGGATCGCCCCCCGATGACCGAGGCTGAGGTGCAGGCCATGGAGGATTTTATGAATGAGGGGCAGCAGGGATGATCGTTTTTGCCGACACTTCGATTATTTACGTGTGCAGGATACTTCGATCGAGGTCTGGGCGCTGTCCGCCGAGCTAAACTGCGCTTTTACCCTTTCCACCCTCGTTGCCTTCGAGTTTCGCCAGTCCGCCCGGCTGCAAAGTTTTCGTTTTGACGCCGACCGCACCCAAGGCTGGTCCGCTCGTGAGACGGAGCGCATGTTGGCTCAGCCGGGATCATGCAGTTGTCCGGGTCGTATCGAGGCGATTTGACGGCACCTTTCGGTGGGGCCCTCGGCTCGAAATACCCTCCGGGTATGCCTTCGCTCGGTCCCCACCGAAAGGTGCCCCCAGTTCGCCGCGATGCGACCCGCGCAATTGCATGATCCCGGCTGAGCCGCCTGCGGACGCCACGCCGCGCGTCTTTCTCCTTTTACTGCACGCCGCCGTGCTGTTCCGTTTCCGCTTCATTTTCCATGTCTGATCTCCCGCTCTCCGTCCCCGCCGTCAACGAAGCCGCACCGGCCAAAATCCAGCTCAACGCCGACCACGTGCTGCGCATCAGCCAGGAGCTGGGCGGGACGGTGAAAATCGCGCAGATCGCGGCCACCGCCCAGCTGCTCAAGGAGGGCGCCACGGTGCCGTTCATCGCCCGTTACCGCAAGGAGGTCACCGGCGAGCTGGACGAGGTGCAGATCACCACCATCCGGGATCGTCTGGAGCAACTGGCCGCGCTCGACGACCGGCGCGCCGTCATCCTCGCCTCGCTCAAGGAGCGCGGTCTGCTTTCGGACGCGCTGCGCGGGCAGATCGAGTCGGCCGAGACCATGGCCCGCCTGGAGGATCTTTACCTGCCGTTTCGTCCGAAGAAACGCACCCGCGCCACCATCGCCCGCGAGAAGGGGCTCGAACCGCTGGCCGAGCTCATCTGGGCGCAGGAGGCCGCCACCACGCCGGAGGCGCTGGCCGCCGCCGCCCAGGCCATGGTCGGCCACGAATACCAGCCGGACGACGGCAAGGTGCCGCCCACGCCGAGGCAAAAGATCGCCGATCCCACCGAGGCCCTCGCCGGCGCGCGCGACATCCTGGCCGAGCGACTCTCCGACGACGCCGGCGCGCGCGACAAACTGCGCGGCCTCTACCGCGCCTCGGCCGTCGTATCCAGCAAGGTATTACCGGGCAAGGAGACCTCCGCCGAGGCCGCCAAGTTCAAGGACTACTTCGACTGGACCGAGCCCCTGGCCAAGTGCCCCAGCCACCGGCTGCTCGCCATGCGCCGCGCCGAGAAGGAGCTCTTTGTGATGATGCGCATCACCCTGCCGGACGAGACGCTCGCGCTGGCCGAGCTGGAGCGCCTGTGTATCCAGCCCGCCATCACGGCTCCGGCTTCGCCGGCCTGCGCCGCCCAGCTGCGCCTCGTGGTGGCCGACGCCTACAAGCGGCTGCTCGCCCCCGCCATGGAGACCGAGATGCGCCTCGAGTCCAAGAAGGCCGCCGATCTCGCCGCGATCAAGGTTTTCGCGGACAACGTGCGCGAGCTGCTGCTCGCCTCCCCGCTCGGCCGCAAGAATGTCATGGCCATCGACCCCGGCTTCCGCACCGGGTGCAAGACCGTGCTGCTCGACCGCCAGGGCAAGCTGCTCCACAACGACGTCATCTATCCCGAGATGCGCCCGGCCGAGGCGAAGGACAAGATCCTGGGTTTCGCCGCCCGCTTCGAGGTCGAGGCCATCGCGGTGGGCAACGGCACGGCCGGCCGGGAGACCGAGGCGTTTGTGCGCGCCTGCGGCCTGCCCGCCACGATCCCCGTGGTGATGGTCAACGAGTCCGGCGCGTCGATCTACTCGGCCTCCGAGGTGGCGCGCGAGGAGTTCCCGGACCACGACATCACCGTGCGCGGGGCGGTCTCCATCGGCCGGCGGCTGATGGATCCGCTGGCCGAACTGGTGAAGCTCGACCCCAAGTCGATCGGCGTCGGCCAGTATCAGCACGACGTGGAGCAAAACGCGCTCAAGCGCTCGCTCGACGACACGGTGATGAGCTGCGTGAACGGCGTGGGCGTGGAGCTGAACACCGCGTCCAAGCAGCTGCTGTCCTACGTGTCCGGCCTCAACTCGCGCACGGCGGCCGCCATCGTGGCCCGTCGCAATGAAAAGGGGCCCTTCGGCTCGCGGGCCGAGTTGTTGGAGGTGTCCGGGCTGGGTCCCAAGGCTTACGAGCAGGCGGCGGGCTTCCTTCGCATCCGCGACGCGGCCCATCCGCTGGACAGTTCGGCGGTGCATCCGGAGCGCTATGCGCTGGTGGAGAAGATGGCCGCCGATCTCGGCTGCACCGTCGCGGACCTGCTGCGGGACGGGAAACAGCGCGCCAAGATCAAGCTGGAGCACTACGTCACCGAGGGCGTCGGGTTGCCGACCTTGAAGGACATCCTCGCCGAGCTGGCCAAGCCCGGCCGCGATCCGCGCGCGCAGTTCGAGGCCTTTGCCTTCGACGCGTCGGTCAACAAGCCCGAGGATCTGAAGGTCGGCATGAAGCTGCCCGGCATCGTGACCAACGTGACCGCCTTCGGCGCCTTTGTGGACATCGGCGTGCACCAGGATGGTCTCGTCCACGTCTCGCAGCTTTCGGACAACTTTGTGAAAGACCCCGCCGAGGTGGTAAAGCCGGGGCAGAAGGTTCGGGTGACGGTGACCGACGTGGACCTGCCGCGCCAGCGCATCGCGCTGTCGATGAAGGCGAACCCCCAGCTGGGCGGCAAAATCGGTGGTGCGACCGGTCCCGGCCAACGCCCCGGGGGCGGGGGCGCGCGCAACTCCGGCGGCGCGCCGGCCAAGCCCGCGCAATCCCAGTCCCTGAACAACGACTGGTTTAGCTCGGCGCTGAACAAGAAGCGCTGAAAACCTGGTCGCGCCGGCCGGGGCCCGGAATCAGGACGGCAAGGCGGCGAGGAGGGCCTGGAGTTTGAGTTCGGTCTCGGCCCACTCCCGCTCGGGGGTGGAGCCGGCCACGATGCCCGCGCCGGCGTAGACTCTGGCCCGCGGGCCCTCGATCAAGGCGGAGCGCAGGCCGACGAAGAACTCCGCCCCGCCGCGCGCGTTGAGCCAGCCGAGGGCGCCGGCGTAGAGGCCGCGCGGGAAGCCTTCCAGGCCGGGGATGCGCGCCACGGCCGCCTCGCGCGGGGTGCCGCCGACGGCGGGGGTGGGGTGCAGGGCGGCGACGAGATCGAGCGCGCCGACACCCTCGGGCAGGTCCCCGCGCATGGTGGTTTGCAGATGTTGCACGTTGGCCAGCTTGCGCAGGACCGGGCAGTCGGCGAAATCGAGGCGGACGCCGAGGGGCGCGACGCGGCGCACGATGGAGTCGATGACCAAGCGGTGTTCGCGGCGGTCCTTATCGCTGCGGAGGAGGGCGGCGGCGAGCGCGGCGTCCTCGCTGGCGGTGGCGCCGCGGCGGGACGAGCCGGCCAGGGCCTCGGTCTCCACCCGGCCGCGGCTGACGCGCACCAGGCGTTCGGGCGAGGCGCCGATGAAACTGGGTCCCGCGCCGCCGGAGGCGGAGAAGGCGTAGCAGTCGGGGAAGCGCTGGCGCAGACCGTTGAGCATGGTCAGCGGGTGCAGCGGGCGGGCGGCGGTGATGTCCACGGCGCGGGCGAGCACGATTTTTTCGAACTCGCCCGAGGCGATGAGTTTCAGGGCCAGTTCCACCGATGCACGATAATTGCCGGTCTCCTCCCTTCGAATCACGGCTGGGCGGTCGGTTGAATCGGGGAGGGTGCTTACGCCGGCGGTTCTCGGCTCGTTAAAATCGAAGCGTGCGAAACGATCGTGGGCGCGCCAGATCCGTTCGACCAGAGGTGCTAGGTCGTCGTCGGGCTGGACGGGAAGGTTGGCGACGGCGGTGGTGACGGAGCCCGCCCGGGAGATCTGCCACCTCGGCACAAACACTCGTGCGGGCGGAAACGACTCGCCGGGCAAAGTGTGGTCGGCGAAGGCGAAGGTAGTGAAAAAATGCGGGCCGCCGAAAGCGGCGTCCACCGCGCCAACGGCGACCGTGTTGGCTAAGGTGTCTCGCACGAACGCCTGCACCTTTGAGAAACGATCCGGTCCGGTTGCTTCGGTCGAGAGGGCGATTTCAGCCCCAGAAATCGCGGTTTCTTGCGCGGGATGTTCAGCGTAGAAATGGGGTTGGGCGGGATCGAAGATGGCCTCAAGGACTGCGAGTGGATCCAGGGCCGGCACCACCACGGAGATGCTGGCTAAAACCGCCCGTTTTCTATCCCTCGCTATTTCCTGACATTTACTCAAATAGCCGCGCAGTGCCCCGAGGGTGGCGTCTGACGCTGGATTAAAGGGGAGGGAGATCATCGCGTTGGATCGTTGGTGTCGGTGAGGGTAGACCGTGGCGGCTTTGCGTTAGCTTCAACTAGGAAACCGCTTTTGTTCGAATCCGCACGTCTCGAGCAACCGATCGCTTTGCCCCGTAAGTTGGGTCGGTAGACCGTTGGCTATTCCGAGAGTTTTTCGCTGCGTGCGCGGACCCGTTTTCGGGGACTGACGAGGGAAATATCCTTGCAGGGTTGTTGCATTGGGGTGCATTTCTTATAGGTAAATCACCCCGTCGTAAAACCACCCACTATTAGGCAATATTTAGCGTTTTAATTTATTTTAATTCTGGCATCTTTTTGCCAGCACAGCACTATAAACCCTTAACTCACATGATAGCCTCCACACAAACCAATCATCCGCTTTATCCCACCGGAGACAAAGTTGCCTCCCAAAACCGCGTTGAAGCGGCTTGTAAAGTTCTCCGTGCTGCGGGGCTACGCATCACGCAGCCGCGTATCGCCATCCTCAAAACGTTGGTGGCTCGCGCTCGTCCGCTGAGCATCGAGCAGATCCACACGGAGCTTAACTGTCGCTCCTGTGACTTGGTGACCGTCTATCGTTGTCTGGCGGCTTTCCAAGACATCGGTCTCGTTCGCCGCTCGTTTTTACCCAACGGCACCAGCCTCTATCACCTCAACGACTTGCCCTCCGCCGCCTACCATGTGGTGAGCACCGCCAGTGACGATGTTTATGCCTTGGATACCGAGACCAGCGAGCGTCTGGCAGCCGCCGTTCGCGAAGTTGAGGATCGCCTGCGCCAGGAAGGGTTCAACGATGTAGCCCACTTGCTGCAATTTTTCGCCCGTCCTCCGGGTGTCGCGGCCCCTGCTAACCGCGCGACTGCCGGCCAAGCTGCGGTTCCGGCCGACGTTTGATCCGCGGTAAGAATAACTTGTTTTTTTAAGGGGCCTCCTCGGGGGCCCCTTTTTTGTGTCATACCCAATCGAGTTCGGTGGTA
>CAYNUW010000003.1:0-20033 GCA_964400455.1 uncultured Akkermansia sp. | reverse complement strand
CGGTTGAGGACGAATTGAATAAATTGTCCTCGGGATGAAAGCGTGCAGATCCGTTTGCGAGTCAGGTAACCGACCGAGAGGTGTTTACGGGCGGATACGGGAAGTGGTCTGTCCGGTCAGGTTTTAGGCCTGTTAATAATTGAGGGTAAACGCCTTGGGTGTTATCACGATTGGCGCGTAGCGACGGAAAACACGCCTCGTTTAACAAACCTGATGATTTCGCACGCCTGAAGCGACGCGTGCGGTTACGTGCTTACGCACCCGGCGATTAAGGTGGGGGCGTTGCACTGAGTTTCACGGATACCTACGGCTGAAAGCAGACGTGAACAGGCGACTTCGGCCGAGGCAGCGTTGCGGGCGTGCACCACTCCGAGGAGGGTGCCCGGGGAAACCTGTTCGCCTACTTTGACCAAGGAGGTGAAGCCGACGGCGGGATCGATGCTGTCTTCGGCTCGCGAGCGCCCCGCGCCCAGACTCAAGGCGGCCAACGCGATTTCGCGGGCGTCGACCCTATCTACCCAGCCGAAGGCGCTCGAACGCACTTCACGAAGCACGGGAGCGGTCGGGAGCACGGCGCCGGGGGCGTCGCAAACCCGGGGGTCGCCGCCTTGGGCGGCGACAATCGCGTGAAACTTTTCCAAGCCGGAACCGTCGGCGACGGCGCGGGCGAGTCGGGCGATGGCATCGGAGCGGTCGTGGGCGACGCCGCCGAGGAGCAGCATCTCGGCTCCGAGCGCGTAGGTTACTTCCATCAGGTCCTCGGCGCCGGGCTCGCCGCGCAGGCAGGCGATGCTTTCGGCGACCTCGACGGCGTTGCCCACCGCGCGACCGAGGGGCTGGTCCATGCGGGTGAGGAGGGCGCGGGTGGGTTTGCCCATGGCGGAGCCGATTTCACACATGGCCTCGGCGAGGCGGCGGGCGGCTTCGAGATCGGGCATGAACGCGCCGCGGCCGAATTTTACGTCGAGAACGAGGGCGTCGATGCCTTCGGCGAGTTTTTTCGACATGATGGAGGCGCAAATCAGGGGCAGGCACTCGACGGTGGCGGTGACATCGCGCAGGGAGTAGAGTTTACGATCAGCGGGAGCGAGGTCGCTGGTCTGGCCGATGAGAGCGCAGCCGAGCCGGGCGATCTGCGCGCGATAGTCGTGGAGGGAGAGCTGGGTGGTGAAGCCCGGGATGCTTTCCAGCTTGTCCAGGGTGCCACCGGTATGGCCAAGGCCTCGACCGGAGATCATCGGCACGGGCACTCCGCAGGCGGCGACGAGGGCGGCGAGGGGGAGGGAGACCTTGTCGCCGACGCCGCCGGTCGAGTGTTTGTCGACTTTGATGCCGGGCACGTGGGAGAGATCGGCGACCACGCCTGACCGCATCATGGCGGAGGTGAGGGTGGCGGTCTCGGCCGGGGTCATGCCCCGGAGGAAAATGGCCATGAGCAGCGCGCTCAGTTGGTAGTCGGGCCAAGAGCCGTCGGTGGCACCTTGCACGAATGCGGCGATTTCCGTTTCGCTGAGGGATTGGCCGTCCCGTTTACGTGCGATGATGTGTTGGGGGAAAAGGGAGGGGGCGGAGGACATGGCGCTGTCAGGTGAGACTGTGCTTCGGCGTGCGGACGGCGAGTGTGAAGACTAGCGATGGTTTAAAATTTTATATCGTAAACTTATATAGTAAAGCGATTTGTAAAGTTATGTATTGTTGTGAAATAAAATCCTGCGGAATTTTGAATGTTTTGGTGCGTGGCCGGTCTATCTGAGGGTTAGCAGTTGTTTATTTGGTTGTTTGGTTTGTTTGGTCAGGCGGCCCCGGGAGTGGTTACCCGAGGGCCGCCTTCCCTTTTTTGGGGTTCAGCTTAACCGAGCTTCACCGTTGGTGACGTTACGGGCTGGGCAAGGGCGGGGCGGTCGTGCGAGTTTCGCGGTATCATGCCGGACTATCGTGTTTATGTCGGGGGTCGTGAGTGGGGCGCGAGTAACGCGGACCTGTGGCTGGATGAAACGGAGACGCACCACTTGGTGACGGTGAATCGGGCGCGGGTGGGCGAGCCGGTCACGGCTTTTGACGGAGCTGGGCGGGAGTGGGTGTGCCGTCTGGCAGCGGGCGGTGAGCGTCGGCGGGCGCGGTTGATGGTGGAGTCGGAATCGCGGCGGCCCGGGCCGGCGTGTCGGCTGATTCTAGGGCAGGCGGTGCCGAAGGGGGGCGTGATGGAGGATATCGTGCGGCAGGCGACGGAGCTGGGGGTGGCGTTGGTGGTGCCTTTGGAGACGGAGCGGGTGGAGTGGCGGCTGGATGCGGAGCGGGCGGAGCGTAAGCGCGAAAAATGGCGGGCGAACGCGATCGAGGCGGCCAAGCAGTGTGGCAACGCGTGGTTGCCGGAGATCCGACCGACGGTCGGGCTCGAGGCGTTTTTGCGCGATGTGGAGGCAGTTGGGGTGGAGTTACGGCTGGTGGCGAGTCTGGCGCCGGGTGCGCGGTCGTTGGCGGCGGTGTTGCGCGAGTTTCGATCGGAGCATGGCGGTCGGCCGCCGAGTTCGGCGGCGTGGTTGGTCGGGCCGGAGGGTGATTTTACGCCGGTGGAGGCCGCCCGGGCGGCGGAGGCGGGTTGGGTGCCGGTGTCGTTGGGGCCGCTGGTATTGCGCTGCGACACCGCCGCCGTCTGCGCGCTGGGCGTGCTGCGCTGCGAGACGGAGGGGTGACGGCGACCCTTGCCAGCTCCGCGGGCGAGGTGGGTTGAACCACTCAGTAAACAAGGTCCCATTTTACCCAGGCGGTGCGACCGGGTTCGTTGATCCGGGTGGTGGGCTCGGGAAAGCCGGCCACGTCGGCTCCACCGCGGCTGAGGTGCTCGGCGTAGGTCGCATCCAAGAGGTTGTCGATGCCGACGCTGACGCGGGCGCGGGGGCCGAAAGTGCGGCCGGCGTGCAACGAGACGATGGCGAAGCCCTTGGAGGGGCCCAGATCCTGCCCGACGATGTTACCCTGTTTGATGGCGTAACGATGCTGGGCGGCGACGAGGCGCAGCACCCCACCGGCGCTCCAGGGGCCGGCGTGGCGGGCAAGGTGCAGGCGGCCTTCGAGCGGGGGTTGTTGGGCGAGAGGCAGCGAGTCGGTGAGATTCTCGCCGCGCACGGCGGAGACCGAGGTCTCGAGACTCCACGTATCGCTGAGATCGATACCCCAGGTGGCTTCGCCGCCGTAGGTGGAGGCTTCGACATTCCGCGCAAGGGCGGTCTGGCGCGTGCCCATGCCAGCGGGTTTGGGCACGCCACCCTCGATAAGAATAAAGTCGTCCGCGCGGCTGGCGAAGAGCGACAGCGAGGCGCGCACGCGCTCGCGACGATAGAGCAGGCCGGTGTCGAGCTGGGCGGTTTTTTCGGCTTCGGTGGCGAAGGCGCTGACGGTCGAGGCGGACTCTTTGGAGAACAGTTCCCAGTAGTCGGGGAAACGCTCGGTGTAGCCCGCGCCGAGGTGCCAGGCTAGGGGGCCGTGCTCGATCTCGTAGCGCAAGAAGCCGGAGGGTAACGACTCGTTCCGGGTCTCCCGGGCGGTCGGGTTGGCTGAAGTGGTCATGCCGGTGCGGACGGTGGTGCGCAGGTCCTGGGCGCGCCAGTCGTCGAGCCGGGCGCCGGCGACGATGCGACGGGTATCGTCAAGTTCGCGGGTGGCCTCGACGTAGCCCCCCAACTGGTCAAACTTAGCGTCCGGGAGTCTGGGGCGCGTGCGGTAGGACGTGACGGTTTCATTGGTGGAGCTGCGTAAGGAGTGCCGGTTACTTTGGCCGTCGAAGCCGAGGGTGAGGTGGAGCGCGTCAGCCGGTTCGAGGTCGAGTTCGGCCTTGCCGCCGGTGGTCAGGCGGTCGGGGTTGGAGACGGACCGAGCCGGCATCATCGTGGTGGGGGCAAAGGTGCGCAGGGAAAAGTTGTCCATGACGTGATCGACGTAGTTGCGATATAGGGTGGCCGAGATGCGGCGGGCGGCGCCGGCGCCGTCCAGGTCGCGCTCAAAGCGGGCGGCCACGTTTTCACGGGCGAAGCGCACGCCGTCCATGGCTCGGTCGGCGTAGGCGGCTTCGCCGTCGCTCCAGGCCGAGGATAATTCCACGCGGGTGGCGGGGTCGGGGGTCCAGGCGGCCGCGGCCAGTGTGCTCCAGCGGGAGTAGGCGGAGTGCACCCGGCGGCCGTCGCCATCCTCGTAATCGTCGGAGCGGGCGTGGTTGGCGGAGGCGAGCACGCTGCCGGGTTGCGCGCCGGCGATGAGGTGCAACGACTGGTCCTGGCGTTGGAATTGGCCGAAGGTCAGGCCGGCCTGGGCTTCAAGGTCCGGCTCGGTGAAACGGTGCGGCGTGCGTTCGAAGCGCACGACGCCGGCGGATTGTCCCGGACCGTGGCGGACAGACTGGGGGCCCTTCAGCAGAGTAACGCGGTCAAAGGCGGCGGGAAAAACGTAGGCGGTGGGAGGGTCCATGCGTTGCCCGCAGCCACCGAGCAGGAGCTGGTCGTCGAGGACAACACCGAGGCGGGAGCCGGCCATGCCGCGCAAGACCGGGTCGCCGTCGATGCCGCCTTTGCGGATGACGTTGACGCCGGGGATGGCCCGGAGGAGGTCGGCACCGTCATGGGCGGGCATGGGCTGGGCGGGTGCGCGCGGGTCGATTTGCACGCGAGCGGGATCTTCCACCGGGGTTGAGATAACCGTGATGGGGGAGAGTTGAACGGGAGGCTCGTCGCAGTAGGCGGCGAGTTGGAATAGGAGTGTGGTTAGCGCGCAACAGAAGTGGCGCGGAAGCGGGTGAGCATGGGAAATGGAGTGCATAGTGACATTATGGATACCGACACGTGGATGGCGCGGCCTGTGGCCCGAGGGCCGTGCGGCGGCGCATAGTCAAGACGCCCAGACGCAAGGAGCGTCTGTATTGAAGGGTGGATTAGACGGTCTGGTCCGGTAAACGGACTCAGGCTCCGAAGCGGCGTGGCGGGGGAGTCGGTGGCTCCGCGCGAGGGTGAGGTTGGCCAGCGGCGAAAGGTGGCAGGCGGTGCGGCTGCGGACGGAGAAGCCGGACCAGGGGCGCTTCGGAACGCGGCCAGGGTAGCAAGAGGAGTTTATCCGGCGTGGCGGCGGGAGTGTCGGTGGTCTGCTCCTTGGCGGCGGCGACGGCGTGGCAGAGTTCACAGCCGCCGTCGGGGGCGAAGGTGGCGGACAACGCGGCCGCGGGTGTGCGAGTTTGCAGGTGTCCGACCCACATGCGACCCCAGGCGAAAATCTGCACGAGATCCCAAGCCGCGCCCGTGGCGACGCACCAGGCGAACAAAAGGGCGGCCAGGCGCAGACGGGCAGGGTTCGGGGCTCTGGATGGGACGGCGGGCATCTTGGGGTATTGCGCGCAAGTGTGGAGCATGTGCGGACGTTCGGCTCGTCGCCTGTTGTTGGGAATGCGCCGCCCCTTGGCGGGAGGTGGGCAGGCGTGGACCTCGACTCAATGGCGTCTGCTTTACTGGATGGTTATGCTGGGCGTGCCGTCCAGAAGCGTAACTGCTGGGCTGCGTCTCATGATATCCAACCTCTGGTCGCTTCTTTACGCTGGCGTTGCTCTGTTCGGGGCCGGTTGTCTGGCTTTTGGGCAAGTCATGCAGCATCCTACCATACAGCCACGCACCCGGGTGATCATTGACAATGATTTCGGCGGCGATCCCGACGGGCTTTTCCAGCTCGCGCATCATCTGCTCTCGCCGAGTGTCGAGGTGCGCGGCGTGATCGCGTCGCAGCATTACGAAGCGGGATTTTACGGACTTCCCGGGTCGGCGGAGCACGGGGCGGTTTTTGCTCGGGAGCTGGTCAGCGTAATGGGGCTGGAGCAGTCGCACGGGATCGTGGCGGGGGCGCCGACAAAGTTGGTGGCCGGCGAGGCGCCGGCGCGCTCGGAGGCGGTCGAGCTCATCCTACGCGAGGCGCTGCGCGAGGACGTGAAGAGTCCCTTGTATGTGGCTTGCGGGGCGGGGCTGACCAACTTGGCCAGCGCCTATTTGATCGAGCCGAGGATAGGAGCTCGCCTGCGTTTGGTGTGGATCGGCGGACCGGAGCACGCGGGCTTGGCCGAGCCGCCGCCGGGACCCCGGCGGGTCGAATACAATCTGGGCATCGATCCGGTGGCCGCCCGGGTGATTTTTAACGATTCGGACATACCCGTGTGGCAGGTGCCGAGAGACGCCTACCGCCAGGCCCTGGCCAGCTACTCAGAGTTGGTGGTCAGGGTGGGCCGGGCCGGGCCTACGGGGGCGTGGTTGATGTCGAGGCTCGACGATTTGATGCTGCGGGCGAGGCGGTCTTTGGGCGAGGGGTATGTCCTGGGTGATAATCCCTTGGTGTTGTTGACCGCGCTGCAAACTTCCTGGGAGCGTGATCCGGCTTCGAGCGCGTATGTGAAGATGCGCACGCCGCGCATCACCGAGGCGGGGGATTATGAGGCCAATCCCGAGGGGCGCGAAATGCGGGTCTATACTCGGATCGATTGCCGGCTGATGTTGGAGGACTTTTACGCGAAGCTAAGTCTCGAGCCCGGTCGCGCACCGACGCCGTAGACGCACACGCCACGTTCGACCCATGAGCGACGTTTCCATGGAGGTTCGTCCCGCGCCGTTGCCGCGTCGGGTTATTGACCGCGACGGCCGGGTGTTGGTGGTGCCGGATGCTTGGGCGCTCCTGCCGCCCGGGGATGCGGCGTTGAGTCGACGCATCAAGGCCGATGGACCGACCTGGACGGTGGTCGAAGTGAAGGGCAACAAGCGCTTCTCCCGCGGCATCTGGGCGCCGGCGGCGCGCATCCAGGCGCTGCGGGCGGAGCTGGCGCTGGAGCGCGAGGATCCGGCGTATCAGCGCAAACTCGATGCCGGGCGTCGGCGCCGGGAGCGGGAGCAGGCCGGATATGTGGAGGATTTTCGCGGGGCGGTGCTGGCGTTTCTGGCTTTTGCGCCGAGCCATGCCGCCGAGGCGGCCCGACTGGCCGAGCGCATCGTCGCGCACGCCACGCCGGTGGGGAGTGGCACGGTGGCCCGGACCCAGCGTATCCCGATCGAAGAGCGGGCGGAGGCGGCGACGATAGCCTGGCTGCGGCATCAGACCACGGGCTATGACGGCATGGTTATCGCGCGAGTGGCAGGGAAGCGGCGCGAGGTGCGGCGACGGCTGGCCGAGCGCTCGCGCGCGCTCTTGGAGCGCTACCGTCGCGGAGTCGTGGTGGATACGGCGACGTGTCCGCTGGCCGCAGCGCTGGCGCGGTGATTTTTTTTCGAGACGAGAAACGCACCCTTTGACGCGGGCGCGGAAGCGCGCGAGGCTGGGCACCTCATACCCTCCATGAACTTCGAGACCCTCCAACTCCACGCCGGCCAGGAAATCGATCCCGTCACCCGCTCGCGCGCGGTGCCGATCTACCAAACCACGGCCTACCAGTTCAAAGACTCCGCGCACGGGGCGCGTCTGTTCGCGCTTCAGGAGTTCGGCAACATCTACACGCGGCTGATGAACCCGACCAACGACGTGTTCGAGAAACGCGTGGCCGCGCTCGAAGGTGGTGTTGCGGCCTTGGCGACGTCCTCGGGACATTCGGCGCAGTTTATCGCGATCAACAACATCACTTCGGTGGGCGATAACTTCGTCACCACCTCGCACCTCTACGGCGGATCTTACAACCAGTTCAAAAATGCGTTTAAGAACATCGGGGTGGAGGCGCGTTTCGCCGACGGGGTAAACGTGGCGAGTTTCGAACCCCTGATCGACGGCCGCACCAAGGCGATCTACCTCGAAACCATCGGTAATCCCGGCCTCACCGTGCCGGATTTCGCGGCGTTTGCGGCGCTGGCCAAGAAGCACGATCTACCGCTCATCGTGGACAACACCTTTGGCGCCGGCGGGGCGATTTGCCAGCCTCTGCGCCATGGCGCGCATGTCGTGGTCGAGTCCGCCACCAAGTGGATCGGTGGTCACGGCACGAGCATGGGGGGCGTGATCGTGGACGCGGGCACGTTCAACTGGGGCAACGGCAAATATCCGCAGTTTACCGCGCCTTCGCCTAGTTACCATGGCATGGTGTTGAACGACGGCTTCGGCGTGGGTGGCCCGTTCGGCAACATCCAGTTTATCATCCGCTGCCGGATCGAGGGCCTGCGCGACTGGGGTCCGGCCCAGAGTCCGTTCAATTCCTTCCTGCTTTTGCAGGGCTTGGAAACCCTCTCGTTGCGGGTGGAGCGCACCTGCGAAAACGCTCTCGCGCTGGCGCGCTGGCTGGAGGCGCATCCCGACGTCGAGGCGGTGAGTTATCCGGGACTGGCCAGCCATCCTTCCCACGAGATCGCGAAAAGATACCTCACACGGGGTTTTGGCGGAGTGTTGTCCTTCCAATTGAAGGGCGACCGGGCCCGGGCGGAGCGCTTCGTCAACAGCCTGAAGTTGATCTCGCATCTGGCCAATGTCGGCGATGCCAAGACGCTCATCATTCATCCGGCGTCCACCACGCACTCTCAGCTTAGTCCCTCCGAACAACTGGCGGCCAAGGTGACCCCTGGTGGTCTGCGTGTATCTGTCGGCATCGAGCACATCGATGACATAAAAGCGGACGTCGCGCAGGCTTTGGTTGCCTGATGCGGATCTTGGCTGCACCCAAACACGGTTCACTGGATCGAAGCGCGGTATGTCACGATGAGATAGTTGGTTGTTCGGGTCAAAGCATGGGCATCGGCCGACGGAATGGTTGGACTTTTGGGGTTTGCGTCTCCGGGTATGCGCCGGCCGAGGTTGGATACGGTCGGTGCGGGCGTGCTCTCGCTCGGCGTGATTCTACGCCTCCGAGAGAAGGGAGCCGGCCGAGGGTGAGGTCCGGTCTCGTCCCAGCGCTCCGAGGGTGAGGGACAAGCCGGTCGGGATCGCCGACTTGAGCGGCCCGCCGTATCCGGAACCGTCCCGCGTGATATGCCCGAAGCAGGCCAGGCAATTCCTGTTCGATCTAGTTTGGGTTTTTGTTTCCCGGCACCGCCCCGCCATCGTGCCGGTTCGTCGTGATCTTAACGAACGTGCCCTCGACCGCTCAAAGCTTCGGGTCTCAAGGCGGCGAGCCTGCCCGCTGAATGTTAATGAGTTTGAGCGAATGGCTTGGTCGGGATCATGCAATGGCGCGGGTCGCATCGCGGCGATCAGGCGGCACTTTCGCAGAGCGAAACCTTCCGCTTTCGGTGGGGTCTGGGGTAGAAACACTCTCCGAGTTTTGTGAACGGCGGGTGCACGTTCCGTCTTTGGCTGCGTGGTGCGCCACCTCCGCTTCGCGCTCGGTCCGCATCGAAATGCGTTCGCCATTTCGCTCCGCTGCTTAGCCGCCCAACTGCATGAGTCCGGCTAGGGTCCAGGCGTCAGGTTTGTTGACCGGGTGATTGGTCAGGGGAGCGCCAGGTTGTTGGGTCTCGTATCAAGTTCCATGGACTCGTGGACTTGCGCCGAGCGGGGGCGTGGTCATATCAATCAACATGCCTCCGATTGAACTGGTGATCCTCGGTCTGGGTGCGCTCGTCATGGTCGTTGTCTTGCCGAGGTTGGCCCGAGCCATGCGGAAGCGGGTTGAGGACGCCCAGGCAAGCCTCGCCACCCGAGGTTACGCCGTCGAGTCGAGCAGCCTAAAACCCGTCGGGCAAATGACCCGGCTCTGGGCCAAGCTGGAAAGGCCCACTGCGCTTTACCTGCAAGTCTCCAATCTCGATCCGGTGCAAAACCTGGCCGGCCAGGTCGGCATCGCCGACATGCGGGTGGGGGATCGCGATTTCGACGCCTCGTTCGTGGTGCGTTCGAGTCACCCCGAGCTCGCCCGTCGGGTGCTGGACTCGGATACCCGTCGGTTTTTGCTCGAACGGGGCACGCTGCGTTTTCGCACCGGCTCGATCGATTCATTACTGGGCGCCGACTATTTTCCGGAACAGCGCGAGTCCCGTGATCTGCGCGACCTGTGGATGATCGAGGTGACGGGTAAACCCGCCGAGGTGGATGAGAACGCCCTCTTCGCGCTTGGGCGTCGCTTGGCCGACGCAACGGCCGGCGCCGGGGCGGAGATCACCGATCAGTCCGGCCTGCGCACCGGCTTTTTTGAAGGTCGCTGAGCCCGTGGCCCGGATGGGTGGGTATCGGCGATCAATCAAAAATCGCCTCGGGGAGGTAGGCGGTGATGGTGGTGGTGGGGACGTTGACGAGTTGGCTGACCTTTAGGTCGAGCACGACGCTGCACAGGGTATAGGCGAGCTGGGGCGTCACGCCGAGGCGATCTTGGATAAACTCCATGGCGCGGCGGACGGCGCGCTTGCAGGCCTCGCGCGGGTCGGCGTCGGATTCCATGAACAGGTGCCACGGTTTGGTGGCGTAGCGCGGGGGCGTGAAACTTTGCGCGGGGTAGATGGCGTAGGGGCCGGAGAGGGGGCGGGCGGGTTGTTTGTGGAGGCGGAAGGTGTAGGTGGCGTCCATGGGGGCCTCCATGCCATTGATGCAGACCTCGCCGTCGCCCTGCGCGGCATGGCAATCGCCGGTGAGCACGCCGGCGCCGGGGGTGAGGACGGGCAGGAAGAGGCGCGTGCCGGCGGTGAGGTGGCGGACGTCGAGGTTGCCGCCGAAAGGGCCGGGGGCGCGGGTGCGAAACTCGCCGGGCTCGGCGCGTTGCACGCCGATGATGCCGGCGAAGGGGTGCAGGTCGAGGGTGACGCTGGGGAAGCTGCGGGTCTGGTCGCCCTCAAGTTTCCAGAGGAAGAGGTGGTGCTCGGGGAACTCGCCGGCGAGGAGGCCGAGGCCGGGGATGAGGCTGGTCCAGGCGAAGCCGTGATGGGCGTAGGACTCGATGATGATTTCGAGGGTGTCGCCGGGCTGGGCGCCGTCGATGGCGACCGGGCCCGTCAGGGAATGCACTTTGAGCGGGTCGAAGCGGGCGGCGAAGTCGGCGGCGGACCAGTCGGGGCGGACCTGGTAGCCGGAGGAGTCGGCGCACTGAAAGGTGACAGTGTCGCCGGGGGCGACGACGAGGCGCGGCGGGGTGGCGTTGTTCCAGCGGTCGCAGAAGGGCTCGGGGGAGAGGGTGTGGTGCATGGAGAGGCGGGCGGTGCGTTTTTAAATTTTAACCGCGAAGGACACAAAGATCACGAAGGGGCGGACAGGGAAGGCGGTGGAAGGGGATGGAAGACGAGAATCAAGAGTTCAGCGTCCTGGCTTCGTGGTTAAATTTTGAATACGGGCGATTGGTAGAGCGGGTGGCCGTGGCGGAAGGTGGCGAGGACGTCGTCGGGGGTGACGCGGGTGACGATGCTGGCGACGATGTGGCGGGTGTGGCGAAGGTGGCCGGCGGTGAAATCGAGCACGACAAAGGAGGCGGGCAGGCCGGTGGCGAGGGCGCCGTGGTGGTCGCCGCCGAGGACGGGGCGGATGTTGCTCGTGACCATCTTCAGGATCGCGGTCGGGTCGGGGGCGAGGGCGTCGGCGAACTGGGACTTGGCGATCTTGTAGGTGAAATCGAGTTCGGCGAGAAGGTTGGGGGAGTTCAACATGCCGTTGTCGGTGCCGAGGAGGAGGTTGGCGCCGGCGCGGAGCAGGGCGGCGACGGGCGGCAGGGGCAGGCCGAGGTTGGCGTTGGCGCGGGGATTGAGGGCGGCGGTTTTTCCGGCGCGAACGAGAAGCGCGATCTCGTCGGCGTTCGCCACGGTGAGGTGGACGATGAGGTGGGGATCGTAGAGGTCGAGGGCGCGGGCGAGATCGCCGCGGCCGGTGGTGGCGAGAGAGAGGTCGCGGTAGCCGGCGCTTTCGAGGCAGTGGATGGCGCGCAGTTTGCCGGCGGCCTGGGTTAGGGCGCGGATCTCGGTCCAGGCGGCATCGGTGAGGTCGTTCATCGTGCTCTCGGAGAAGCCGTCGGCGATGGCGAGCATGGCGTCGAGTTCGCCGCGGTGGGCGGGCGGGAGCGTGTGGCCGGGGCGATTGGCGCGGAGGTCGGCCTCGGGGAAGGGCGACTCGTTGAACTGGTTTAAGATGATCGATTGCACGCCGGTTTTAAGCGAGGCGGCGCGGAGGAGCTCGGCGCCGGCGGGGCCCTGCTCGCGGAAGTCGAGGTGGCAGACGGTGCCGGTGCGCGCCATGTAGCGCAGGTGGGTCTCAAGGTGGGGCAGGTGAGTCTCGCGCGAGAGTTTCGCGAGTTCACGGTATTTGTAACCGGCGGGGCGGAAGAAGGCTTGCTCCAGGGTAAGGCCGGTGGCGCCGTCGGGCAGGGCGGAGTCGCCGAGGTGGGTGTGGGCGTTGTAAAAGCCGGGGATGACGACACGCGTGCCGCCGTCGAGCGTAGTGACCGGTTCGATACGGTCGATGGCGGTGATGGTATCGCCGGCCCAGGCGAAGCGGGAGCAGCGGAAGGGGGTGAGGTCGGGCCCGTGGAGGACTACGCAGTCGGTGAGTTGACCGGACATGGGGCGGGTGGGGGTGGCGGGACTCAGGCGGCGACGACTCGGATGGTCAAGGTTTGGACCGTAGCGGCCGCGCAGGCGGCGCGGAAGCGGGCGAGATCGGCGCAGTCGGCTCCGGCAACGGCCCTGACTGGCAGGCGGACCTCGAGGGCGGGCCGGGCGAAGGGCCAGGGCGAGACGGAGTAGGTGTCTTCGCCGAGGGGGGTGCAGGTCAGGGTGTGGAGAACGCCGTCGGCGTCGGGGTGTTGGTGGCGGAGCGGGCGAGGCTTATCGTAGCCGACGCAGACGAGGAGGGAGAGGTTGTCGCAGAGCTGGAGGAATTCGAAGGCGCGGCGGAGCAGGTCGGGCGTGGCGTGGGAGGCGAGGGTAGGGGGAAGCTGGAGGGCAAGCTCCTGCTGGCGGCGGAGCTGGCCGGCGACGAAGTCGGCGTGCAGCGGTCGGTCCTCTGGGCGTATCGTGGCGAGGTCGGCCTGCTCGGTGAGCAGGTTGTGGGTGTGCATCGAGATGAGGATGGCGGCAAAAGGGTCGTCCCCGGCCACGGCTTCGGTGGCGGCGCCGCGCACGGCGAGGTAGTCGGCGAGGTCGATCTCCTCGAAGGCGGAGTAGGCGCCGACCAGCTCGCGGGTGAAGGCGGAGGGTTTGCCCTCGCGGGTCAGGCAGGGGGCGGCGTCGCGGGGGGCCCAGGCGTCGTCGTGGCGAGTCACCGCGGTGATGACGTGGGGCATGGCCGCGATTGCGGCGGGCAGGGGGAAGTGGGTGTTGCCCCAAGCCGAGGCGAACAGCCCGGCGATGCGGGCGTGTTCACGATGTTCGGCCAAGAGATAGCCTTCGGAGGTGGCGATGCGAATCATGCCACCTCCTCAGCATGGCTGGTGCCATGCGCAGGGAAGCTTGGCGTCAGGCGCTGGGTGGAGCGGACTCAGCTCTTGAGCTCGCCGGTCCCATCCGCGGCGGACTCGGCGGCGGGTTCTGCGGTGGCAGCGGCGACGGGTTCGGCGGCGACCGCCGGCTCCGGCGCGGAGGGGACGTCCGCCTCAGCTTGCGCTTCGACCGGTTCGCTGGGAGCGGCGACAGCCGCGGCAGGCTTGGGTGCTTCCGGGAAGTTCTCGGGATCTACCTCGGAGGCTTCGATTTCGCGTTTGCGCGCCTCGACCATGGCGGGCGGGCAGTAGAGCGCGCCGTCGACGAATTCGGTCATGTAGCCCTCTTTGACCAAGTAGCGGAGGTCGCCTTTGAGGCGGGTGATCTTTTCCTGTTCCTCGGCGGTCAACGGGGTGGGTTCGGCACCTTCGGCAGTGGGGGTGCGGGGGGCGATTCCCAGCATGCGCTGGGCCAGTTCGCTTTCCTTGACCATCGGGTTTTGCTCAACAAAGGCGATGAGTTGGGCGAGGGATTCGGCGAAGGTTTGACCGGGCACGCGGAAGCGGCGTTTGACGGCGCAGACGTAGCTGATGCCTTTGGAACCCTTTTTGAAGATGGTGAAATGTTCGCGGCGCAGGCGGCCGCGGAGGGCGTTGGCCGTATCCAGCGGGAAACGACGCTGGGCGGCGAGCGCGCCTTCAACGGCGCGGCGAATCTCGCCGTTGGCCGGGAGATTTTCAAGCATCCGGCCGGAGAGGCGAAGCTGCTCGACGGTGCGGACGACTCGGTCGCGGGCCTGGAGGAGCAGATGCTGGCGCGCCTCCTCGAGGGAATCAAAGGCGGGCTGAGGAGGAAGAGACGGGGTGGTCTCGACCGCGGTGGATTCGGCGGCGGGAGCCTCGGGGGCCTCGGCGGGAGCCGGAGTTTCGGCGAGGGTGGTTTCGGCGGTTTTGGGCTGGCCCTTGGCGGTTTTGGGCGGAAGAGGTTTCCACGTGTAGCGCGTGGTTTTCTTCATCTTCTCGAGCCACTGAGCGACGAGCTCCGGATCGCGAACGGTTTCGATCTTGGCCTTGTAGGCCTCGAACGGCATGCGAACGTTATTCGCGTGGTGCTGGGCGAGGATTTGCGCGTAGCGGTGATAGTTCGGCGGCGCGAGCAGGGTGCTGGTAAGGGGGCAGCGGTTCACGACCTGGAAGTTACCCTTAGGCGGATCAATCTCGACTTCTGCGCTGTCGAAGAACTGGCCGAGATGTTTTTCGAGCACATGGGAGATGGCGGCGTCCTCGGTCTCGAAGGCCACGCCGTCAGGGACTGAGATGTAGAAGGGCGCGGGTTTGACGCGGCCGGGCGCGGGGGCGCTGTCGGACTCGGAGTCGGACGGGCGAGCGGCCTTGGCGTCGGCGGGTATACGTTGCACCACGGCTACGAAGCGTTCGTTCTTCTCGACCACGGATTTCGCGATGTAGAAGAGCTCGAAGGTGCGG
This sequence comes from uncultured Akkermansia sp., assembly GCA_964400455.1. GTDB lineage: Bacteria > Verrucomicrobiota > Verrucomicrobiia > Opitutales > Opitutaceae > IMCC26134_A. The sequence goes on along the minus strand of CAYNUW010000003.1, from coordinate 5,230 downwards.
CAGGACTTGCGTATGGCCTCGGCGAGGACCTTGAAGCTGTTGTCCTCGGGATAGAAGGTTACGCTAAAGAAAGGACTGACGTAGGGGCCGGCGGGTTCGCGGGGTGGGCCGCGGAAGTCGCCGCGGGAGGGGGCGCCTTCGCGTCTTGGGCCGCGGGAGTCATCACGACGGGGACCGTCAAAACGCGGACGGTCGGAGGAACCGGGACCGGTTGGGCGGCGGTCGGGCGAGAAGCCATCCGGACGCGGGCGTTGCGTTTGTTCCTGCGCCGTTCCTTCGGGTGCGCCGCCGGGCGCACCGGCGGGGCGGCGAAAATCTCGACGGTCGCGTCGTGGAGCTTCTCCTCCTTCGCGCCGGGGGCGATCGTCTCGGCGGTCAATCGGTCTCGGGCCCGCGCCAGCAAATTTGTCCTGCTGCCATGAAGTCCCGAAACTGAATCCCTGGAGTTGGGAAAGATCTAGTTTGTTGAGGCCCGTGTCGGGCGTTTGCGGTGTGGGCGTCTCGTCCATGCGAATGAGAGTCGGGCGTCGGGTGCCGTGGCGGTGTTGAGCTGGGTAACGGTGCGTGCGGGCAAATTGCCCACGGGGGTGCAGCTTCACGGCCAACCAAGCACAAGCAAGCCGTTTCCCTCCGAAGATTTCACGGCCAGCAGGGTTCTTGCGCAGGAATGCATTCCGGAGGAGGCGGGAGTTTTATTGTCTGTTTCGGTATGGAGTGCGGAGACGAACGAGCCGCTTTGGCGCCCCGCTCGGTTCTGGCCCGATAGGTTTTGTTTGGATGGGTGGAGAAGGTTCAAGGCTCCGACGAGGCGTCCTTGGCGGAGAGTTTAGTTTCACTGTTCTACCCGAAGGTGGGAAAGTTTGGCGCTTGGTCACGTTTTGCTGTTGTTCGATTTGTAAAAATGCTAAATCCTGACCGGATGACATCAACGATCACACAGACCAGCCCTCTTGTTTTGATTGTGGAAGACGAAGTAGAAATGGCTACGCTGATTGCTAGCTACCTGCAGGAATGTGGAATGAGGACGCAGGTGTGTCATCGAGCCAAGCAGGCGCAAAGCTATTTGCAGGAAAACTTTGCCAATCTACTTTTGTTGGATATCACTCTGCCGGATAAGACTGGATTCGAGCTTTTAACCGAGTTGAGGTCGGAGAACATCGACATTCCCGTGATCTTCGTTACGGGCAACAGTATAGAGGCGAGTAAGATAAAGGGTTTAGAGATGGGCGGGGACGATTATATCACGAAACCGTTCAGTTTTCCGGAGTTAGTGGCGAGGATTAGGGCTGTGTTGCGGAGGACGGAAATGGTGGGCGATCACGCCTTGACCCACAATGTGTCCCTCGTTGACCAGCCTTTTGATTTTTGTGGGGCGAGGGTCAATCCGCAGCGGTTGGAGTTGGTGCGGGAGGGTAATGCGGCTGAGAAAGTTGGGCGCAAGGAGATCGGCATCATGGCCTACCTGACGGCGCACAAGGGTGAAGTCATACCCCGCAACGCGTTGATTCACGCTGTCTGGGGGCAACATGCCAACGTGAAGAGTCGGTCGCTGGATCAATACATCGTCAAGGTGCGGGCGCTTTGCCGAGGATCGGTCGCCGGTGAAGACGCGTTGCGCACCGTGCATGGCGTGGGTTACATCTTCGACCCCGATGGTTCGCCGAAAGCAGTGGGCGATGCTGCCAAATGAGCGGTTTGTTTGGGGGCATTCTTTAACGGAAAAAAGAACTTGCCCCGTTCGAACAGGTGCAGAATGTTCGGCGCTTCGCAGCGTTAGTCAGGTCTCGACGGCAAAGGGGCTTGGCCACGATTGGCTCTGTCTCACCACGGAGTTCAAACGGTGACGCCGGCGTAGGTCGCGTTTGACACCGCGATCGACGCGGGTGGCACGGGATCTGCAAAGATCTCCTCAATCGCGTAAACCTACTAAAAACCAACAAAATATGTCTACCGCAGTTAGTTCTGATACCATCGCACAATTCAAGCACCACGACAAGGATACCGGCTCGTCCGAGGTCCAAATCGCATTGCTCACTGCCCGCATCAACCATTTGACCGATCACTTGCGCACCCACCGCAAGGACTTCCATAGCCGTCGGGGACTTCTCCAGATGGCCAGCCGCCGTCGTAAGCTTCTCGATTACGTGAAGCGTCAAGACGTTAACAAGTATACTGAATTGCTCGCGAAGCTGGGCCTTCGCAAATAACCGTTCTTTCTCCAAGAGGCGATCCGATCCGCGGGTCGCCTCTCGTCTTTCTAGACGCTGCTCGCGTGTTCTCTTCGAGATGTTTCCGTTTGGCGCCTTGGTTTGCCAGGGCCTCAAATCGAAATCTCTCGGCACTGCGGTCAGTTGAGTTGATCGGTGGATTGAAGCTTCGACTGGAGCTTGATCACCGTTCCTTAGATATTTCCATCCCATTTCAGCTACTCCATGCCGGGGTTTAGTGCGCGCGAAGTCTGCTTCGCTGTGACAATCCGGGCTGAGTGGCGAAAACCTAAAACCCTGGATGGCTCGGCTGCGCGTCGCCGACCGTCCATCCCTATCCGCGACGCGTAACCGTATCCGCGACAGCATCTGTCCGTAATCTCATCGAAAGTATCGTTATGTCCCTGCAACAAAAGCACTCCGTCACCGTTCCCGGCCTCGGGATCACCTTCTCCACCGGCACCTATGCATCCCTCGCCAACGGCGCGGTGAATGTCTGCGTCGGCGAGACCAATCTTTTTGTCACTGCCTGCGTTTCCCAATCCGTCAAGCCCGGCCAGGATTTTTTCCCCCTCACGGTTGATTATCGTGAAAAATACGCCGCCGCCGGTCGTTTCCCCGGTGGTTACTTCAAGCGCGAGGGACGCCCTTCGGAAAAGGAGATTCTCACTTCCCGTCTGTGTGACCGTCCTTGCCGCCCGCTTTTCCCCGAGGGCTTTTTGAACGAGGTTCAGATCATCGGTCAGCTGCTGTCGGCCGACCAGCTGAATGACGCCGACATTCCCATGATCAACGGCGCGTCGGCGGCGTTGGCCATTTCCGATATTCCTTGGGCTGGTCCCATCGCGGGTGTCCGCGTGGCGGAGATTGACGGCCAGTTTGTCGCCAACCCGAATCTCGACCAGATGGCCGCCAGCTCGCTTGATCTCATCTACGTGGGCACCGAGACCGACATGTTGATGATCGAGGGTTCGGCCGATCAGATCCCCGAGGATCGGTTTATCGAGGCGCTCGCGTTTGGTCAGCAGGCTATCCAGCCCATCATCGCGGCGATCAAAGAGCTGGTTTCGCTGGCCGGAAAAACCAAGAGCGTTTTCCCGTTGGTTGGAGCCACCGCCGAGGCCCGCGCCATCATCGAGCGCGTGGTGCCCGCCGAGCGCATCTCCGCCGCGATTTTCGGCAAGGAGAAGGCGGCTCGTGGCGCGGCGGTGAAGCTGCTTAAGGAAGAGGCCAAGGCCGCGCTGATCGCCGAGCTCGGCGAGGGCAAATTCACCGACGTCGACCTGAACGTGGTGTTCGAGGATCTGCAATACACCGCCTATCGCAACACGGTTCTCGAGAAGGGCGTGCGTGCCGACGGTCGGGGCCAGAAAGACCTGCGGCCTCTGCAGGCTGCGGTGAGCGTTCTGCCCCGTGTGCACGGTTCGGCCATGTTCCAGCGTGGTGATACCCAGAACATTGCCATCACCACCCTGGGACCGACCAAGGAAGCGCAGGAGATGGATGGCCTGACCGGTGGCGCTACCAGCAAGTCCTTCATCCTCCATTACAATTTCCCGCCTTTCTCGGTTGGAGAGACGGGCCGTTTTGGCAGCCCCGGCCGTCGCGAGGTTGGTCACGGTGCGCTGGCCGAGCGTTCGCTTGTTCCCGTGCTGCCGCCCGAAGATGTGTTTCCCTATTCGATCCGCGTGGTATCCGAGATCATGGCCTCCAACGGCTCGACCTCGATGGCCTCGATCTGCGGTGGCTGCCTGGCGCTGATGGATGCCGGCGTGCCGATCATCGCTCCGGTGGCGGGCATCTCGTGCGGTCTGATGACGCGCAATGACGCCGAGGGCAAAATCGCCCAATGGACCACCATCACCGACATCCTCGGTGAAGAAGATCATTTCGGTGACATGGATTTCAAACTGGCCGGCACCACCAAGGGCATCACCGGCTTCCAGCTCGATTTGAAGATCAAGGGCCTGCCTTTTGAGATCGCCAAAACCGCGATACACCAGGCCCGCGAAGCCCGCGTGGAGATTCTGCGCGTCATGCTCGGCAGCTTGCCGGCTCCGCGCAAGGATCTGAGCGCCTTCGCGCCCCGCATCCAAACCATTCAGATCGATCCGGAGAAGATCGGCGCGCTCATTGGCCCGGGTGGCAAAAACATCCGCCGCATCGTCGAGACGACCGGGGCGGAGATCGACATTGCCGAAGACGATTCCGGCAAGGTGTTTGTCTATTCCAACAACGGCGCGGCGATGGCCCGCGCCATCGCCGAGATCGACGCGTCCTGCGGCGGCGCCGGCGGCAAGGGTGGTTCGGCCGGCGGTCCCCCGATCGAGCTCAACAAGATCTACACCGGTCGCGTGACGGGCGTGAAGGACTTTGGCGCCTTTGTGGAGTGTATGCCCGGCCGCGAAGGGCTGTGTCACATCTCCGAGCTGGCCGACTTCCGCGTGCGCCGCACCGAGGACGTGGTCAAGATGGGCGACGCCATCACGGTGAAGTGCATCGGCATCGACGAGAAGACGGGCAAGGTCCGCTTGTCGCGCAAGGCCGCGATGAAGGATCTGGAGTCGCAGCAGCAGTCCGCCGCCGCTCCGGCCGGTGAGCCCGCCGCCGACGCGACCAGCGCCTGAGTTACTTAACAGGAAAGCTCGTCGCGGACCTGAGCCCGCCGGGTGAATCTTGAGCAACGCGCATCACATCCCGTGATGCGCGTTTTTGTTTTTGGGTGCGGAACGCTGCGCGCATGATGGGCTTTTTTACAAGACACGGCCTGATAAGACAGGTTAGAGGTTGTGCTCAGCAGGTGGAAAGCGTTGTCCCGAACGCGCTAGTTTGCGCGCTCGGCCTTCGTGACCTTCGTGTCTTCGGGGCGAGAACTTCGGATCGAGCCGGTTTAACCACTGAGGGCGCTGAGGAACACTGAGACGTGCCGAGTTTCTACCAACGCGCACCAGATTTTCGTGCGCCAGAGAAGAAACGCGCTGCGCGTATGATGAGTTTATACCAAACACCCCAAGCTTTCAGAC
>CAYNUW010000002.1:0-41397 GCA_964400455.1 uncultured Akkermansia sp. | reverse complement strand
TGCGGGCTTTTGGCTGGGTCGATGACCGATCCGCCGGCCCTGGCCTTTGCGCAACAGAGCACCGGCAGCGACGCGCCGGCGGTGGCGTATGCGTCGGTGTATCCCTTGGTGATGCTGTTGAGAGTGTTTTCGGCGCAGCTGCTGGTGTTCTTGTTATGGAGAGCGCTTTCTGGGGGCTGAGGCGCGGTCCGCCCGTTGGTCCAGCGGTTAGGGTTCGCCAGCCGACGGGGCGGAGGCACGCTGATGGCTTATGAAGATCAAGTCCGCCGACTTTCACTCCAGTTCGCCCGCCCTCCCAGACTGCCCGAAGTGGAATCTGCCGGAGTTTGCCTTTATCGGGCGGTCCAATGTCGGAAAGTCGTCGCTGATCAATTTACTTACCCAGCGTAAGGCGCTGGCGGATGTTTCGGCCACGCCGGGCAAAACGAAGTTGATCAATTTGTTTCGCATCAATGGCAACTGGTGCCTGACCGATCTGCCGGGCTACGGTTACGCCAAGGTGGCGCAGCAGGATAAGCATGAATTTAACCAGGCGGTGGCCGACTATATCGAGAATCGGCCCAACTTGGCGGTGGTTTTTGTATTGATTGATTCAAGACACGAGCCACATCGCATCGACCTGGATTTTGTGCGTTGGGTCGTCGGGTGCGAGGTCGAGGTGGCGTTGGTGTTCACCAAATCGGATAAACAGTCTTCGACTAAAACGCGGGCCGCGATCGACGCCTTTTTGGCTGAGGCGGCGGGGTTCTTGCCGGATCCGCCCCCGCCGGTTTTTGCCTGTTCGTCGCTGAGCAAGGCGGGGCGAGAGGAGATCTTGGCGCACATCGCGGCCAAGTTGGCGGAGCTGGGGCGTTGACGGCCATGATCGGATCGGTGACGGCCGGCGGGGGCTTGGCGGATGGCTTTGGCGGGCAACGCATCGTAGTGTTGCCGCGTTCGGTGTGTGCCCAGGCATTGGCGGAGCCGTTGTTCGCCGGATTGTTGCCGACGGATATTGGGTGGTATCCGGCGGCGCGCGGCCACCGACGGGAGCGTCCTTTTGGCGCGGAGGAGTTTATCTTCATGCACTGCCTAGCTGGCGCCGGTTGGGTGGAGGCGGAAGGCCTGCGGCGGGTGGTAACGGAGGGTCATTTGATCATCCTGCCGGCCGGGAGAGCCCACGCTTATGGAGCGGACGAGGCGAAGCCGTGGACTTTGCGCTGGTTTCATCTGGCCGGGCGGGACCTTCCGGAGCTTTGCGCCGCGTTGGGCTCGGCGGGCGGGGCGGGCTGTTGCGCACTGGCGGACGACCCGGTTTTTGCGGAGCTGTTTGCCGATGCGATCGATGTCCTGGAATCGGGGTACACCTCGGCGCACTTGCTCAGGGCGAGTCGAGCCATTGCCCATTATCTGGCCCGGTCAGTCTGGCTGCTGCGTCATGCGAAAACAGAGGCCGCCGCCCCTGACGCGGGTCAACGGGTGGCGCGGTGCATAGAGCACATGCGACGGAATCTGGACCGGCCGGTGCGGGTCGCGGAGCTGGCTGCCTTGGCTGGGTGGTCGCCGTCCCATTTCAAGGCGCGTTTCCGCCAAGAGGTGGGTTACGGTTGTATCGACTACTTCATTCGACTGCGCATTCATGCGGCGTGCCAGCTGCTCGATTCGACGACGCACGACATCAAGGTGGTGGCGGCGCGGGTGGGCTATGCGGATGCGCTGTGGTTCTCGAAGGCTTTCAGGGGTGTGACGGGCATGTCGCCCAGCGAGTATCGTGATCGGGCAAAGGGTTAAGGGCCTCAGCGTTGGGCGCGGGAGCGGGGGTCGCGGTTGTTGGCGAGGTCGGTCCAGTCGATTTTGGGGGCGCGGGGGTCGAGACCGTTGAGGAAGTCCTCGATGTTGGTGTAGCCGTCTTGATTCAGGTCGGCGGTGGCGTCCGCCGGGTCGCGTGGATTTAGTCCGTGGGTGATTTCCCATTCGTCGGGCAGGCCGTCGCCGTCGCTGTCGGGGTAGGGCTCGCCGCGGTAGTCGGGCCAGCCGCCGACCTCGGAGGGATTGGTTACGTAGCCTTTGCTGACGTATTCGGACAGGGCATCAACCCAGCGTTCGGCATAGCCGTAGCGGCGGGCCTGGTCCTGGGAGGTGGGATCGACGGTGGCGGGAGCGACGATGCCGGAGCGCACGGAGGCGATGATGCGTTCGTCCACGGCGTCGCGTCGGGGCAGGGTGGCGCCGGCCTCGGCGAGCACGATCGCGTAGGCCTCTTCGGCCGAGACGAGGGGGAGGGGGGCGTGGGCGAAAGGTTGATCGGCGCGGATGGCAGCGAGGGCTTCGTCGAATGATTCGGTTTTGAAGTCGAGCGCGGCGAGCTCTGCCTCGACGCGAGTGATGTAGGCGGCGAGTTTCTCGGGGTCCTGGGGGGCGAGATTCATACGTTCGCGACGGCGGCGTTCGCGCGTGGCGACGTCGGGCTGGACCCCGCCGTCCCAGTTGTCCCGTGAAACGCGGGGGTTGCCTTCGACGACGTTGCCGGCGACGTAGGCGCGGCCGAAGTTGTTTACCACGGTGCGGCTGCGCTCCGACTCGGGTTTGAGCAGGCGGTGGCGCACGTCGGTGTCGGGCGTGCCGGGACCGGGCTTTAGGTAATTGTTGAGAATGGTGTAGAAGCTGCGGTGGTCGCCGCCGTCCACGGTGCGATGGCGCCAGTTGAAGAGGACGTTGTTGGCGAAGGTGAAGTCGCCGTCCATGCCGACGCTGGGGTTACGTCCGGTGTTGGAGGCCCAGAGATTGCGGTGGAAGGTGCTGTTATGGCCGCCGATGGTGGAGCCGAAGGCGTGGTGGTAGGTGCTGAGGGATTCGGAGGAGATGGTGTTTTGGATGGTGATGTTGACCGTGGGGAGCTTGCGCGAAGGGGTCGCGGGATTGCCGTCGTGGTCGAACATGTGGCGATACATGGAGATGTTTTCGTCGAGGCTCCAAGAAGTGGATACGTGATCCACGATGATGTTGCCGATGGGGTTGCCGCCGAGTGAGTCGTCGCGGTCGGCGGGGTCGGTGTTGCCGCGGCGGAAGCGCAGGTGGCGAATGACGACGTCGTGGGTCTCGACCTCGACGGTTTTGTCGGCGATGCAAACGCCGTCGCCCGGGGCGGTGGCTCCGCTGATGGTGACGTAAGGGGCGCGGATGCGGATGCGCTCTTGGAGTCGGATGATGCCGGCAACGTTGAACACGATGATGCGGGGTCCGGCGGTTTCGCAGGCCTCGCGGAAGGAGCCGGGGCCGGAGTCGTTGAGGTTGGTGACGACGATGACCCGACCTCCGCGACCGCCATGGGAATACATGCCGCCTCCCCAAGCGCCGGGGAAGGCGGGGATGGGGGCTTGAGGCAGATCGGCGGGGGTGGCTGCGCCCGGCAGGTAGGGCTTACCCTTGGCTGCCCAGGCGGTGAGTTCAGCCTGCTGGCCGGCGAAGATCGTGTCGGAGCGCCGGTCGGCCGCCGCCTTGCGGGCGTTCATGGCGGATTGTTGTTCGGAGGGGACCTTGGGGTAGCCTTGGGCCTGGCCCGGGTGGCTGGCGATCAGGGTGACGAACAGGGCGAAGACGGGGCGAAGCAGACGCATGGGGGAAGGGGGCGGGGGTGAATGAACAATGACGGATGACCAATCAGTCGGGGTTGGTGGTGAGGCGATCGCGGGGATTGGTTCGGTTAAAATTCGGGTTAGGGCGTGGTGGAGCGGGCGGCGCGCTGGCGGGCGAACATATCGCGCTCGGCCTGTTTCATGTCGTAGCCGGCTTTGGCGAGGTAGTTATTGATGCGGCCTTTGTATTTGCCGAACCAAGCGTGTTTATCCTTGGAAGTGCCGGCGTCCATGGCGTGTTCGCGGGCCTCAATCAGCCAAGCAAGGATTTGTGTGCGTTGTTCCGGGGTAAGGTCGGGCAGCATCTCTTGGTAGACCTTGTAGGTATTGGGCAGCACGCCGTAGGTCATGCCGTCTTTTATGGCGTCCACTTGGGCGGGATTGAGCTCGGCGGAGAGCCGAGCGAGGAAGGCGTAGTGCAGTTCACTCTGGCGTGCCGTAGCCGTGTCCCGGGCGCTTTGAAGGGCGCTGGCCTTGACCTCGGGAGTGGCGGCGTTTTGTGCGGCCGCAATCGCCGTGTCGCGCGCCTCGTGGATGGCGCGAAGAGAGGAGTATTGGGAGGCGACGATATCGCGGATGCGGGTGCCCTGTTCAGGGTCGTCAAGAGCGAGGCTGCGGACGATCTTATCGGCCCGCTGCACCAGCACGGGGTCTGCGTTGACGCTGGATTCGGCGCGAGAGGCCAAGGGTAGGGATAACAAGGCGGACAGCACGAGCAGTCCGCAACGAGAGGCAAGGATCATGGGAGAGGGTGGCTAAGAAATCGGGGAAAACAGATGACTTGACGCTGGCCATGGCGAAAAGTTGCAGCCCGGGCAATTCGATACCTGAGAATTCTGCATATTTAAGGGATTTTGGCCCATTTTTTACGGAGAATACGCTTTTCCCACCAGCCGAGCACGGCTCCGCTCGTGGCGCTGGAGCCTACCGACACTCAACAGGCACGAGCTGCGAGTTGGGCCGAAGAGAGCTGTTTTCCGGGGCTTACTTCAGTTCGATCTGTTCGACGAGCTCGATCCCGTAGGCCTCCAGGCCCACGACTTTGCGGGGGTGGCGGGTGAGTAGCCGGATTTTGGTCAGCCCCAGCGCGCGTAGAATCTGAGCGCCCAGGCCATAGTCGCGGAGATCCATGGTGGGGCTGGAGGCGGGGGTGGCTGTCGCGTCGAGTCGGCGCAACAGGGCTTCGCCGGCCTGCGGTGGCTCCATGTAGAGCACCGCACCTTGGCCGGCGGCGGCGATGGCGCGCAGGCTGGAGTCCAAAGCGCCGGCGGAGCCACCGCCTTGGAAAACGTCGGCCAGCACGTCTGCGCTGTGCACGCGGACGAGGGGCGGTGCTGCGGGTGATAGTTCTCCGAGGGTCAGGGCGATATGGTGCCGGCGGTCCAAGCGGCTACGAAAGACGTGAGCCGTGAAGTTGCCGTAGGTGGTGGCGAGTGGGCGCTCGGCTAGTTTTTCGACGAGTTTGTCCTGACGGAGGCGGTAGGCGATGAGCTGCTCGATGGAGATCATCTTGAGCCCGAAGCGGTGTTTGAATTCCTCCAATTGGGGGAGGCGCTGCATGGTGCCGTCATCGTTGACCAGTTCGCAGAGGATTCCGCAGGGCTCCAAGCCGGCGAGCAGGCAAAGGTCGACGGCGGCCTCGGTGTGGCCGGCGCGTTCAAGCACGCCCCCGGACCGGGCGCGCAGGGGGAAGACATGGCCGGGCTGCACGAGCTGGTCGGGGCGGGAGTCGGGGTTGGCGAGTATCTTGATCGCGACCGTGCGATCGTAGGCGCTGACCCCCGTGCTAATGCCTTCGGCGGCGTCGACCGTGACAGCGAAGTCGGTGCGCTGCACTTCGCGGTTGCGGGCGACCATGGGGCCGAGCCCGAGGCGGTCGAGCTGGGGGCCGAGCATGGGCACGCAGACTATGCCGCTGCCATGCCGAATCATGAGGTTAATGGTTTCGGGGGTGGCCTTGGAGGCGGCCATGATGAGGTCGCCCTCGTTTTCGCGATCTTCGTCGTCGGATACGATGATGGGTTGCCCGGCGGCGATGGCGGCAATGGCGTCTTCTACGGAGTCGAATGGAGCGTGGGCGTCGGGCATGAGTGCGTGTTGGAACCGAGCAGCATGGTCGAGTGGTCCGCGTAGCGCAAGGCTGGCGCTGGGTCCGCCCGAGCGCCCGCAAGTGCCGCCCGGGCCGAGGTCACGTCTTTACGGCGTGTTGCAGGCGGTAAGCGCGAGGAGTGCAACCGCACTCGCGGCGGAACGCCTCGTTGAAGCGGCTGATGGAGTTGAAGCCGGAGCCGAAGGCGATTTCGACGATTTTCTGGTCGGTGGTGGCCAGCAATCTTTGCGCGTGGGAGACGCGATGGTGGGTGAGGTAGTCGATGAGGGTGGTGCCGAAGGTTTTTTTGAACAGCCCCATGGCGTAATTGGGGTGCAGTCCGACCTCTTCTCCGATTTCCTCGACGGTGAGTTTTTCGGTATAGCGGCGGGCGATTAGGCAGGCCATTTGTTCAACTTTGTTGAGCACGCGACTGTGCAGGCCGCGAGTGCGGCTGCGCTTGGCGGGTTCGGACGCCCCGGCGGCTGGCAAGGGGGTGATCATGCGACGCAGGCGAGCTTCCATCTCAAGCATCACGATGTTGCGCACTTCGTCGCCGCTGCCTGCAAGATCCTGTTCCCACTGGGCGAAAAGCTCTTGGTCGTGACGGAGGCGTTCATCGCTTAGTTTTTGACGCAGCAGCTCACCTCGGAGCAAAGGTTGCACGAAGCGATCGGGCAGCTGGCATTGGAGGAACCAAGCGAACGGAATCGTGGCGACGAAGTAGCTCATGCCGGGCGAATAGCTTACGATTTGATGGGGTATCGCCGCCCAGAAGACGCAGATCTGGCCGCCTTCGATGCGCACCTTGCGCCCGCCTAAAAGGTAGGTGACCCAGCCTTCGCTGAGGACGTTGACCTCGATTTCGTCGTGGTGATCGGGCCGTTTCATCGGCGACGGCGTCCAGCGCACGCAGGAGAAGCCGTAGGGGGCGAAGTCGGGGCGATTCGGGTCGAAAGTTACCATGAGTGCTTACGATACTGCATATAAACATTCGAAACACGGATAAGTTATTCAATATTTATTCTGTATGAACAAATTGCGAAGTTATCCGCGCAGGTTGATTTTCAGATTCTATACGAGTTTTTGATACGTATCCGAATTTAATAGAAGATTTTATGAATTTCTTTTTTGGAGTTTCTTTTTTGGTTAATCTTATTTAACCGAGATAAAATGCTTGTGGTGGTGATTTAAATAGCGTTTCCTTAAGTTTCTTATCTGCCCCTTGTTCGTTACCCCGCCTAAACCACGCCGTTCAAAATGTTCCCAGGTGGCTATGTCGCTTGGATTTGTTTTTGGCTCGGGCTTAGGCATGGCCAAACGAACGTGAATCGGGAGGTAAGCGGTCAGGCCTTATTCGTTCCAATTCACCCCAAAAAACATGAACAAAAAACTCGTCCGAACCCTTCTTAAGTCGCTCAGCGGAATCGGGCTTACGAGCCTCGTGGCCCCCTCTGCGTTTGCAGTTGTCTACACCCTTTCTCCTGGTAACGGCGAGGCCTCCTTGGTTTGGGGCAACAGCGCCAACTGGGGCGGTTCGGGCACCCCGGGCAGTGCGGCGGGCGATACCGCCATCATAAGTGGTGCATTTGGTGGGGTGAACCAGGCAGTCGATCTCAGCGCTCCTTTGGTTAGTCCTTTGGTCAGCATCACCCTTGGTGATACAACCGGCACTGGAACGAGCACGATCCAGAGCAGCAACGGCACCGCCTTGGCGCTTGCTTCGGGTGCCACGATTATCTCCACCGGTGCGGCCGGGGCGACTAATCTTATTTCTGCGCCGGTAACCATCGCCGGAGGTTTCACCATCAATGGTCCGGCATCCAGTCCCGCCGTCACGGACAACAATCCCCTCACCATGAGCGGCAAGATCACGCCGTCGGTATCGGGCAATAAGAACATCGATAACACCAGTGGGCGCACGCTGACCTTAGGCGATATTGACCTTTCGACGGGCACCTCCGCATCCACCATTTCCATTCGCGCGGGCGGCACTGGCGCCGCCACGATTGGCAGCAATATCGTGCTGGGTGGCGTGATTGCCGACGGAAGTAGTGTGGCTTCGGCGCTGACTCTAGGGGCTCGTTCGGGCACGGTGACGACGTCGATGTCCTACATCCAAATCGACGGGCATAATACCTACACGGGCAATACCACGTTGGGCGTTCAGTCGAACGTCCATACCGTTTACAGGATCAATAGCAATCAGCCCTTCGGAGCCGCCGACACCGGCTCTTTGACGATCGGCTCCGGTTCGCAGGCGAATTTTTTGGAGGCAGTCGGGCAGGATCGTGTGATCGCCAAGAATACCACGACCATTAATCGTCCGATCGGGTTTCAAGGCAGTCACAGCGTGACACTGGCCGCCAATACGCTTAACCTGAGCAACAATGCGGCCGGCACCGGTGTTACGTTCTTCATGAACAACATCACCGCACCCGGAAAAACCGCCACGATTGGCTCGCCGGGTAGCGTCATGAATCTAAACAATGGTGCCGGGGACTTTTTCCGGCTGCGCAGCCTATCCGGGGGCGGCACCACGATCATCGCTGCCAGCATGGCCGACAACTCTGGCACGGTCCCGGCGGATTCTCGTATGGTTATCCAAAACGAGGGCGTGGGTACCTTGATTCTAACGGGAACCAACACGTATCAGGGCAGCACCCGCATTACTGGCACCGGCACCATCCAGCTGGGCAATGGCGGCACGACCGGCTCGCTCAATCCGGGGCATGATTCGAATTTAGTGACCGAGGGCGTGAATTCCGTGGCGATCGTGAACAGCACGGCGGCCGGCACCCTCGCCTTCAACCGATCGGACGATGTTGTCTCCACCCTCACGACCAACGGTCCGCTGGGTATCGCCCAGCGCGGTTCGGGCTCGCTCACCTTGAGCAATTCCCAGTTCAACAGCGGCGCCAACGTAGTGGGCGATGGCGTCACTCCCACCACCTTGATCGTGAGCGGTGCCGCAATACCTTCGGTTAGCACCACGGGAGCCACGATTACCAACTCCGCCAGCGCCCAGCTGGCGATCAATAACGTGACGCTGACTGGCGGTGCGACTACGTCCGGTTTGAACCTTAAGGTCGGTCAGCCGGTGTTTTTGACCGGCTCGCCGAGCTCCGTGGCTTACGTCGATTCCATCCTCAGTGCTACCAGCTTCCGCGTGGGTGGATTGCAGGTTAGTTCGTCGGTAGGTCCCCTGGCCAGCGGCACGGGGGTGTCCTTGACCTTCGGTGAAGGCTCAGCGCTTGGCACGAGCAGTGCCGTGACTACGGTCAACAATCTTGGCACGCTCGCCGGCACTGGAGTCATTGCCGGTTCGGTGAACGCGCTGGCCGGATCGTTTCTAGCACCCGGAGCCTCCGAGGGAGCGGCTGGAGTGCTCACGACCGGCGCTCTCGGTCTGACCGGAGCCACCTTGGTGTATGATCTTGCCGCCACCGCTGGTGGAATGAGCGATTCCTTGGTGTCGAGCGGCGCAGTGAGTTTCACCAACCTGACCTTTGATTTTAGCGCCATCACCGCCGGCACGATTGAACTCGGCGCGACGTATAACTTGATCACTGCGACCGGCGCGATTGTGGGAGACGTTGGAGCCATCAGCACCACCTTCTCCAACGATCTACTAGGCTTCTACAGTGCTGCCTACGCTCTGAATGACGTGGGCGGAACAAACCAGCTAAGCGTTACCTTCGCCGCGATTCCCGAGCCTTCCAGCTTTGCTGCGCTGGCCGGTTTGGTAATGCTGGGCGTCGGTTTGACCCGTCGCCGTCGTGCGACCGTCGGCTGATCCCCTAAACACGGATCCTGATGTTCCGCCCGTCGCGTTCTTTTGCGGCGGGCGTTTCTGTTTAAGGCCCGGTGAAAACCCAAAATAGGGACGATCTCAATGTTACGATACCATAATTTGAGTGGATAAATTCCCAATTTCTTATCGAATTGTTGCCTAGTTTGGTCGTCCAGCCTACCCTTTTTTTAGGGGCAGCACCCACCTCCTCCTCTTCATGAAACCCGTCTCTGTCGTGCTCGGTGTCATTTTTGGCAACCGAGACTTTTTCCCCGATAAACTCGTGCCCCAAGCCCGGGCCGACATTGTCAAACTCTTTGGCGAACTCGGCATCGAAGCTGTGATGCTTGATCCGAGCGATACCAAGCTCGGAGGCGTAGAGACTCATAACGATGCCCGTAAGTGCGCGGATCTTTTCCGGCGGAATCGCGATAAGATCTCCGGTGTGCTGGTGTGCCTGCCGAACTTTGGCGACGAGAAGGGGGTAGCCGACACCCTCAAGCTCTCCGGCCTGAATGTGCCCGTGCTCGTGCAGGGCTACCCGGATGATCTCGACAAACTCGATGTTATCCGTCGCCGCGACGCCTTTTGTGGCAAGATCTCCGTCTGCAACAACCTCCGCCAGGCCGGTATCGCCTACACGCTGACCGAGAAGCATGTTGTTCATCCGCTTGACGCTTCTTTTCGCGCCGACCTGCTGAAGTTTGTCGCGGTCTGCCGCGTGGTGCGGGGGGTGCGCGGGGTGCGGATCGGCGCGGTCGGTGCCCGCCCGGGGGCCTTCAACACCGTCCGCTACTCCGAGAAGATCCTTGAGCGTCATGGGGTCAGCGTCACCACCGTGGATCTTTCCGAGATCCTCGGCTCTGCCGCCAAAATCGGCGAGGGAGATAAACGACTCGTGGCCAAGGTCGATGAAATCCGGGCGTATGCCAACGCCACCGCCGTGCCGCCCGCCAAGCTCGCCCAGATGGCGCGCCTTGGTGTCGTGCTCGATGACTTCGTCGCCGCCAACCATCTCGACGCCACCGCCATCCAGTGTTGGACGTCCGTGCAGGCCAACCACGGCTGCAATGTCTGCACCTCGATGAGCATGATGAGCGAGGCCCTGCTGCCCAGCGCCTGCGAGGTGGACGTCACCGGAGTGCTCACGATGTATGCCATGCAGCTGGCGTCGTGCACGCCCTCGGCTCTGGTGGATTGGAACAACAACTACGGCGCGGCCGACGACAAGTGCGTGCTCTTCCACTGTGGAAACTGGGCCAAGTCCTTTCTTCCCGATGTGAAGATCCTCAACGCCCCCATCCTCGGCTCCACCCTTGGGGTGGAAAACACCTGGGGTGCGCTCGACGGGCGCACGCCCGCCGCCCCGCTCACCTACGGTCGTATCACCACTGATGATACAACCGGCCGAATTCTCGCCTATGTCGGCGAGGGCGAATTGACCAATGATGAGCTGCGCACTTTTGGCAACCGGGCCGTGGCCCGCGTGCCCAAGCTGCAAAAACTCATGCGCCACGTTTGCCGCGAGGGCTTCGAGCATCACGTGGTCATGAATGCTTCGCACACCGCCGGAGTGCTCTCCGAGGCGTTTGAACGTTACCTTGGCTGGGAGGTTTATCATCACGAGGCACCGCAGGAGTGATCGCGCTTTCCGTTCAGCATCCGTCCGTGTCCCTCGTTATGTCCGACCGAGAATTAGCTTTGAAATCCTTCGCCCTCCGTCGACGCATGTTGCGCCTTATTCACGAGGCGGGTGCGGGTCATACGGGCGGTGGATTGTCCTGCATCGATATCCTCACGGTGCTCTACAACCGCGTCTTGCGTATCACGCCCGAGACAGTCGCGTCGCCGTCGCGCGATCGCTACGTGCAGAGCAAGGGCCACTGCGTGGAGGCGCTCTACGCGGTCATGGCCGACCGGGGCTATTTCCCCGACTCCGACCTCGCCACCGTCTGCCACTATCGCAGCCCCTATGTCGGCCACCCGACGCGCAAGATTCGGGGCATGGAAATGAACACGGGTGCGCTCGGCCACGGCCTGCCGGTCTGCGTCGGCATGGCGCTTGCCGCGCGTTTGGACACCGCCGATTACCGGGTCTTCACCCTGCTCGGTGACGGCGAGTTGGCCGAGGGTTCCAACTGGGAGGCCGCGATGGCCGCCGCCCATTACCGGTTGGACAATCTCGTCGCCATTCTCGACCACAACAGCCTTCAGATCACCGGGCATACCCGCGAGGTGATGTCGAACGAACCACTCGACGCGAAATGGCGTGCCTTCGGCTGGGAGGTTCGGGTGGTGGATGGCCATGACCACGGCCAGTTGATCGAAGTGCTCTCCGAGCCGCATCCGCGGCGTCCGTTGTTGGTCATCGCCAACACCGTGAAAGGTAAGGGAGTTTCCTTTATGGAGAACGTCGGCAAGTGGCACCATGGCGTGCCCAGCGATGCCGAACTCGCCCAGGCTATCGCCGAATTGGAGGCAGCCGAGGCGCGCCACCGGGAGGTTTGCGCATGAGCGCTCCCGCCCCCTCCATGTTGAGTCCGGCCGCCTTGGCCATGGCGGCCAGACTGGGTCTGCGCAAGGGCCGTGCGAATCTGGAGGAGTTTGCCGAAACGCTTCAGGCCCTCGCCTCCGGCAACCGCGACATCGTGGCGGTGACTTCCGACTCTCGGGGCTCGGGCAAGCTCGGCCCCTACGGCAAAGCCCTACCCGCGCAGATTGTCGAAGTCGGCATCGCCGAGCAAAATCTGGTGGGCATCACCGCCGGTCTCGCCGCCTGTGGAAAAAAGGCCTTTGGCGTGTCTCCCTCTTGTTTCCTCACCGCGCGTTCGCTGGAGCAGATTAAGAACGACATCTGCTACTCCAACGTGCCCGCCGTCTTGGTTGGCATCAGCTCGGGGGTGAGTTACGGTGCGCTGGGCTCCACCCATCACTCGCTGCACGACCTCGCCGTCTTGCGTGCGATCCACAACATCACGATCATCGTGCCGGCGGACAATTTCGAGACGCGCGAGGCCGTGCGTTTTGCCGCCTTGTCGGGGCGACCGGTTTTCTTGCGTTTCGGCAAGGCTGCGATGTTCGATTTGGTTCCGGCGGACGCGCAGTTCGAAGTCGGGCGTGCGCTCACGCTCCGCGAGGGGACGGACGTCGCTTTCATAGCCAACGGCGAGACCGTGGTGCACGCCGTGCTGGCCGCCGCCTCTTTGGCCGAGCGGGGCATCTCCGCCCGGGTGCTCAGCCTGCATACGGTGAAACCCCTCGACACCGCCGCCGTGCTCGCCGCCGGCCGGGAGTGTCGTGCGGTTGTTACGGTCGAGGAGCACATGGTGGCTGGCGGGGTCGGGGAGGCGGTTGCCTCGACCCTGCTCCAGGCGGGTCTACACCCGCGTTTCCGCATGGTGGGTTTTCCTGACGAAGACACCGTGACCGGGGCCCAGGCCGATCTTTTCCGCCACTACGGCATTTCGATGGAGGGTCTGGCCACAGCCGCGCTGGACCTGCTCGCGCGCTAAACAGCTTGCTGATTGCCCCATGCTTTACCTCGCCCTAGATCAAAGCACCTCCGCCACCAAGGCCTTGCTCTTCGACGCCAAGGGTCGTGCGGTGGATCGCGAAGCGCGCGAGCATGTTCAGCACTATCCGCAGCCTGGCTGGGTGGAGCATGACGCCGAGGAAATCTGGCAAAACACCCTGGCCGTTCTTCATGGTCTGCTCGCCCGTCATGGAGAGCGAATGGATGACATCGTCTCGCTCTCCATCGCGAATCAGCGGGAAACCGTGGTGGTCTTTGAACGCGGCACGGGTCGTCCATTGCACCGGGCGTTGGTTTGGCAATGCCGACGGGGTGACAGCATTTGCGCGGAGCATGGCGCCGCCGGCCAGGAGGGGTTAATCCACCGCCGCACCGGACTAAAACTGGATACCTATTTTTCGGGGCCGAAGTTACAGTGGTTGATCCGCCATGAACCACAACTTGCCGATCGTCTGGCGGGAGGCTCGGCTTTGATCGGAACCATCGACGCCTATCTCGTCTATCGTTTCACCCATGGGCGTGTGTTCGCGACCGACACGACCAACGCATCCAGGACGCTGCTTTTCGATATTGGTCGTCTGCGTTGGGACGAAGAGTTGTGCGCGCTCTGGCAAGTGCCGGTTAACGCGTTGCCGGAGGTCAAGGACAGCTCGGCGATTTATGGCGAGACCACGCTGGAGGGGACGTTTGCCCGGCCCCTGCCTATTCGCGGGGTGATGGGGGATTCCCAGGCCTCACTCTTCGCGCAACGCTGCTTCGCCCCGGGCTCGGCCAAAGTGACCTTCGGCACGGGTTCATCTCTGTTACTCAATATTGGCGAACGGGCGCGTTTTTCGGGTCATGGCGTGCTGACTGCGCTCGCTTGGACGCACGGCGGACGCGCCACCTACGCGTTTGAGGGGATAATCATCTCGTCCGCCTCGACCCTGGTCTGGCTGCGCGATCAGTTGGGGCTTGCGGCCGACGTGCCGACCCTGGAGCGATTGGCCCGCGAGGTGCCGGACAATGGGGGGGTGCATCTCGTGCCCGCCTTCACCGGGCTGGGTTTGCCTCATTGGCGGCCGGACGCCCGGGCCGCGCTGGTGGGTTTGTCCAGTCATAGCGACCGCCGGCATGTGGCGCGTGCCGCGTTCGAATCGATCGGGTTCCAGGTGAGGGACGCGTTGGACGCCATGCGGAAGGAGGCGGATCTGCCCTTGGTCGCTCTGCATGGCGACGGCGGGCCGACCACCAGTGCTTTTTTGATGCAGTTCTGCGCCGACTTGTGCGGGGTCGAACTGCGCGTCTCGGACATGGCGGATTGCTCCGCGCTCGGTGCCGTCATGTGCGCCCGGCTGGGCGCGGGCGAGTCGTTTGGCGAGCTGGGTGCTTTGCCCCGCGAAGAAACCCGCTACACCCCGTGCATCGAAGCCGCCGCAGTTGCCGACCTCGACGCGGGTTGGCACCGTGCTGTCCGCCAGACTGTGCAAACCTAGAATTTTTAGTGTTACGAGCCGTAGTCGTCCCCCAAAAATCAACCGCCCCGCCTACTCCTACCGATGTCTGCACCCCGTTTCCTTCGCGCATGTTGGTCCGCCTCCGTCCTCGCTTTGCTACCCGCCGTGCAAGCCGGAGAGAACTCCCTGATCGACACGACCCGTTCGCCGTTGGCCAAGATGTATATGACCGATCTCGCCGACGTGCGGTGGACGAGCGGGCTGTGGGCTGAGCGCTTTGAGGTGTGCCGCGAGACCATGGTGCCGCACATGTGGACGATCTTCGCCGACCAGCATGAGAGCCATGCGTGGGATAACTTCCTCGTCGCGGCCGGCATGGGCGAGGGGCGTAATGGGGCGAAACGGTTTCACGGACCGCCCTTCAACGACGGGGATTTTCTCAAGTGGGTCGAGGCGCTGATCCAGATCTACGCCGTTACCCGCGATCCGGCGATCGATGCCAAGCTCGACGAAATCATCGCCGTGGTGGCCAAGGCGCAGCGCGAGGATGGTTACCTGCACACCCAGAAGATTATTCCCCAGCGCCAAGGCCGGACGGATCCCGCCGCGCGGGAGTTCGAGGATCGCGAGCACTTCGAGACATATAACATGGGGCACCTGATCACGACGGCATGCCTGCACTATCGCGTCACCGGCAAGACCACCCTGCTCGAGCCCGCGCGAAAGGCCGCCGACTACATCGATCGCCTTTGCCGCGACAAACCCGAACAGCTGGCCCGCAATGCAATCTGCCCATCCCACTACATGGGGGTGATCGAGTTGTATCGGGTGACCCGTGAGCCCCGGTATCTGGAGCTTGGCAAAAAACTCATCGACATTCGCAGCCTCGTCACCCCGCAGGATGGGTCCGATCACAACCAGGATCGCGTGCCGTTTCGGGAAAGCCGGGAAGCCGTCGGTCACGCCGTCCGGGCCAACTACCTCTACGCTGGCGTGGCCGACGTTTTTGCCGAATCGGGCGACGAGACGCTCATGGAACCTCTGCGAGCCATTTCCGACGACGTGGCCGGCCAGAAGCTTTACGTCACCGGCATGACCGGAGCGATTTACGACGGGGCCTCGCCCGACGGGGCGCACCACTCCCTGCATCCCCAGATCAAGACCATACACCAAGCCTATGGGCGCGATTACCAGTTGCCGAATTTAACCGCCTACAACGAGACCTGCGCCACCATCGGTTACGTCATGTGGATGTGGCGCATGCTCACCCTCACCGGCGACGCCCAGTATGCGGACCTCTTTGAGAAATCGCTCTACAACGGCGTGCTCCCGGGCATCAGTCTGGAAGGAAAACACTACTTCTACGTCAACCCCCTGCGCACCGACTCCGAGTTCAAGTGGCCGCTCCGCTGGTCGCGCCAGCGCGAGCCGAACTACAAGTCCTCCTTCTGCTGCCCGCCCAACATCGTCCGCGTGATCGCGCAGGCGCACAACTACGTGTATTCACTTTCCAAAGACACACTGTGGATCCATCTCTACGGTGCAAATGCGCTCGACACCCGCTGGGTCGACGGCGGGCGCGTGCGCCTGCGGCAAGAGACCGACTACCCCTATGCCGGCCGGGTGCGCCTGGTGATCGACGAGGCCCCCGGGCGCGAGATCGCCCTGCGCCTGCGCGTGCCGGGTTGGTTGAGCAACGGTTCCGCCTCGTTGAAGATCAATGGCGCCGCCGCGTCCGTCGCGCTGACGCCTGGTTCCTACGCCGAGGTGAAGCGCGCCTGGATAGCGGGTGATGTCGTGGAGTTGGACCTCGCCTTCGAGCCGGTGCTGCTGGAGGCCAACCCGCTGGTCGAGGAGGCGTTTAATCAGGTGGCGGTTAAAAATGGTCCCCTGGTGTATTGTTTGGAGGCCGCCGACCTGCCGCCCGGCGTGCGCCTGGCCGACGTGGCGCTGGGGCTGGATCTTGGTCCCGATGCCTTTGCGCCCAGCCGCGAGCGCATCGTCAACGCCGACCTCGTCACCTTGCGCGCGCCCGCCCTGCAGCGTCAGCGTCCGTCCTGGTCGGCCGGCGAACTTTATCGCGAGGTGACGCGCAGTCCCGACCGTCGCATTGAGGTTAAACTCGTGCCTTACTTCGCCTGGGGAAACCGGGGCGAAGGCGACATGAGCGTCTGGCTGCCTGCCCGTTGATCCATTTTTCGAAATTCCACTACCCCTCCCGATGAGCCAAAACAATCCCCCTCCCACCCTCGTTGAGCGGCTGGATGCGCTTTATGAATACGACCGAGAGCCGGTCGCGAAAAATAAACTGCACGGTTCCAAAACCTTCATCTCCATGTTTGCCGGCGAGCACGTGGCCGGCACCGAGTTTGTGCTCGGTCCGCTGCTAGTCATCCACGGAGTGTCCGCCGTGGATGCCTTGGTGGGGCTCGCGGTGGGCAACGTATTGGCCGTGCTCAGCTGGGCGTTGATGTGCGCGCCTATCGCGGTGCGCGAGCGTCTGACCGTCTATTGGCAAATCCGCAAAGTCGCCGGTCCTTACCTGACGGTGCTCTACTCGGCGGCCTTTGCTCTGGTGCTTTGTTTGCTGGCGGGAGCCATGGTCAATGTGTCGACCACCGCCATCGCGCATCCGCTCGGCATCGAGAGTCCCAACTACGCGGCGGGTGAGTATTTCCCCAGCGCGCCATGGATTGCGCTCGCCGTCCTGATCGGCTCGGTCATCGCCGTGCTCGCCGTGCTAGGCTTCGAACGAATTGCCTATTTCTCCAAAATCTGCGCCCCGTGGATGCCGCTCATCTTCATCGCCGGTGCCTTTGGCACCTTGCCTCTGCTCGGCGTCACGAACTGGGCTTCGTTCTGGGACGCCGCCCAGAACAAGATCTGGACCGGCGAACCTGCCATCGGTGAGACCAAATACGGCTTCTGGAGCTGCGTCGGTCTGGCCTGGTTGTGTAACGTCTCGCAGCATATGGGCATGGGTGACGTCACGATCTTTCGCTACGCGAAGAAGTGGCAGTATGGTTTCGCCTCGGCCTTTGGTATGTTCATCGGGCACTACTTCGCGTGGATTGCGTCGGGCATCCTCTGCGCCGCCTTCCTCCTCACGCAGCGCGCTGCCGGGGTGGAGACTCCAAACGTTAATCCCGGCAACATCGCTTGGTTGGGCGCGGGTTGGGCCGGCCTGGTTTGCGTGGTGTTGGCCGGCTGGACCACAGCTAATCCCACGCTCTACCGAGCGGGACTGGCCTTTCAGACCGCCACCCCTGGTTGGAGCCGCTGGAGGGTGACGCTGCTGGCCGGTGTGGTCATGATCATCACCGCCTGCATCCCGGCGGTGAACTTTTTCCTGGATCGTATCGTCGCCTATTACGGCTTGTTCTTCATGCCGCTGGGCGCGTTCATTTTCATCGATTACTGGGTGCTGCCCCGACTCGGTTTGCAGGCTTGGTTTGCGGAGAAACGACGCCTGACGGCAAGCTGGCCGGCGGCGGTCGGCTGGTTTGGCTCCTTCGGAATCGGCTTCGTGCTTTACGCCAAGGACAACTATGCCGCCTTTGCCGGAGTGAACGCCTGGCTGCCCAAGTGGTTGGCCGAATATCGGGCCGACTTCTTCATGCAAGTATTGCCCGCGTGGATACTCGCGGTCGTGCTCTACATTGTTTGTTCCTTTGTGCAGCAGAAAATCACCGCCCGCGCCCCCCGCGCCTGAACCGTCATGAAAACCTTGCTTAAACTTCTGTCGTTTATCGGCCTGGGCCTCACCGTCGTGCCGTCCTTCCTGGTGTTTATTGGTCAGCTGGAGATGCAGACTAATCTGCGTCTCATGACCGTGGGCATGTTGCTCTGGTTCGGCACGGCCGTGTTCTGGATCAAGCCTGACGTCACCGGCTCTTGAGGCCCTGCGCATCAAGGTCCGGTGATTGGTCGAGTGTTCGCGCCTAAGTTCTACCTCACCATGCCCACTAGCTTCCTACGTCTTGTTCTTGTTGGTTTTTTTGCCGTCGTCAGCACCGCCTCCGCCGTGACCGATGCGCGGGAGCTTGTATCGTGGGATTCCGTGCCGGCCATTCTGGATCGCATCCGTGCTCCGGAGTTTCCGGACCGCGATTTTGATATCACCGCCTACGGTGCCCGGGCAGATGGCGAAACGGATAACACCACGGCGCTGCGCGAGGCCATCGCGGCCTGTCACGCGGCCGGCGGCGGTCGGGTGCTGGTTCAGGGCGGAGTGTTTCGCACCGCCGCGGTGCATCTCAAGAGCGGGGTAAATCTGCACGTCGCCACCGGGGCTACGCTTCAGTTTATTCCTGAGCCGGCCAGGTATCTGCCGGTGGTGCGCACCCGTTACGAAGGCATCGAATGCTTCAACTACTCGCCGCTCATCTATGCCTATGAGCAGGAGAACATAGCGGTTACGGGCGGCGGCACGCTCGACGGTTCAGCCTCTGCGGAGAACTGGTGGGCCATGTCGCGTGGCACCGGCTGGGCCGCCGGCCTGCCGGACAGCGTGAAATTGCTTAACGAATACGGCGAACGTGGCGTTCCCGTCGAGGAGCGCGTCTTCGGCGCCGGCCATCGTCTGCGGCCTAATTTTATCCAGCCCTACCGCTGCAAAAACATCCTCATCGAAGGGGTCACCATTATCAATGCGCCGATGTGGATTATCCATCCCGTGTTTTCCTCCAACATCACGGTGCGCGGCGTCACGGTCACCAGTCATGGCTCCAACAACGATGGATGCAATCCCGACAGCAGCCGCGACGTGTTGATCGAGAATTGTATCTTCGATACCGGCGACGATTGCATCGCGATCAAGTCCGGGAAGACGGCCGACGCCCATCGGATCAATGTGCCTTCCGAGAACATCATCATCCGCGGCTGCACCATGCGGGACGGTCACGGCGGCGTGGTCCTCGGCAGCGAGACCGGTGCGGGGGTCCGGAATGTTTTCGCCGAGGACTGCGTGATGGACAGCCCCAACCTGGACCGGGCGTTGCGTCTTAAGACCAACGCGGAGCGCGGCGGGCCGATTGAGAACATTTTCTTTCGGAACGTGAAGGTCGGGCGCGTCGCGCACTCGGTGCTTACGCTGGATCTGGTCTACTGGCGGGTGACGACCGGACCGTTCGTGCCCACGGTGCGGAACATCGAGATGCGCAACGTCACTTCGACCTCCAGCCCGCGTGCTTTGTGGATCGTCGGCAACGCCGACTCGATTATCGAAAACGTGCGCATCATCGATTGCGTGTTCAAGGGCGTCGAGGGGCCCGACGTGCTTACCCGTTCCGGGTCCGTTTATCTGCAGAATGTCACCATCGAGGCGGTTAAGAAGAATCCCTGACTTCGCGCCATGTTTTTTACCCGTTTACTGATCGGACTGCTGGCGACCACGGCGACACTCCTTGCCACCACGTCCGTTCCGGATGATGCGCCGATCGGCTTCGCGACCGTCGGCGGCGCACCCACCGGCGGTGCGGGCGGCGAGACCGTCACGGTTACCACCGGCGAGGAGCTCAACACTTACGCCTCGGACAAGAAGCCCCGCATCATCCACGTGTCGGGCACGCTCCATGTAAGTGGTATGGACACCCATGTCGGCCCGAACAAAACCATCGTCGGCCTCGGCTCTGACGCCACATTGAAGGGAGGGGGGCTCTACCTCTACAAGTCGTCCAATGTCATTATTCGCAATCTGACGATAGATGGCTCCACCGACGACAACCTTGGTATTCTCTATTCGTCCAACGTGTGGATCGACCATTGCACGTTCAAGAATGCCAAGGATGGCAACATGGACATCAATCGCGGCTCGGACAACATCACCGTGTCGTGGTGTCGCTTCCTTTACGACGAACCCCAGCCCCATGCCCTCGCCAGCTTGATCGGCTCCAGTGACAAGGAGACCATCTCGGCGGGCAAGCTGCGCGTCACCTTTCACCATAATTGGTTTGGTCACAATGTCCGCGAGCGCATGCCTTCCGTTCGCTGGGGAACGGTGCACGTATTCAACAACTACTACAATTCGCCCGGCAACAACTATTGCATTCGCATCCGCCTGCACGCCCAGGGGCGAATTGAGAACAATGTTTTCGAGAACGTAAGAAACCCTTGGGAGGTCTACATCACTGATCCCGACAGTCCGGTCGGCCGCATTTTCGCCGCGGGGAACCTGGAGCGAAACGTAACTTGGGGTAAGACCTCCACCAAGGGGGCGAACACCGTCCGAGTCGTGCCTGGCAGCGACGAGGTGTTCACGCCGCCCTATGCCTACACCCTTGATCCTGTTTCGGAGGTCGTCGCCCTGGTTACCGCCTTCTCGGGGCCTGGCGCCGGGCCATTTGCTCGTTCCGGCCCGTAGTGGTCATTACCCGAGTCCTTAAGCCGATGAAGCTCCTTCACGCCATAGCATCCGCGCTGCTGTTCACGGTTCCCGCGCTGGCGGCTACTCCTCCTTTAAAGTGGGGATCCGGATTCCTTAATCAAAAGGCTGACTGGTATGCTACGCCCGAGGCCCGGTCCTTGGCGGATAACGTTCTGCTTTATCAGTCCTCCGTCGGGGCATGGCCTAAGAGCACGGACTTTCTCCTGCCCGCAACTTCGGAAGCGCTCGCGGCTGTCGAGCGCGGTGGCAAGGCGAACACTTTAGACAACGGGGCCACCACGCTCCCCATTCTTTTTCTGGCCCGCGTCTCCGCCGCCACCGGCGAGTCGAGTTACGCCGACGCCGTGCTTCGCGGTATAGACTATTTGTTGGCCGCTCAGTATCCGAACGGCGGGTTTCCACAGTATTATCCCCTGCGCAAAGGTTACTACGCGCACATCACCTTCAATGACGGTGCGATGATTAACGCACTGACGCTTCTCCGCGAGGTCTCGAAGCGCCGAGCGCCGTTTGAAAACATCGACGAACCACGAAGATTACGCGCCGCCGAAGCCGTTGCCCGCGGGGTGGAGTGTATCCTGCGCACCCAGATCCGCCAAGACAGTGAAGCGACCGTCTGGTGTGCCCAATACAACGAAAGCACTCTGGAGCCTGCCTGGGCGCGCAAATACGAGCCGCCCTCCCTCTCCGGGTCCGAGAGCGTGGGCGTCGTGCGTTTTTTGATGGGTGTGGACCAGCCATCGCCCGAGGTGATCAACGCGATCGAAGGGGCGGTGAAGTGGTTCCGCTCCGTCGCTGTGTCGGGCAAGCGCATAGAACGTATCAAGCGGGCCGACGGACGCAGCGAGCGGGTTTTGGTGGAAGATCCCTCCGCCCCGCCGCTTTGGGCACGCTTCTATGAGCTCGGCACCAATCGCCCGCTTTACATGGACCGTGATTCGCAGCCGGTTTATGATTTCAACCAGATCGATTACGAACGCCGGAGTGGCTACGACTACCATACCACGGCTCCCGCTGCTCTGCTTAATCGTGATTATCCGGCGTGGGTCGCTAGAAAAGCCCGGGCCAACGCCACCGCGACAGCCATGGTTCCGTGAAAATCCTTCGTCTATCACTCTTCGCCTTGGTTTGGGTGGCCGGCGCGGTCGCTTTTGGAAAGCCCCGCGTTTTTGTCCTCACCGATATCGATAATGAGCCTGACGACGCGATGTCCCTGGTTCGGTTTCTTACCTACGCGAATCAATTCGATGTCGAAGGCCTAGTCGCCACGACGTCCGTCCACCAACGCAGCCGCGTCGCACCCCAATCCATCCGACGTATCGTAGAGGCCTACGGAAAAGTGCGCGATAATCTCGAGCTGCATGAGTCCGGTTACCCGACTGGCCCGGCACTCCTCGCGCTGGTGACCGAGGGCTTACCCGCCTACGGCATGCTGGCGGTCGGCGAGGGCAAGGATTCTCCCGGCTCCGAGGCACTCCTCCGCGCCATCGATCGCGACGACTCCAGGCCGCTCTGGGTCTGCGTCTGGGGTGGCGCCAACGTTCTCGCTCAAGCACTATGGAAGATCCGTGCCACCCGCCCGGTCGAGGCGCTGGGCCACGCGGTTTCCCGGCTGCGCGTGTATGCTATCTCGGACCAGGACGATTCCGGACCCTGGTTGCGCAAGGAGTTTCCCGATCTCTTCTGCATTGTCAGTCCCGGGTTCAGCGCCGGCGGAGCTTATCACCACGCTACGTGGAGCGGGATCAGCGGCGATTACTTCCACGCGCGTTGCGCGGGCGCCGACTTCTCCCTCGTCACCAACGAGTGGCTCGACCGAAACGTGCGCCGAAAGGGAGCGCTCGGGGCCGAGTATCCTCGTTGGGAATACCTGATGGAGGGCGACACGCCGAGCTTTCTGGGCCTGATCTCGAATGGCCTGAACGAGCCCGAGCGTCCCCATTACGGTGGTTGGGGTGGGCGTTACGAGCTCTACACTCCGCGTCTGCAAAAGTGGCATCTGCACGCTGAGACGCGGCCCGTCTATACGGATGCCGAGGACGAGGTGCTCGGCGTGGATGGACGTTGGCATGACACCAATCACGCTACGATTTGGCGCTGGCGGGAGGACTTCCAGAATGATTTCGCCGCGCGGATGGACTGGACGATCAAGCCCTATCGGGAGGCCAACCATCCGCCGGTGCCGAAGCTTGCTCACGACGCCCGTCTCAAGGCCGGGCCGGGTGACCGCGTCGAACTCAGCGCCCAGGGCACGAGCGATCCCGACGGGGACTCCTTGTCCTACGAGTGGTTTTATTACCACGAGGCCGGCACCTTCCCGATGTCGAGTGCACGCTCCGGCCAACCGCTTGTGATCAAGGATTTCGACCAACCCCAAGCGTCGTTCGTGGTGCCCGCCAGCCGGGTGATGCCTCCCGGCACCGGCGAGATGCATATCATTCTGCGCGTGACGGATCACGGCACGCCGCGCCTCACGCGCTACCAGCGTGTCATTGTCGAGGTCACGAGATAGGAAAGGTATGAAATCCCTCACGGCCCGCCTGCTATTGCCGGTATTGTTGCTGGTTTCCTCTCCGGGGCATTCTTCCGGACTGCGACCCGCCGACCTGCGGCACCGCGTGATTGTGTCGACCGACATAGGTGGCACCGATTTCGACGACTTTCAATCACTCGTGCATCTTCTGCTCTACGCCGACGTGCTCGACCTGGAGGGGCTCGTCTCCTCGCCTTACGGTCCGGGCCGCAAAGAGCACATCCTCGAAGTGCTAGCCCACTACGAGGCCGATTTCCCGAATCTTCGCACCTACTCCGACCGATATCCAAGCGCCGCGGCGCTACGCGCGATCACGAAGCAGGGTGAAACCGAGACCGCGCCCTATGCCGGCGTGCGTCGGTCGACGGAAGGTTCCGCCTGGATTGTCCAATGTGCGCGGCGAGATGATCCACGTCCGCTTCATATCCTGGTTTGGGGGGGAATAGAGGATCTCGCGCAGGCCTTGCACGATGCGCCGGACATCCTCCCGAAGCTGCGGGTTTACTACATCGGCGGCCCGAATAAGAAATGGAGTCCGGATGCCTACCACTACATCGCAACCCACCATCCCACGCTTTGGATCATTGAGTCCAACTCGACTTACTACGGCTGGTTCGTCGGGGGGAATCAATCCGGTGACCTCGCATCGGATACGTTTGCCGACGCACATGCAGCCGGGCGCGGGGCGCTCGGGGAGTTTTTCGCCCACGGTATCCACATGGATGGCCGCAGACGCTCAACCTTGAAAATGGGCGATTCGCCCACGGTGGCCTGGCTCCTGCACGGCGACCCCACGTCGCCTTCCCAAGCCGGCTGGGGAGGAAGCTATGTGCGTGCTTGGTCGAGACCGTTCGCCCTCTTCGAGCGGCTCACCACCGCAATCGATCAGATCGAACATTCCAGCATTCTGGAGCTGGCGCTGCCACTCGGCGCCGATGCACCGTTGACCCCCGAGGCGCGACTAATCATCGAAAACCAGTCGCTCATCGGTCATCTCGATGGCGAGGGCCGCATTCGGTTTCGGTTCTCCCCCAAGGAGACCAAAACCTACCGTTACGTGATCCGAGGCAACATACCCACGCTCGACGGCGTCCGGGGCGAAATCACCGTGATTGCGCCTTCGCCAGCGGCCAAGTTGTCTCCTGATCCGACGCTTCCTGACTGGTGGACCGACGATCCGTCGCCGGCATTGATCGAGGGGTCGCACCGCGGAGCCAAAACGATAAACCGCTGGAGGGAGGATTACCTGCGAGATTTTGCCAAGCGACTCGAACGCTGCGTGCGCCCGGCCAACGTCCTAGCCCCATAAACTTTTCTGTTTTACGTCGTGTCTTCCACAAACATCACCCGTCTTCGTTGTGAATATCTCTTCGATCCGCTCGGTATCGACGAACGGACTCCGCGTCTGAGTTGGTGCCTCGCCACTCCTCGGCGCGGAGCCAGGCAAACCGCCTACCGTATCCGGGTGGCCAGCACGCTGGAACGTCTGGTCGCCGGTTTGGCCGATCGTTGGGATTCAGGGCGGGTGGAAAGCGACTCAACAACGCATGTAGCGTATGCCGGCGCGCCTCTGGGTTCGCGTGATCACTGTCACTGGAATGTCGAGGTATGGGACGAAACCGGTGTCTCGGCGCGTTCCGCTTCCGGTTTTTGGACGATGGGGCTGCTGGCGCCGAGCGATTGGTCGGCCCGCTGGATCGCGGCCGACCCCGCCATTATTCAACGCGATCCACAGGCGGTGGCGCCGACTTTGACTGAGCCGGGCACTCCGGCGGTGTTCGCCCGCGGGTTCGACCTGCCTGCCGGTGTGGCGGTGCGGCGAGCCACGGTTTACGCCAGTGCGCGTGGACTGTTTGAGCTGCGCCTTGGCGGACGCCGGGTGGGCGAGGATCTTTTTGCGCCAGAGTGGACCGACTATTTCAAACGCATTCATTATCGCACCTACGATGTCACCGGTATGCTCGCGGCGGGCGAGAACCGTTTGGAGGCCACCTTGGGTGACGGCTGGTGGTCCGGTTTCGTTGGTTGGCAGGAGCAGCGCGGACGTTATGGCTCCTTGGAGAACAGCTTGTTGGTGCAGCTGGAGGTCGAATTGGCCGACGGGTCGCGGACGGTGATTGGCACCGATGCGACCTGGCTCTGTGCCACCGGTCCCATAATCTCCTCGGATTTCATGCTGGGAGAAGTCTACGACGCCCGGCGCAAGTCCGATGCCTGGCTTCCGGCGCGCGAGGTTGCCGCGCCTGAGGCCATCTTGGTGGCCCAGCGTTCCGAGCCGGTGCGGGTGGTGGAGACACTGACTCCGCAATCGCGGGTGGAGATACGGCCCGGGGTGTGGATTTACGACTTGGGCCAGAACATCGCAGGCTGGGTGCGCCTCCGGGTGCAGGCTCCGGCCGGCACGCGGGTGCGGTTGCGGCATGGTGAGCGGTTGAGCCCGGACGGCACGCTGTATGTGGAGAATCTTCGGCGCGCCACCTCGGTGGATACCTACGTGTGCCGTGGCGACGACGTAGAGACCTGGGAGCCAAGTTTCACCTTTCATGGTTTTCAATATGTTGAGCTCAGTGGACTGCCGGGCGAACCGCTGCCCGACGCGGTTACCGGCTGCGTGATTCACTCGGCCACACCGCCGGCCGGACATTTCGAGTGTTCGCATCCTGGGGTGAATCGGCTGTGGTTAAACGGGCTCTGGTCGCAGAAGGACAATTTCCTAAGCGTGCCGACCGACTGTCCGCAGCGCGACGAGCGACTCGGTTGGATGGGTGACGCCCAGGTGTTCTGCCGCACGGCGATGTGCAACATGGAGGTCGCGGCCTTCTTCACCAAGTGGCTGATCGACGTCGAAGACGCGCAGACTCCGGAAGGTATTTTTCCCGACGTGGCTCCCCGGCTGCGCGAGGACATCAACTGGGTGGGCTTGCCCAACCTCGGCGGCGCGGCCGGCTGGGCTGACGCCGGGGTGATCATCCCGCACACGCTGTGGCGCGTCTATGGTGACCGACGAGTCTTGGAGCGGCACTACGGCGCGATGGTGAAGTGGGTGGAGTGGATCGACCGTCACAATCCCTCCGGCCTTCGTCTGAATGAACTGGCCAACAACTATGGCGACTGGCTTTGCATCCCGAGCGATACGTCCTTCGGCACGCACTCGCCGATGAAAAATCTGCTGGCCACCGCCTACTGGGCCGATGATTGCGCCAAGCTTGCCCAGATCGCACGCGAGCTTGGGCGCAGCGCCGATGCCGAGCGCTTCACGGCGATGTTTGAGAAGGTGCGGGCTGCGTTCCAGCGCGAGTGGTTGACCGAGGATGGACGCATCACCACCGAGACTCAGACCGGCTACCTGCTGGCGCTCGCGTTCGACCTGTTGCCGACGGCACAGCGTGAGGCCGCCGTGCGACACCTAGTGGCCGACATCGAGGCCTTGGGCTGGCATCTGAGCACGGGCTTTATCGGGATTAGTCATCTCAATCCCCAGCTGACTCTGGCCGGCCGGGCGGACGTCGCGTATCGGCTGTTGTTGCAGGATACCTACCCGTCCTGGCTCTATCCCGTGAAACATGGTGCGACCACGATCTGGGAGCGCTGGAACGGTTGGACCCACGAGGAGGGTTTTTTCAACCCGCACATGAACTCGTTTAACCATTACTCTCTCGGCTCGGTCGGCGAGTGGTTGTTTCGTCATGTGGCGGGCATCGAGCTCGACCCCGAAGTTCCCGGCTACCGGCGTTTCATTCTGCAGCCGTTTATCCAATCCGGCCTGGACTATGCCACGGGCACGCTACGCACCCAACATGGCGAAATTCGCAGCGTGTGGAGCCGGATGGGCGAGCGGCTTACCTGGACGTTTACCGTGCCGCCCAACACCCGGGCCCGGGTCCGGGTGCCGAGCGAGCCCGCCACCGAGGTCGAGGGAGCCGCCTGGCCGGATGGTTACCGCGACGCACGCTGGTGGTGTGGTGAAGCCGAAGCGGGCACCTACACCGTGCGCAGTATTGTCCGACTCTGATCACCTACTTATGGAACGCGTAACCGCCACTTATCGTATCGAGACTCCTCTGCCGGTCGACCAGGCCGCCGCCACTCTGGCGGGTGAGCAGTCGTCGGGCACTTTCGTCGCCGTGCCTGGCGAGACCGCCGAGCTCAAGCGACGCTTCGCCGCACGGGTGGAGCGAATTCAGGAACTGGATACGGTTCCGGCCTCCACCTTGCCCACCGGCCGCTCTCCGGCCGCCCTTTACCGACGTGCCGAGGTGGTGGTGTCCTGGTCGGTGGAGAATTTTGGCACCAACCTGCCCGCTCTCGTTTCCACCTTGCAGGGCAATTTGTATGAGCTGGCCCAGTTTTCGGGACTGAAACTGCTCGATATCGACTTGCCGCCGCGCTTTGCCTCCGCGTTTCGAGGACCTGCTTTCGGCGTCGAAGGTTGCCGCAAGCTCACGGGCGTCACCGGCCGTCCCTTGATCGGCACCATCATCAAACCCAGCATCGGGCTCTCCCCCGAGCAAACCGCCGGCATGGTCGCGGAGTTGGTCGGCGCGGGCATCGATTTTTTAAAAGACGATGAACTCATGGCCAACCCGCCGCATTCGCCATTTGATCAGAGGGTGGATGCAGTCATGCGGGTGATCAACGAGCACGCTGGACGCACCGGCAAGAAGGCGATGTATGCGTTCAACATCAGCGACGAGCTCGACGCCATGCAGCGCCATTATGACAAGATCGTCGATAGCGGCGGCACCTGCGCAATGATCAGCATCAATAGCGTCGGTCTGAGCGCGGCGAAAAAGATCTGCGACCGAGGGCAGCTCGCCATTCATGGCCATCGCAACGGCTGGGGCATGTTGAACCGCCATCCGCTGCTCGGGATCGAGTTTCCCGCCTACCAGAAACTTTGGCGCCTGGCCGGCGTGGACCAGCTCCATGTAAACGGAATCGCCAACAAGTTCTGGGAGCCTGACGACTCCGTCGTCCGCTCGATGGCGGCCTGTCTTGCGTCCGACCCTTTGGGCAAACCGCTGCTGCCTGTGGTGTCTTCTGGCCAGTGGGGCGGCCAGGCCCCCGAGACTTGGCGCCGCACCCGGACCATCGACCTGCTTTACATGGCGGGCGGCGGCGTTCAGGCGCATCCCGACGGCGCCTGCGCCGGAGTGCGCTCGCTCCAGCTCTGGTGGGAGGCCGCCGTGGAGGGTCTTAGCTACGGTGCCGCCATCGACAAGTATCCCGCTCTGGCCAAGTCCGCCGCCAAGTTTGGGCCGAGGGTATCCTGACCATGCTGCGTCTCGCCTACTTCGCCGATGATTTTACGGGCGCCACCGACGCGCTTGAGTCTCTCGCCCGCGCCGGGCTACGCACACGCCTGTTTCTCGATCCGCCCGGTGTCGATCAATGCGAAGGTCTCGATGCCGTAGGCGTCGCCGGGCTGACTCGGTCGCTCGCGCCCGCGCCGATGACGGCCGTTCTTGGATCCGCCTTTGCGGCCCTGCGCTCCCTGGGGCCGCGTCATGTTCACTACAAGGTTTGTTCCACCTTCGACTCCTCTCCCGAGGTTGGCAGCATTGGTCGGGCAATCGAGGTGGGGGCGGAGGTGTTTGCCACGCAGGTCGTGCCATTGCTGGTAGCCGCCCCGGCACTCGGTCGGTATTGCGCCTTTGGCAATCTTTTCGCCCGCTACGGCATCGGCAGCAGCGGGGCGATTCACCGCCTGGACCGGCATCCGTCGGTCAGCAAACATCCGGTCACGCCTATGTCCGAAGCCGACCTTCGCTTGCATCTGGCCAGACAAACCGCCCTGCCCATCGGCTTGCTCGATGTCTCCGATTTGGAACGCTCGCCGGCCGAGAGCGCCGCCGCGTTGCACAAACTCGCGGGCATCGGCCATCGGATAGTGCTGTTCGACGCGCTAAACTCCGCCCACCTGCTGCGCGTTGGTGGTTTGATCGACGCGCTCGCCGGCGAGTCACCGCTTTTTTCGGTCGGCTCCTCCGGGGTAGGGGCCGCTCTTGCTGCGCACTGGAACACCCCCTGCACCCCGTTCGCTGCGCTTGCGCCTACCTCAACACCGTTGCTGGTCGTTTCGGGCAGTTGCTCGCCGGTGACCGGCGGACAGATCGCCTGGGCGCGCGCGCATGGCTACGTCGGCGTGGCGATTGATATTCTCGCCGAAGATTTTTCCGGTTCGCTTGCCCCGATCGTCTCGGCTCTCCGCTCCGGCCGCCCCGTAGTCGTTTACACCAGTCTGGGTCAGGCCAAAGGTCATGTCCCGGCTGAACGCCTCGGGACGAGGCTGGGCAAACTGGCCCGTGAAGCCCTTGCCGCGACGAGTGTGCGTCGCCTCGTCATCGCGGGTGGTGACACCTCCAGCTATGCCGGTCGCGCACTCGGCATCGAGTCGCTGGAAATGCTTGCCCCCGTCGTCCCCGGAGCGCCGCTCTGCCGCGCCCGCGCCCCCGGTTCCCCGGCCGACGGCCTTGAGATCGTATTCAAAGGCGGCCAGGTCGGCGCTTCGGATTTTTTCGCCACCGTAGCCGGTTCCTCCTGATTTTTTTCGTATGCCCACGCTCGCTCTTATCCATACCTCCACGACGCTCGTCCCGGTTTTTCAGCAGCTCTGCAAGACCCATCTACCGTCGGTGAAAACGTTCAACATCGTGGACGATTCACTGGTCGGGGGCATTCGCGCCAAGGGCGCGCTCACGGCCGACATCGCGCGCCGCGTGCAAGCTTACGTCACTTCCGCCGAGGCCGGTGGAGCCGACTGTATTCTGGTGACTTGCTCCTCCATCGGTCCCGCCGTGGAGGCCTCCGCGCGCTTCGCGTCCGTGCCGGTGCTAAGGGTCGACCAGCCTATGGCCGACCTCGCGGTGCAAACCGGTGCGCGCATCGGCGTCATCGCCACGTTGTCCACCACCTTGGAGCCCACCTCGGATCTGGTGCTGCGTCGCGCCGCCGCCGCCGGCAAAGGGATCACGCTCGCCTCCCGCCTTGTCGAGGGCGCGTTTGATGCGCTGATGGCCGGCGAAGCCGCCACCCACGACGCCAAGGTGGCCGCTGCGTTGCGCGAACTCTCCGCCGAGGTGGATGTCATTCTTCTCGCGCAAGCCTCCATGGCCCGCGTGGTGGACTCGCTCCCCGAGGCCGACAAACGTATTCCCATACTCGCCTCGCCGCCGACAGCGATTGCGCACTTGGTGAACCTGCTCTGAATCGATGCGACTCGTCGTTCATCTGCGGTGGGTGATTCTTGTGCTGTGCTTCGCAGGGCCGGGCCGCGCCGCGACCGGGTGGCAGAGTCCCGCAACCGGAAAGGTGCTCGCGCTGGAACTCCTTGCTCCCGAGCCCGCTTCCACCACCGGGGCCGCGCTTCCCTTGGTGGTTTACCTGAAGAACCTCGCCGCACCCCGCTTTGGCACCGAGTCGGACGCCCCCATCCTGGCCGATCTTCGCGCCGCCGGTCATCTCGTGGCGGTGCTCGATTACGCCGGTGATAAGAACTCGGTGTTGCCCGGCCTTTACGCCGATCTGGTGGGTCTGCGCGAAGACATACGCGCCAAGCGTCTGCTCGCGGACCGCGCGATCGACGCGGCCCGCATTTACCTTGTGCCCGCCGGATGCCGCCTGCGCCGCGAAGTGGTGTTTTACCGCGAGGGCAGTCGCGCGCTCGCGCTCGACGTGATGTATCCCTCGCGACCTGTCGCTCCGGTTGGAGCGGTGCTGGAGTTCACCTGCGACAACGCGGATCGCATGGGTAATTTTTCGCTCACCTTCTGCACCGACGCCATGTTGCCCGCCGCCGCTATCGCCGGCCATGCCGCGGTCATGGCCGACCATCCCGTAGCCGCGCCCTACAAGGGCCTCGACGCCATGCCGGAGTCGGCTTGGAAGGCCAAGGCTGCCGTGCGCACGACGCGGGCGCTCGCGCCTCAACTCGATCTGAACGGTCGCATTGTGACCCTGGGTTTTTCGCGCGGCAGCGGCATGGCCCTGCTCACCGCCACCACCGGCGGCAGCGCGGAGTTCGAGCCCCGTGGCGAAAACCTGGACGAGTCTGACGACGTGCAGGGTGCGGTGGTCATGTCCGGTCGCTTCACCTATCTCGACTTGTTGCCGGACGATAAAATGATCCCGCGTTATGTGAAGGCCTGGGGCGAGCCTGCGACCAACGAGGACGTCTGGCGTCAGCATGGTGCGCTCGACTACTTGCGCGAGCCGACTGTCCCGCTTTTTCTCACCATCAACGCCACCGAAGCGCGCGATGCGCTGCATCAGATGGCGGTGCTGCGTCGCCGTCTCACCCAGCTGGGCAGTCCTTTCGTCTACCACCCGGAGTCCGAACCTCGGGGGCACAAGATGCCGGTCGATCCCGCCGTGCTCATCCCTTTGTTCGGCTATCTGCGCGAACGCTTAGAAAACCCCAAACCATGACGATGTTTCGACGTCTCTGCCTCTTTACCGGTCTTGCTGCGCTGCTCGGACTCGTTGCCGGCCTCCTTCTGGGTGTCTCCGCCGTTTGGACGCCCTGTGCCGCCTGGGCAGCGGTGGGTCTTGCGATCGGTCTTGGTGCCGTGCCCGCGCTGAAGACCTTTCAATACACCGCTTGGATCCTGGCCGCCGTCGTGGTCGCGATGCTCTATCCGCTGGCGTTTAAGCAGTGGGGCCCGCTCGAGCTCCGGCACAAGTGGGTCGTGCTCGCTGTGGTGCAGACGGTCATGTTCGGCATGGGCACGCAGATGAGTCTGAAGGATTTTGTCGGCGTTTTAAGAATGCCCTGGGGCGTAGCCATCGCCGTCGGCGCGCAATTTCTCGTCATGCCGCTCAGCGGTTGGGCGCTGACCAAGCTCTTTCCGATGCCGGACGAAATCGCCGCCGGCGTGATCTTGATCGGCTGTTGTTCCAGCGGCCTCGCCTCCAATGTGATGTGCTACATCGCCAAGGCGAACCTCGCCCTGTCGATCACCGCCACCGCGATCACCACTCTGCTCGCGCCGCTCATGACGCCCTTTTGGATGAAAACGCTTGCTGGTTCGCTGGTCGACGTGCGCTTCCTGCCCATGATGACCGAGATCATCAAGATCGTGATCGTGCCGGTCGGCGCGGCTCTGCTCCATGAGTATCTCAAGGGGGCGACTCCCGGCTTCAAAAGGCGCTTTGGATTGATCGAGGCGGCCTGCGCCGTCGGCGCCGGGTTCAATTTTGCCCATCGTGATTCACAATGGGCCGCCTCGCTCTCACCCGATGCCGCGCTCGGACTGGAGTTGATGGGCTTCCTGCTCGGTGCGGTGGCCTTTGGGGGGCTCTATCACCGTTTAACTCGGGCGCTGCCGCGGCTCGATTCGTTTATGCCGTTTCTATCCATGGCAGGCATCGTTTACTTCACGACCATTACCACCGCCGCCGGGCGCGACAACCTCGTCTTGGTCGGCGGCATGTTGGTCCTCGTCGCCATGCTGCACAACAGTGCCGGCTATTTTTTCGGTTACTGGATGGCTCGCCTTGCCCGGCTCGACAAGGCCTCCTCCCGCGCCGTCGCGATCGAAGTCGGCCTGCAAAACGGTGGCATGGCGTCCGGCCTCGCTGGGGCCATGGGCAAGCTCGCCACCGTGGGCCTGGCCCCGGCCGTCTTCAGTCCTTGGATGAACATATCCGGATCGCTCCTCGCTAACTATTGGCGCCGCCGCCCATGAATTTTGTCGCTACCGCCGCACTTCTGCTCGCCACGTTTGTCACCGCGATGGCCGCGGATCCGCTCGCTGCCGGTTTTGACCGGCCGCCGCCCGAAGCGCGCCCGCGCACGTTTTGGTTCTGGATGAATGGCAACGTAACCGCCGACGGCATCACCCGCGATCTGGAGGCCATGAAACAGGCGGGTGTGGGTGGCTTTTTCGCCTATGACGGCAGCACTTATCTGCCGGCCGGACCGGCGGGTTATCTTGATGCGCACTGGCGCTCGCTCATGACCCACGCCATCGGCGAGGCCAATCGGTTGGGTCTGGACGCCGGCATGCAGAACGGGCCGGGCTGGTCGTCCTCCGGAGGCCCATGGATCACGCCCGAGCGCTCCATGCAGCAGTTGGTCTGGACGGAAACCACGCTGCCGGGCGGCGGTGTGGTGGACATTGCCCTCGACCGGCCACAGGCCAACCGCGACTACTACGCCGACGCGCTGGTGATCGCGTTCCCCTCCGTGCCTGGCGAAGAGGCGCGTTACGAGGACGACATTGTTGGCCTAACCCGGTCCGACGGCACCCGCCAGTCGCCCGCGGTGCTCAGCGATGGCCTGGCCTCCACCGCCATCGAGTTTACCGAGGGCGAGCCGCTCGTGCTGGAGTTTACGCGCGCCCTAGGGCTTTACGGCGCGAGCGCCTGGGCCGCCACCGGAAAACGTTTCGCCACTTTGCGCGTCGAGCACTCGATGGATGGCGTCGCCTATGCGCCGCTCGCCAGCATCGCCAATCCGCCGCGCCAGGGAATTGCCGGGCCAAGCGTGCGGACTTTCGCCGCGCCGGTAACCGCCCGCTACCTCCGCCTCACCCCCAGTCGTGCGGGCTGGGTCGGTGAACTTGTTTTTCACCGCGCGCCTCGGATCGACGACTGGGCGGCCAAGGCCAATTTTGATTACCGCGTCGCGGGGCAGCTTCGCCTGTCTGAAACCAATCACGCCGGAATCGATCCCGCCTCGGTGCGTGACCTCTCGGCTTTCTTTCGAGACGGTCGCCTGCGCTGGGACGCCCCGCCGGGAGCGTGGACCATCCTGCGGGTGGGACACACGACCACGGGAAAGGAGAATGTCGCCGCCTCCGCAGCGGGGCGGGGCCTCGAGTGCGACAAACTTGATCCGGCCGGTATTGAGCTGCATTTTGAAACCGTCATCCAGCGGGTGCTTGCCGACGCCGCCGCGGCCGGAGCGGGCCCCCTGCGCTCGCTGGAAATCGATAGCTACGAGGCCGGTATGCAGAACTGGACGCGCGATTTCCCGGCCGAGTTTGAGCGCAGGGCCGGGTATCCGATTGTTCATTACGTTCCGGCTCTCTTCGGACGCGTGGTCGGCGACTCCGCTCGTAGCGAACGTTTTCTGCATGACTTTCGCCGCGTGCAGGCGGACATGATGGCCGAATACTACTACGGCCGCGCCCAGGAGCTCGCCCGCGAGCACGGCCTGATTTTTTATGTCGAAGGCTACGGCGCGGGTAATTTCGACGAGTTGCGAGTGTCGGGTCTGCCCGACGTGCCCATGACCGAGTTTTGGACCCGCACGCCGTGGACCCCCAACCGGCCGGTGAAAATGGTCACCTCCGCCGCTCACGTTTATGGCAAGACCGTGGTCGCCGCCGAGGCTTTCACCGGCGAGTTCCGCACCTCGCGCTGGCTCGAGTATCCTTACGCGTTAAAGATCCTCGGAGATGAAATGATGGCGGCGGGTGTGAATCAGTTTTATTTTCATCGCTACGCCCACCAGCCCCATCCGGACGCCGTGCCGGGCATGACGATGGGGCCCTACGGATCGCATCTGGAACGCACCAACACTTGGTATGCTCAGGCCGGGGAGTGGACCGGTTATCTGGCCCGGACCCAGCAGACGCTGCGCAACGGAACCCCGGTCGCCGATGTGCTCTATTTCACCGGTGATCGCGCGCCCGATCCGTCACAGATGGCCATGCCGGTGCTGCCGCCCGGCTACACCTATGACCTCGTGAACGCCGACGTGTTGCTAAACCGCGTGCGCATCGAGAACGGCGATTACGTGCTGCCGGAAGGCGGACGCTATCGCCTGCTCGTGCTGCCCGGAAACTTGGAGGCGATCAGCCCGGAGCTGGCGAAGCGTTTGCGTGAGTTTGTCGAGGCTGGCTCCACGCTGGTCGGTCCGAGGCCGCGGTTCTCCTCGACCCTGAGCGGCTACCCCGGGAGCGAAGGCGCCATGCTGGTCGATGTGGCTGCGACTTGGCAAAGTCCTCGGGTCTGGTCCGACGTGGATATACCTACCGCCCTCACTCGAGCTCAGGTTATGCCGGACTTTTTGTTCGAATCCCCGCTGCCTGACACCGCATTGGCCTGGCACCATCGACGACTCGCCGATGGCGACCTTTACTTCGTCTCCAATCGCCAGCGTCGGGTCGAAAACGTCGTCGCGTCTTTTCGAGACATGGCCGGACGCCAGCCAGAGATCTGGCGCGCCGATACGGGTGAACGTTACGACGCCGCGATCTTTGGCGCTCGTGCCGGGCGCATCGACTTGCCGCTGCGGCTGGAGCCGGGCGAGGCGGTTTTTGTGCTCTTTCGCCGCCCGGGCCAGTCCAGCGCGAGCGAGCTACGC
The DNA here is from genome assembly GCA_964400455.1 of uncultured Akkermansia sp. Lineage (GTDB taxonomy): Bacteria > Verrucomicrobiota > Verrucomicrobiia > Opitutales > Opitutaceae > IMCC26134_A. The sequence goes on along the minus strand of CAYNUW010000002.1, from coordinate 5,702 downwards.
AAAGACGGCCGCGCCATCGTCTCGGCGGCACCACGTCAGGCGGCCGCCGCCTCGGCGCCGAGGGATACCTTCACCATGGCGGTGTGGGTAAAGCCCGACACCGACCTGCGGGTGATGCCCAAGGAAAGTACCACCGGTCGCATCGACGAAGTGGGTAAGTTTTACGCCATACCAGCCGATCCTGGGGACGCGCGTTTCGGCTCGGGCGCGGCCACCGCCGGCCTTGCGGTGGGCAGGAATGGAATCTTCGTGGTCGAGCGCTCGTGGGATGATTGTCCGGCGGTGCTGGTGGTCGAGCGTCCGGTTTCGGGCTGGACGCATGTCGCCGTGGTTTATCGCGAGGGCACGCCCTCACTCTACGTGAATGGAGAGTGGGTGCGCGCGGGACTGCGTTCCGGAAAAAAGGTGTTCGGCGGCGTCGGCTCACCCCCGCCGCCAGTGGACTACACGCTGCATTTCTCCGGCCTCGATGCCCTGGCTCGCGCCGCCAAGCAGCCTGCACCGCCTGCACGTGGAAACGTGTTTTATTTCGAGGGCAACTCCACTGCCGCGCTTTCTTTTGACCGGGCGCTCGACGGCGCGGAACTGCGAGCGCTCGTCGCTTCCGGGCTGCCGGCGCCTGAGCTGCCGGTGGTCACCGACATCGCCCGATCCGCCCGGGGCGGCGCGACTATGCTGGCGTGGGAACCGGGTGCCTACCAGTTCGACGCGGAGAGCGCGCCCCGCCTAGCCACCCCGTCCGCACCGATTGTCCTCGACGGACCTTGGCGCGTGAGTTTCCAGCCCGGACGCGGGGCGCCGCCGGAGATCACCTTGCCCGCGCTTTGTTCTCTCCATTTGCATCAGGATAATGGGGTGCGGCATTTCTCCGGCACCGCGACTTACCAACGGGAGATGACGGTGCCGCCGTCCTGGATTGCCGCCGACCGCCGGGTGGTGCTCGACCTCGGTCGCGTTGAAGTTCTCGCAGAGATCGTGGTCAACGGGCGGACCTTGCCCGTGGTGTGGAAGGAGCCCTACCGGGCCGACATCACGGAGTTTGTGCAGGTCGGTGAAAATCGCCTGGAGGTCAGAGTGACGAACTTGTGGACCAATCGCTTGATTGGTGACGAAGCCCTGCCGGCGGAGGACGAGTTTGGCCTTCGCGATGAACACGGCAACGATCCGCACGGCATCGTGAAATTGCCGGACTGGTATAAGGAGGGGCGTGAAAAGCCGCCGGGCGGACGCGTAACGTTCGCCACTTGGAATTTTTATGATGCGGGGGATCCCTTGGTGGAGTCGGGGCTGCTTGGGCCGGTGCGGTTGTTGAATCCTCAGCGCGTCGTATTGCCGTAAGCTGGTGCGCATTTCGGCACGGCCGGCGGCGCGGCATGGTTGCGCGGCCGGGCTTTCCGCGTAGGAATTTTCTCATGAGTGTAAAATTACGAGGTTGGGTGTGGGTGTTGTTTTTTTTCGGTGCCGGAGTGCTGGTTCCGTTATGTGCCGCTGACCCGGTGGTGAGGCGTTTGAATTTTGAGCACGACGGGGCGGCCTATGCGCCAGCCTTGGTCATGCCGTCCGACGCGCGCGGACTTCGGGGGGTGTGGATGGTGCCAATCGGGAGGGGAGTCACGGTCGCGGCCATCGCCAAAGCGGCCAAGGTCGCGGCGCTGGGATACGTGGTTTATGTGGCTGACCTTTACACGGCGTCGGTGCGACCGGCCGACGCGCAGGAAGCGGGCGCGGCGGCGGGCGCGGTGCGGGCGGACCGGGGCTTGATGCGGGCTCGGACGCAGGCGGCGTTTGACCATTTCCGTTCGCTGGCCGGGGACACGGGAGTTCCGGAAGGACGTTATGGTGCGATCGGATTTTGTTTTGGGGGCGGCGCGGTGCTGGAGTTCGCGCGGGCGGGAGCACCTTTGCGGGCCTTTGTCTCGTTTCACGGCGATCTGCTCTCGCCGACGCTGGAGGCGGACAGTGGCAAAATAAAAGGCAGCGTCCTGGTCCTGCACGGGGACGCGGATCCCTTCGTGCCGACGGAGCATGTTGGGCAATGGCAAACGGCGATGCGGTCGGCGGCGGGGGTGGACTGGCAATTCGTGGCTTATTCCGGCGCGGTGCACTCTTTTACCGATCCGACGGCGGCGATGCCTGGTCGGGCAGAGTATCATCCGGTGGTGGCGGCGCGGGCTTTCGCGCACATGCATACGTTTTTCCAAGAGAAATTACGGTGACGTTGGGGCTAGAGGCAGGCGGGCGCGGCTTCTGGCATTGCGCCCGGGCGGGTGGAGGGCTTTGGCTAGCGGGCTCCAAAACCACCTCGTCCTGATATCCTCCTTGCTTCCACGCTCATGTCTGAACCCGCCCTGCTTCCGGTCCCTCGGCACGTCGCCATCATCATGGATGGCAACGGGCGTTGGGCGAAGCGCCGCGGGCTGCCCCGGATCGAAGGGCATCGACGGGGAGTGGAATCGGTGCGGCGGGTGTTGGAGGCGGCTCGTGTCCTCGGCGTGCGTTACCTGACGCTCTACGCCTTTTCGGTCGAGAACTGGCGACGGCCGGAGGACGAAGTGGGTGGGTTGATGAATTTGCTGGAGACGTTTTTGCGGCGTGAGAAGGCCGAGTTGATGAAAAACAAGGTGCGGCTGCGGGCGATCGGACGCATCGACGCGTTGCCGGCGCGGGCCCGGGCCGCGCTGGAGGAAGTGATGGCGGCGACGGCGGGGTTCGACGAGCACACGCTGGTGCTGGCGCTGAATTACGGCGCGCGGACCGAGACGCTGGATGCGGTTAAAGCGTTCGCTGCGGCGGTTGCGGCTGGAGAGGCCCGCATAGAGGATGCGGATACGTGGGAGGGCTTTGCCCGGCACCTTTACACCGCGGATCTGCCCGATCCCGATTTGGTGATTCGTACCTCGGGCGAGAGTCGCTTGAGCAATTTTCTCCTGCTGCAGGCGGCCTACGCGGAGTTCGTTTTCACACCGGTGGCCTGGCCGGATTTTGGCCGGGCGGAGTTCGAGTCGGCGGTGGCCGACTATCAACGGCGCGAGCGGCGCTACGGGCTGACCGGCGAGCAAGTGAGCAAGCCCGGGCCGGTCGCGGCCGACGTCCTCTGACCCGCGCCCGGCGCCTCGCCTCTCCGCGCACTTTGTTTTAATTCATCCCACTCCATGCGCCAACGTCTTGTCAGCACCTTCGTTCTCTGGGCCGTTGTGATCGGCTGCGTGAAGTTTCTCGGGCTGACCGGTGCGGTGTGGCTGCTGTGCGCGGTGGCGGTGCTGACCTTGCGCGAATTTTATCAGATGGTGCGGCGCATGGGGTTGGAGCCCTTTGACAAGCTGGGGCTGGCGTTTGCCGCGCTGATCATGCTGGCACCGCACTACGGGCCGAAATTTTCACCGGTCCTGGCGGAGCTGAGTGCGCCGGGCACCTTGCTGGCGGCGGCGGCGATCGGGTTTGCGCTTCGCATCCTCGGCGAAAGGCAACCGCACAATCGGGTGGAGACGCTGGCGTGGTCGCTGTTTGGCGTGCTCTACGTGCCTTTCATGTTGTCGTATCTGGTGCGCATCGCGACCTTGCCGGGCGTTTCGGAGACGGGCGGGCTGCTGCTGGTGGTGTGGCTGATCGCCGTATCCAAATTTTGCGACGTGGGGGCTCTTTTGGCGGGGCTCGCGTTTGGGCGCCACAAGATGGCTCCGGGCATAAGTCCGAAGAAGACTTGGGAAGGAGCCGTCGGGGGCGTGTTGGTGTCGGCCGCGGTGGGCGCAGGATTGGCTGCGCTCTTTGCGGCGCACATACCGAGCGGACTGACGCCTTGGGTGGCGGCCTTGGTGGCGGTGCCGGTGGCGGTCTTGGCCATCGTGTCGGACTTGGTGGAGTCGGTCATCAAGCGACGGGCGGATACGAAGGATGCGGGGGCGACCATTCCTGGCATAGGCGGCATGTTTGATCTCTCGGACAGCTTGGTGCTGACCGCGCCGTTCGGCTATGTGGTTTTCGCCTTCATTCAGGGGGCTTGAGGGCGAGCAGCTACCTGCACATGGGACCCCGTTTGTCATCATCGATAGGTTCTTCCGCGCGTCGGCGACGGGTGGTTTTGCTCGGCGCTACTGGGAGCATCGGGGAAAACACCCTGAAGGTTCTGCGCGCCCACGCGGACCGCTTGGAGTTGGTGGGCGTGGCGGCGCATGGCAGCACGGAAAAGTTGCTCGGAATCGCGCGGGAGTTTGGGGTGCGGCACCTTGCCTTGTTCGACGAGCGGGCGTCGCGTGCGGCGCGCCAAACGGGTTTGCCGGCGGGCGCGATTTTACACGCGCCGGGGGTGGAGGGTTTGGAGGCGCTGGCCACACTCCCGGAGGCCGAAGTGGTGCTGGTGGCGGTGGTGGGCACGGCGGGGCTCCGCCCGGCGCTGGCGGCGTTGTCAGCGGGCAAGGATCTGGCACTGGCATCGAAGGAGATTTTGGTGCTGGCTGGAGCTCATGTGCTGGCAGCGGCGCGGGCGTCGGGGGCGCGACTTCTGCCGGTGGACTCGGAACATAACGCGGTTTTTCAGTGCCTGGAAGGTCGGGAACAGGAGGAGATTAGGCGGGTGATTTTGACCGCGTCGGGCGGAGCTTTTCGCGATTGGCCGGCGGAGCGCCTAGGGGAGGCCACCGTGGCGGATGCGCTGCGGCATCCGAACTGGGCGATGGGTCCGAAGATCACGGTGGATAGCGCGACGCTGGCCAACAAGGGGCTGGAGTTGATCGAGGCTTCGGTATTGTTCGACCTGAGACCGGCGCAGTGTGCGGCGGTGGTGCATCCGCAGAGTGTGGTGCACTGCTTGGTGGAGTTTGTCGATGGTTCGATGTTGGCTCAGCTATGCCCGCCCTCCATGACTTTTCCGGTGCAGCACGCGTTATTGTATCCGGTGCGAGCACCGCAGCCTACGGAACCGGCGTTGGGGCTGGAGCGGGTTTTCGGGTTGGAGTTTAGGCCGGCAGACGAGCGGCGGTTTCCGATGTTGCGCTTGGCGCGGGAGGCGATGGAGCGCGGGGGGGCTGCACCGGCGGTGTATAATGCGGCAAATGAGGTCGCGGTGGCGGCGTTCCTAGCCGGGCGTTTATCTTTTTTGGGCATCCCGCGCGTCACGGATGCGGTCTTGGCTGAGGTCGGCGGCGCTGCGGCGCAAGACTTGGGTGACGTGTTGGCGGCGGATGCGCGGGCGCGTGAGGTGGCTACGGCGGAGCTTAGTCGGGTCTAGTCGTTTCGTGGAGATAATCGGGTCCCGCCAAGAAAAGGAATTCTGCTCGACTAGAGCGCAATCGGTGAAGGTGAGGTTAAAGCCGATGCGGTTTTTTGTCGCACCGCCCCAAGTGGGGCTTTCGCACGGGTCGCGGGGCTATTGCGGCGTTCTGACTGATCTATCTTGGTATCGATGGTGGTTCCGGCGAAGATCGACGTGACCAACTTGAGGTTGGTGAGCCTTAGAGGGGAAATCCGTTTGTTCCCCGTCTAGGCTTAACCCGGATTCCGCGATTGGCCCGGCGGAGTATAGCGCGAGGTGATGAGACGGGTGGGGCTTGCAGAATGCCTTACGTGCACATGGAAGGTGCATGGAATGGGTGACGAGATGAGCTGACGGCCACCAGCTTGGGAGAGCCGATCCGAGACAATCGCGGATTTCGGGCTCAACTGGTGTTTCTCAGGCCGCGCAGGCTGAGGAGCTCGGTGCCCCAGTC
>CAYNUW010000001.1:46897-55635 GCA_964400455.1 uncultured Akkermansia sp. | reverse complement strand
GGGAGGAAGCCGCCGGTGGTGGGCATATCGGCGGTGTCGAAGACGTCCTTCACGACAATGGGCACGCCGTGAAGCGGGGAGCGCGGACCGGTGGCCTTGCGCTCGGCGTCGAGCGCCTTGGCCTCGGCGAGGGCGTTGGCGTTGACGTGGAGGACGCTGGCGAGCTTGGGGCCGTTGGCGTCGTAGGCCTCGATGCGGGCGAGGTAGAGGGAGGTGAGTTTCTCGGCGCTGAGTGCGCCTGCGTTCTTGGCGGCTTGGATGTCGGCGAAGCTGGCGGTGGCCAGATCGAAGTCCGCGGCGCGGACTTCGACTGGAATGACCGATGCCGAATGACCAGTGACAAGTATCCAGAGAAGGGCGCGGGCGTGGCGGGAGATGCGCATGGGAGGTGGGCGGAAGGGCCGAAGGCGCGTTAGTAGCTGAACTTTTCACCCGGTAGTGACGGAGTGGAGACGGGCGGGCGGCGGTGGCCGGTGGCTTGCTCGAAGCCGTAGGCGAGGCGGATGAGATCGAATTCGCTGAAAGGGCGGCCAAGGAACTCGACGCCCACGGGAACGCCGATGGGGGCGTCTTTGGTGGGCGGTGAGAAGCCGCCGGGCACGGTGATGGCGGGGAGTCCGGTGCTGGAGGCCATGAAGCCATTGCGCTCGACCTGCTCGGGATCCTTGGTGGCGGGGACGACGAGGCGGCGTTGGTGCGGGTAGAAAAGTGCGTCGAGCTTATGGGCGTCCATGACGGCAACAAGGCGGTCGCGGAAGACGGTCTGGGCGAGCAGGCGCTTCCGGTATTCGGGAGAGCGGAGGGCGTCCTCCTTGGCCTCGGAGGCGCGCTTGAGGGACTGGTAGACGGGTGGGTGGGTGTTGCCGGCGGCGGCGACGTATTCGGCGAGGTTCTTGTATTTGGAGTTGGGCCCGTTGCCGGCGAAGTAGGCGTCCATGCCCCATTTGACCTCGAAGTTGCTTACTGAAATTTCGCCGGTATTTTTGGCGTAGTGACCGGCTTCGGGAATCCGAAGGGAGACGACCTCGGCGCCGGCATTGCGCAGATCGGCGAGCGCGCGAGTGGTGACGGTGGTCACCCAGGCGTGTTCGGGGTGAGAGCCGTCGCCGACGAGGTCAGTGACGAAGCCGATGCGGGCGCCTTTAAGGCCGCCGGGGACGAGGGCGGCGGTGTAGGTGGCGGGGGCCTTGCCGATGCCGACCCAGGTGGTGGTGTCGGCGGGGTCGAAGCCGACGAGGTAGTCCATCATTACAGCGGCGTCGGCGACGTAGCGGGTGATGGGGCCGGCGGTATCCTGGGTGTAGGAGATGGGGATGATGCCGTCGCGGGAGATGAGGCCGAAGGTGGGGCGGAGGCCGACGCCGTTGTTGGCGGAGGCCGGGGAGCGGGTGGACTGGCCGGTGTCTGAGCCGGTGCCGAGGATGCCGAAGGTGGCGGCGATGGCGACGCCCGTGCCGCCCGAAGACCCGCCAGGGGTGCGGGTAAGGTCATAGGGGTTCAGCGTTTGGCCCATGAGCGAGCTGATGGAGACGCCGGAGCGGGCGAGCTCGGAGAGGTTGACCTTGGCGAAGATGATGGCACCGGCGTCGCGGAGGCGCTTGACGGTGAAAGCGTCGTCGGGGGCGATGTTGTCCTTGAGGGCGACGGAGGCGCCCGTGTTCGGGAGATCGAAGGTGTCGTAGTTGTCCTTGAGGAGAACGGGGATGCCGTGGATGGGCGAGCGGGGGCCCCTGGCCTTGCGCTCGGCGTCGAGGGCGCGGGCGATTTCGAGGGCCTTGGGGTGGACGACGATGACGGAGTTGAGCTTGGGGCCGGTCTGGTCGTAGGCGGCGATGCGGGCCTGGAGCAGGGTGACGAGCTTCTCGGCGGTGAGGGCGCCGGCGTCGTAGGCGGCGTTGATGTCGGCGACGGTGGCGGTGGACAGGTCGAAGTCCGCAGCGCGGACGTCGATTGGAATGACCAAGGACCAATGACCGAGGGCCAATGATAGCGTGAAGGCGGCGGAGCGAAGAAGGCGCATAAGTAGAGGGGTCAGTAGGTGAAGCGCTCGCCGGGAAGCGGCGGCGTAGTGGGAGGTAAGATACGGTGGCGGGTGGCGACTTCGTAGCCGTGGGCGAGGGCGAGGAGGTCGCGCTCGGCAAAGGCGCGGGCGAGGAATTCTATGCCGACGGGCTGGTTATCGCGGGTGAAGCCGGCGGGGACGCAGACGGCGGGCAGGCCGGAGACGGAGCTAAGCTTCACCTTGGTGTAGACCTGGGGCTCGTTGATGTATTGCGCGGGGTAGAGGTTGTGGAGGTAGACGAGCCCATCGAGTTTCTGGTCGTCCATGAGCTTTTCGAGGGCGGCGCGGAGAGTGGCGCGTTTAGCCTGGTCGCGCTGGTAGGCCTCGTTGGTCTCGTGCGGCGGGGCGGAGAGGGCGCGGGTGTAGCTGGTGAATTTGTTCCAGATGATGCCACCGTCCTTGATGAGATCGGAGAGGTTTTTAATCGGTGAGGTTGGGCCGAGGGAGGCGAAGTAGTGATTGAGGCCGTCGCGCAGTTCGGCGGGGCCGAGGGCGGGGGTGTTAAGGAGCTCGGTAACGTTTTCGGGGATGCCGGCCGGATCCACCAAGATGGCGCCGGCGGCCTTGAGTTCGTCGAGGGCGCGTTCGGTGATGGCGCGGGATTCGGAGGTGACGGGGTCGTCGGAGGTGAAGACCTGGCGAAACACACCGAGACGGGCGCCGTTCAGGCGATCGGTCGGGAGCGGGCCGATGAAGGGTTTTTTCGCGAGAGCGTCTGCGCTGCGCTGGGTGATGGGGTCGGCGGGGTCGAGGCCGATGCTGTAGTCGAGGAGGACGGCTAGATCGGCAACGGTGCGGGCCATGGGGCCGACGCGGTCGAGGGTGGTGGAGTTGGGGATGACGCCGTCGCGGGAGACGAGGCCCTCGGTGGGGCCGAGGCCGACGACGCTGTTGTGGTAGGCGGGACCACGGGTGGAGGAGCCGGTCTCGGTGCCGAGGGCGGTAGGAGCGTAGACGGCGGCGAGGGCGCCGCCGGAACCGGAGCTGGAGCCGTCGTTGTGACGGGCGAGGTTGTAAGGGTTGCGCGGGACGCCGCCTAGGGTGCTGGCACCGTTGAGGCCGGGGGCGCCAGAGGCGAACTCGGAGAGATTGGCCTTGGCGAGGATGATGGCGCCGCCTTCCCGGAGTTTTTTGACGATGAAGGCGTCGTCGGGGGGGAAGCTGTTGCGCAGGGAGAGGGCTCCGCCGGAGTCGGGTTGGTCCCAGGTGTCGATGCAGTCCTTTACGATGACGGGTATGCCGTGCATCGGGCCGCGGCGACCGGTGGCTTTGAATTCGGCGTCGAGGGCGCGGGCGTCGAGTCGGGCCCGTGGGTTGACGGCGATTATCTGGTTAAGGGCGGGGCCGTGCTGGTCGTAGGTGGCGATGCGGTTGATGTAGAGCTCGACCAGACGCTCGTAGGTGAGCGCTCCGGCGTCCACGGCGGCGTGGATATCGGCGATGGAGGCGGTGGTGAGGTCAAATTCGGCCGCGCGGGCGAAGGGCGCGGAGAGAAGGGCGGCAAAGGCGGCGGAGCGAAGGGCGGAGCTAAAGCGCATGGTGCAAAATGAAAGGCGGCCCGGCTTGGATGGCCGGGCCGCGCAGGCTTCAGTAGGTGAACTTGTCGCCGGCGAGAGCCGGGGTGAGGGGGGCGGGCTTGCGGGGCTGGGCGGCCTGCTCGTAGGCGTAGGCGAGGCGGAAGAGGACGGGCTCGGCGTAAGGGCGGCCGAGGAACTCGATGGCGATGGGTCCGTTTTCCTTCTTGGTGTAGCCGGCGGGCACGATGACAGCGGGCAGGCCGGTGACGGAGCTGAGGGGGTTGTCCTTTTCGGTTACGCGTTCGGTGTGGCCCTCGGGCGGGAGGGATTTGAACGGATGGACGAGAGCGTCGAGTTTGTATTTGTCCATGAGCTCGACCACGGCGGCGCGGAGGGCTTCCTGGGTGTCGCGACGGGCGACGAAGTCGGCGTGGTGATCGAGGGAGCGGAACTCGGAGTAGCCCTTGCGGATATTTGGTTTCACTAGGTCGCCGAAGGCGACGAGCTGGTCCATGTTTTTAATGACGGCGGCGGGGCCGAGGCGGCGAAAGTAGAGGTCGTAGGAGAACTGCGCTTCGTGGTAGTTGGTGCGCATGCCGCCGTGCGAATCGAGCAGGTCGAAAAGGTCGATGCCCAGGGTGACGCCGTCGACAACGATGGCGCCCTCGGACTTCATCTTGGCGATGGCGGCCTCGACGAGGGCCACGCCCTCGGCGTGTTTTTCTCCCTTGCGGAAGAGGTCGCGAAACACGCCGATGCGGGCGCCCTTCAAACCGTCCTTTTTGAGGAACTGGGTGTAGCCCCCGGAGGGGATGTTGCCGGGGGTGGTGATGGTGAGGAGGTCTTCGGCATCAAAACCGGCTACGACATCGGTGATGGCGGCGACGTCGTAGACGGTGCGGGCCATGGGGCCGGCGCGTTCCTGAGTGAAGGAAGTCATGACCTGGCCGGTGCGGGAGATGAGGCCGCGAGTGGGGGCGAGGCCAACGACGGAATTGTTGGCGGTGGGGTTGCGGATGGAGACGCCGGTTTCAGAGCCGAGGCCGAGATGGCCGAAGCCGGCGGCGAGGGCGGCGCCGGTGCCGCCGGAGGAGCCGCCGGGGGTGAGGGCGGGGTTGTAGGGGTTGAGGGTGCGGCCGAGCACGGTGCTCTGATCGCCCTCCTTGGGAACGCCGAACCAATCGCTCATGTTGACCTTGGCGAAGATGATGGCGCCGGCGTCGCGCAGGCGTTTGACGACGGTGGCGTCGTGGATGGGCTGCGAGTCCTTGAGGGGAAGGAAGCCAGCGGTGGTGGGAATGTCTTTGGTGTCGAAGAGGTCCTTGAGGACGACGGGGACGCCGTGGAGGGGGGAGCGGGGGCCCTTGGCTTTGCGCTCGGCGTCGAGTTCGCGGGCGAGCTTTAGGGCCTCGGGGTGGAGATTGATGACGGCGTTGATCTTGGGGCCGGCCTGGTCGTAGGCGGCGATGCGGGCGAGGTAGAGGCCGACGAGTTTTTCGGAGCTGAGGGCTCCGGAATCCATGGCGGCCTGGATGTCGGCGACGGTGGCGGTTTCGAGGTTAAACTCGGCGGCGCGGGCGGCGGGGAGGGAAGTGGCGAAGAAGGCGAGGCCGAGGGGGAGCGCGCGCAGGGCGGCGGGAAGTTTGGTGAAGATCATGGGCGATGGTGCCTGAAGGAGGAGCATGACTAGGAAGTATCCGTATGCGGATACAGTATGGGACGGTGAGAAGCCGGAGGACGCCGCGCGTCCTCCGGCGAGGGTCAGGGCCTTAGAAGGCCTTGGTGACGGTGAGCTGCCACTGACGGCCGGGCATGGCGGAGATGAGGACGTCGCCGGCGCCCGTGCCGTTGCGCCCGCGGAACCACTGTTCGTCGGTGATGTTTTTTACATCAAGTTTCAGGGTCCAATCGCTCTTTTTGTAACCTACACCAATGTTGTAAGTGTAGGCTTCGGGAAGTTTGACCGTTTGTAGACGGCCGGAATGGACCTCGGAAATGTAGTTGCCGCTACCGCTAATCAGGAAGCCATTGTCCCAGGTGTATTGAGCCTGTAGGCCGTGCGAAGTGTTTGGATACGAGGGATGCTCGGTTTTAACGTCCTTCGGGACAGCAAGGGAGGCGACACCGCCGTTGGTGAAGCTTTCGGCATTGTAGATCACCTTGCCGCTGACGGGATCGATCACGTCGGTGAAGCCCAGCGATTCTCCGTGCACGCGAACAAATTCGGTGCCGCCGAACACGAGTTCCGTTTTCTGGAAAACGGAGAAGCCGCCTACCCAAAAGTTTTTGTTTGGCGCATACCGTAGCTCGATTTCAACACCTTCGCCCTTCACATTGCCCAGTCCGCCCACCAGAGGATTGCCCAAGGGGTCCGCCGTCACCGTGCTCCGCTCCTGCCGATAGCCAGCCACGGCGCCGTAGAGCTTGCCTCCGAGGAAGGTGCCCTTGATGCCGACCTCTTCGAGCGTGGCAGCGTCGTAGGGGCCGGCTTTTACGAGATTACTTGCCAGGGTAAGGTCTGCACTATCGCTGAGGGCGGTTTGCTGTCCGTAGGTTATGTAGGGGACGAGTCCATAGGGTGCCTTGCCGGATAGGCTGACGGTGTAAGATTTGCCGTAGTCATCGCCTTCGCCTGAATTGTTCTTTGCCGTGGCGGCATTGGTAAAGAGGCCATTGGTGCCGATGCGATACAGGCCGGGGGGCACGATGGTCTCGGCTTGAATGTAGTCGATACGACCGCCGACGAGCAGATTGAGACGTTCGCCAAGTCCCACGTCGAACAGCGAGCCCACGCCGCTTTCAAGGTAAGTGGTCGTTATGTCAGCGCTGAAAGGGGCACCTCCGTTGAGGTAATCGTCGTTTTCACGCGGGCTGATGAAGGTGTCGTAGGGGGTTCTGACGTTACCCGGCAAAGAAAGATCAGGGCGATCATCATAATCTCCTGAATTTGATCGGCGGGCGGCTTCAGTATACCTTAGGTTTACAGAGCTAATGCTGTTGATAGAGAGCCAATCCGGCAGATTCTCCTCCGGAAGCCTGTATTCGAGGGTGATTTTGTCTTCGACCACGAAGACATCCTGCTTTTGGTAGAAGGGCAGTTCGGAGTCCTTGAACTGATCCTGGGAGTCAAAAAGGATCTGGTTCTTTATCTTGGCGTCCGGATTTTTGTCGTGGATGAAGTCGAGGTAGACCAAGCCCAGTTTGGCCAAAAGTTCTTTTTCCAACGCCACGTGAGAGTAGTCTATTTTTTTAGGAGCGACGGTGTTCGGATCCTGCACAAAGCCCTGGGGCAGGACGTTAAGGAGTTTGAGGTTGTTTGCATAGAGCGCCGGGTTGGCGGTCATGATGCCCACGAAGGCGGGATTGGCGGCCTGCAGAGCAGCCAAGGCGCTATTGGCGTTTACCGCCGCGTCGATGCCGGGAGTGGTGGCGGCGGCCAGGGCCGTGGCATACTTGGTTCCTGGGCCAAAGCGCTGGACGAGGGCGCGATTAGTGGCGCTGGCGGAGCCAAAAACCCCGCCTACGGGGGAGCCTAGCACCATTTCGCGCTCCGAGATTTTTCCACTGCCGTCGGTATCGAGGTTAACCAAAGCGCGACCGCCCCAGTAGGTGCCGTTATCGACGAGATCCTGAGTGACGCGGTTAAGGAAGCCGCCAGCGCCCTTGGTTTCCTGGTAATTGAAGCCGGTCTCTAGGCGCCAGCCGCCCTTCAAATCGTGGGAGACTGCACCTTGAAGAACGCGCTGACCAAGGGGAACGTGCTCGTAGTATGAGTCTGAGTCCTCTACCAAGCCGAACACATAGTAGCCACCCTTTAGTTCATCGTCACCGATTTTGATGGGGCCTCCGTAGCCAAAGGAGGCGATGCGTTTGTTCTCTGAGCCTACGGTGAATTCGACGAATCCGGTGGATTCATCGAGGAAAGCGCCCGCGCGTGAGCGTCCGGATTTGGGCGTCATGTTGGTGTAACCGCCGATTTTGCCCGAACCGAAGTAGGCCGGTGCCGGACCGCGGACGACCTCGATCTGCTCGTTGGCTTGGAGCACGGTGCGGGAGTTGCCCTGCGGCTCGATGCGTTTCATGCCACGAAAATAGGTGTCGGCAGTCATGTTACGGATATCGATGTTGCCCTGGATGCCCCAGCGGGTGGTGGTGTTGGCGCTGGGCACGATGCGGGAAAGGTCGGAGACCTCGGAGATGGCCATGCTGGAGAGCATCTCCGAGCTGACGACGGAGACGGATCTCGGGGTGTCGACGATGCTCTTGGAGAAGCCGATGGCGCCCTCGATCGGCTGAGTGGGGAGAATAAAGTTGGGATCTTCTCCGCCCACGGTAGCCAGCTCTTCGAGTTCGCCTGCGACCTCTCCTTCCGGGGTAGTTTGGGCGTGCAGGTGAGCGCCCCCCATGAGGCCGAGCAGCAAATAGACCAGATGACGAGGGGCGCGGTGGCGGTGGAAACGTTCCCCGCGAAGGTTATTCTGTTTTTTCATAGTGACTTTGTTGTTGGTTAGGAAGTCTGGTGAACTCGCGTGCCAACCAGCAGTGCAGGTGCCATCAAGCTTGCGGAAGGACCGGGTCGAATAGGATTCAAAGCCGGGTTTGGCGCGGTGGAGTTTTGTTCAACCAACCGCCTGGAAGTCGGTGCTGAAGCGGGCAAAGATGAAGCTACGCACGCGAGCGGACGGCAGATGTAGCAGTCGCATCCTAAACGTGGATACGTTTATCCCGGAGGTGGAGATGTGGTCGTGCCAAAATGTGAGCGAAATCGGATGCGGGCACGGCGCAGAGGGGGAAAGGCGCTCGGCGAGTTTTTTTCCGCAGACACGGTCTAGGTGGAGCGCATTGTCCCTAATGCGCTGGCTTGTGAGGGCTCGTCCTTCGTTCCCCTCCCATCCTTCGCGTGAGCCAGTGCCGATCCGGCGTAACCACTGAGGGACACTGAGAAAAACAGCACCTATCTACAGGCGTCCAGTCACAAGCCACCAATCACCAGTCACAATCCAGCGTGTTAGGGACAACGCGCTCCACCTTGCCACCGCAGCAGCGCACCTGGTGTGCCGCACGTCTTGCTGGCGAATGGGACATTGGTCATTCTAGTCCAGCGGCTTGTACTTCGCGCAGTTGTGCGGCCAGTTTGATCGGCCAATGCCGGAATCCGG
>CAYNUW010000001.1:0-46887 GCA_964400455.1 uncultured Akkermansia sp. | reverse complement strand
AGGTGGCGGATAAACTTCGTTCCGACGATGGGCGGGACGAAAAAACCGCGCCCGGATTGGGCGCGGTCGGTAGGGTAAGGAGCAGACTCGCGGGCGATGGTCAACGGCCGGAGGCGCGGGAGGCGGCGGCGACCTTTTCCATGTATTGGCCGATGTAGGCCACCGGGCGGATTGCCTGGGCGCGTTCAAGTAGAGAGACGGCTTTTTGGAAATCGCGTTGAGCGACGAGCATTCGAGCGTGCTGGATCATGGCCTCGGGGGCCACAGCCTCAACCTTGGCGGCGCGTTCGTAGTGGAGTTCGGCGCGGGCAATCTCGCCGGTGTTCCAGTAATAGTTGGCCAAGAGGAGAAGGGCCCGACCATTCAACGGGTCACGCTGGACGACCTCGGCGAGTTTAGCGCCAGCGGCTTCGTTGCGGTTTTGGGCAAGGTCGCTTTGGGCTTTGAGGTTGAGCAAGTCGATTTGCTCGGCGTCGGTGTAGTTGACCGATCCGGAATTGGAGTCGAGCGTGGCGAGGTAGGCATCGAGCTGGGTCCAGGCGTTGACGGTGGCCAGACGGCGGGCGACGCGGAGCACCCGATCTTTGCCGAGGGATTTGGTGCCGAGGGCTTGCTGGTAGAGGTCGAGGGCGAGGTCAGCCTGGTTGAAATTCAGGTAGATATCGCCGAGGAGGGTCAGCGCGTTGGCGTCGGCTTTGCCGGCGGCACGAACGATTTCTAGGGTGGCTGCGGCGCTGTGGGGATCGTTTTTGGCAATGAAAGCGTTGGACTGGAGCATGAGGAGCTCGGTTTGGGCGGGGAACTCCTTGATGAGGTCGTCAATAGCGGCGATGGCATCGTCTTGTCTGCCGATATTCATAAGAGCTTGCACCCGGCCCATGCGCCAATCGCGGCTCTTCGGTTCAAAGAAAAGTGCCTGCTCGTAGGACCGGAGGGCGGCCACGGAATTGCCGGTGCTGAGGTAGCAATAGGCGAGAAGGCCGTAAACGTCGGCTCCCTGTCCCCCGAGTTCGATGGTCTTGATGAGCAAGGGAAGGGCATCGGCGTATTTGCCGGTTTGCACGTAAAGCACTCCGAGATTTTTGTAAGCGCGCAGGAAATTGGGAAAGCGGGAGATGGCTTCCTTGTAGCGCGTGTCGGCGGCGGGGATGTCGCCGGTTTGGAAGTATACGTTGGCCAAGGTGTAGACCATGGCTGGGCTGGCAGCGGGATTGGCGGCGAGAGCGGTGGTTAGTTCGGAGATGGCGAGGGCAGGCTGGGTGGATACCAGCGGAACGATCTTTTCGAAAATGGCGCGTTCCTCGGTGGTGATGGACGGATTAACCTCGGTATTGAAGCCGTAGGAGCCGAGAAAACGTTTAACGAAGTCGGGATTGGACCAAGTGTTCTCCGAGAGGGGGAAGACCTGAGCTAGCAGGCAAGGAGCGGTGGCGGCGAGGGCGAGAAAGAGAGAGAGTAGGCGGGCCGATTTCATGGGAGAGTGTTGGGAAAAGGTTGGAGGAGGATAGGGCGCGAAGAGGCGGACGGGTGTGTTTTATGGGCTAAAGGGGAAGGTCCAGACGTAGCGGGCTCGGACGGCCTTACCCCCCTTTTTTGGCGGATCGAACTGGCAGAGTTCGGCGGCGCGGGTGGCGGCGGCTTCGAACTCACGATGAGTCGCGTTGACGACTTTCTCGACTTTGACCGTGCCGGTTTCCGAAATGACAACCATGAGGCTGACACTACCGGGTATGCGGGCACGGCGGAGCTCGGGTGGGTAAACGGGCTGGACGGTGCGGGTTCGGCGGGGGACAGAGTCGAGATCCTTGATGTCGAAGATCAACATGTCGCCGGCGGTGTCGTCGGCGTTTACGCCGAAGCCGTCGAAGGAGAAGGCGCCGGCCATGGCGTCGCCGACGCCGAGGTTGAGGGCCACGTCCATTTGGCTGAGGGACAGCTGTTGGGGCGGGGGCGCAATGTCCGGAGGCGGGGGCTCGTTGGGCGGGGGCTCCGGGAGATCGAGATCCATGGGCGGAGGCGGAGGCGGTGTGCTGACCTCGACCGTGAAAAGCTCGTTGGGTTTTTTTCCCAAGGAGGCGATCATCTGGGTGAAGGGCAGGAGGAGAAAGACCCCGAGAGTGCAGAGGGTGGCGCCGAGCCAAAGGGGGGCGAGGGGGGCCTTGCGTTTGCGCAGGTAGGCCTTGTCGCCCTTGAGGGCGGGAGGCGGCGATTTGGTGATGGCGGGCATCGGCTGGATAGGCGGGTGGCCAGGTTTACTTGGGTGCGTCGGTGGAGAGGCTCACCTTCTTGGCGCCACCCAGTTTAGACTCGTCGATGACGCGAACGAGCATCTCGGAGGAGACGGCCTTATCCACCTGGATGATGACGGGGGAATCGTCGGCTTTGGTCAGGCGGCGCACGGTGGAGCGCACGCCGCTGAGGCCGATTTCCTGGCCGCCGAAGATCACCTTGTTGTCGTTGGTGATGGCGATCATGATGCTTTGCTTTTCGAGAGCCAGGGAGGACGAGGCCTCGGGCTTGTCCACTTCGACGCCGGTCTCTTCGACGAACGTCGTGGTGACGATGAAGAAGATGAGGAGGATGAAGACCATGTCGATGAGCGGGGAGATGTTGATCTCCTCGGGTGGCTGAAGGGTGTTGGAGAGGGTGCGGCGGGCCATGTGAGGGAGCGTTGAGTCGGTTGATGCGGAGGCGGGCGGTCAGGTGGAGGTGCGGCGGGGCACGGACTTGCGCACGAAGGCGTTCTCCAGGCGGAGGAAGAACAGTTCGAGGGAGTCTCGCATGACCTTGATGCGGGAGATGAAGACGAGGCCGGGGATGGCGATGACGAGGCCGGTCATGGTGGTGATGAGGGCCTCGGCGATACCGCCGGCCACGAGGGAGGCGGTGCTGGAGCCGGCGCTGGAGGCGAGTCCGTCGAAGGTGGCCAACATGCCGGTGACGGTGCCAAGCAGGCCGGCGAGGGGAGCGGTTCCGCAGATGACCATGGAGAAGCGGATGCGAGAGTTGACGCGGGGGATATAGTCGGCACGGACCTCGTTGAAGCAGGCGCGGAGGCGGGCGGTGTTGGCGTCGTTGGCGGCGGCGAAGCGGATGATGTCGCCGAGTTCGCCGACGCCCTCTTCCGGTTTATCGACCCAGTGGCGCCAGAGGTTTTCGTCGACGCGGTCGAAGCGTCGGATGAAGAGTTCCAGGTAGAGGGCGATAACGCAGAAGTAGATGATGAAGGCGAGCACGGCGAGGGGGACCATGAGCGGGCCGCCGTCGAGGAAGATTTGCACCGCCTGCTGGATGAGGCCGTCGTCTTGCATGGTGGTTGTGGGTTGGGGGGACGGATCAGGCAGCGGAGGGCTGGCGGAGGGCGGATTTCTCCTTCAGCTCGGCGATCCCGTTGGCGAAGCTGATCATGGTGCTTTCGAGGCCGGCCATGCGATTGGCGACCATGCGGGTGACGATGGCGCCGAGGATCAGGGCGGGAATGGCGACCACCAGGCCGTATTCGGTGGTGATGAGGGCCTGGGAGATACCGGAGGAAAGGCTCTTGGCGTCGCCGGTGCCGAAGAGGGTGAGCAGCTTGAAGGTTTCGATCATGCCGGTGACGGTGCCGAGCAGACCGAGCAGGGGGGCGACGGAGGCGGACAGGGTTATGAAGGTGAGGCCGCGCTCGAGTTTGGGTTTAACCGACAGCAGGGTCTCGAAGAGAAACTCCTCCAGGAGCTCCTTGGAGAGGTGGGCGTTCTGCAGTCCGGTCTTGATCATGGCGGCGGCGGGGCCGTCGATCTTGTTCACGACATGAAGCGCGTCGGGCAGTTTGTCCTGCCCCACCAGGTCCAGGACCTCCTTGAGGGTAGCTGCCGGGAGTTGTTTGATGGATAGAATGTCGAGCAGCTTGAACCCGGTGATCATGACGGCGAGCACGCCGAAGAACGCGATGGGCCACATCCAGAGGCCGCCCTTCAGGAAGTGTTCGACCAGGGTTTCGTTGGAGGTGGCGATGGCGAGGGCGCGGCCCTGGGTGGTATCCACGGGCAGGGTGCCGGAGCCGGTTTTCACGAAGGAGGCGATGGCGGGGGAGGCCTTGGGATCAAAGACGATGAGGGCGGGAGTTTCGCTGGCACCGCGGACGAGCACGCCGGCGTTGTCTCCGTCGGCGGCGAAGTAGCCGATGGGGCCGATCTGGGCGTATTCACCTTTGGAGACGCGGCCGCCGGGGAGGACGGCTTCGGACGGGTAGCGGGCTCCGCCGATGTTGGCCGAGGTGCGGGCGAGGGCGGCTTGGACGCCTTCCAGTTGAGCCTGAATTTTTTCGCGGGCGGAGGCGTCTGGGACGTCGGCGCGATTCATGGCGGCGAGGAGGGCGGGGCCGACGCTGGCGGTTTCGCCGACGGTGAGGGAGGCGTTGGCGCGGTTGAGATAGTCGTTGAGCAGGTTGGAGACGTAGCCGGCCTCGTCCTCGTAGGCTTTGGCTTGGTTGGCGAGGCTGGCGAGGTCGACGGACTGGTTGTCGACCATGCGCTGCATGCGTTCGCGTTCGCGGCGGAGCTCGAGGACGGCGGTTTCGAGTTCGCGGAGCTCGGTGGCGAGCGGGACGCGGTCGCGGGCGATGCGGGCGCGTAGTTCGGAAAGTTCTCGGGTGGACTGTTCGAGTTTGTTGCGGGCCTCGGCGGAGAAGTCCTGGGCTAGGAGCGGGGCGGCGCAAAGAGCCGCGAGCGCGAGCAATCGGACAAAGGGACGGTATGAGAAAGTGATCATGGCGCGAAGTGGACGTTTAGGCGTAAGGAGGTTCAGTCGAGTTGGAGGGGGACGGGGACGAAGGCAGGGGCGCGGCGGCTGAGGTAGACGTCGACGGCCTCGGCGATTTGGGGGGCGTCGGCAGCGGACGCGCGGGTCCACTTCCAGCCGTCAGCGGCGGGGAAGCCGTGCCCGGCGTAGGTGCCGGAGGCGTCGGTGAAGAGGGCGGCGGCGAGGCCGAAGTAGAGGGTCTGAACCTCGATGCTTTGACCATCGACGACCTGGACTGCGCTGACGTAGCGGAGGTCGGAGTTGAATTTATCGGCTTGGGCGAGCACGCCGATGATTGTTTGCAGGCGTTGAGAATAGCCGAGGCGGGTGGTGGAGTCGGTGGGCAGGCGGGTGAGGAGGGGCTGGAGTTCGGTGACGAGCGGAGCGGGCAGGCGCGGGGCCATGGTGCGCAGGCTCTCCTCGAGGGTGGCGATGGTGGAGTCGAAGGCGGTGCTGGTGGCCTTGCCCTTTTCGATCGCGGTGTTGAGGTCGGCGCGCTTTTGGTCGGCGCTGGTGGCGGAGCCGCGCAGAGTTTCGATCGAGGCCTGGAGTTGGTCGCGTTCGGTCTTCAGCACGGCGACCATGTCGACGAGTGTAATCTTCTGATTTTCCCAAGCCGAGGACTCCTCGCCTATGAGTTTGCGCATTTCGATGTATTCCTTGAACAGGTCCCTCGCGTCGGAGACGGAGGACGCGGAAGTTTTAACCGCCGAAGCGGAGAGGAGCAGGAGGCCTGCGGCGAAAACGGGCAGGCCATGGCGAGGACGAGCGGAACTGGCGGCGCGGTCGAAGAAGAGACACATAATGACGGGTGCGTGTTGATTATGAAGTAGACGCGGTTGGCGTGTGGTGACGGGTGAGGTTTTAGCACGCGGTGTGCCCGGGTTCGGCGCCACTGGCGCTGGCGCCGGTGGTGAACTTTTATTCAAGCCGCCGGGCCTCGGCCTTGCGTTCTTCTCAATACCAACCGTCCGGGCCGGGGTTCGCGTGCGGATTGCTCGGACGCGGATAATTCTATTATGGATACGCGTCTTATGCCGGGAAGCACCTGGGTTGGAGTCATTCTGCTGGGATTGGGATTGTCCGGTTGCCAGGCGCACCGGACCAACCTGGCTCCCGCTCCTTTGCGAGGCGGGGCAGCGGTGCCGGTGGAGGCGCCACTTGAAGGCGAGGTGCGGGCATGGTGGCGGGAATGGGAGAACGAGGAGCTGAACGGGCTGATTGAGCGGGCGCTGGCGGAGAATCTGGATGTGGCGGCGGCGAAGGCCCGGGTGGAGCAGGCCCGGGCGCTGCATCGAGGGGCGACGGCGGCGCTGGGGCCGAGGATAAACGGTTCGTTGGGGGCGGAGAGGGAGGTGGCGGCCCGGGGCCGGGGGGCGCGGGACGAGCAGGTGAGCGCGCGGGCGGCCTTGACGCTGCCGGTGGATGTGGGGGGACGGCGGCGGGCGGCGCGGCAGGCGCGGGCGGCGGAGGTGTGGGCGCGCGAGGAAGCCCTGGCGGCATTTCGGCTAGATTTGAGCGCCGAGGTGGCGGAAGTGTATTTGGGTATTGTCGAGCAGCGTTTGTTGCTAGGGGTGTTGGGCGACCAGTTGCAGACGGCTAGGGAGTTCGAGCGCATCATCCAGCAGCGCTTTGACGAAGGCTTGGTGTCGCGTTTGGATGTGTTGCAGCAGCAGACGCGAGTGGCCGAGCTGGAGAGTCAGGTGCCGGTGACGAGCGCGGGATTGGAAGAGCTGTTTCAAGTGTTGGCGGCCCTGGTGGGGGCGGTTCCGGGTGAGGAACTGAGGGAGGTTGGCGCGGCGGCCGCGGAGCTGCCTTTGGTGACGATGGCGGCGGGAGAGGTTCGGGGGGAGGATCTGCTGCGGGCGCGGCCGGATCTACGGGCGGCGCGGGCGTCTTTGGTGGCGGCTGATGCGGAGACCGGGCGGGCGTTGGCGGAGAGGCTGCCCTCGCTCGACCTGGCGGCGGACGCGAGCTGGGTGAAAACCGACGGGGTGAGCGCGAGTGCGGTGGCGGTGGGGGTCGATCTGTTGCAGCCGTTGCTGGATTGGGGCGCGAGGCGGGCGGAATGGGTGAGGGCGCGTGAAGTCTACGAGGAGCGTCTGGCGGCTTTTTCCCAGGCGTATCTGCGGGCGGTGCGCCAGGTGGCGGCGTTGCGTGAAGTGGAAGCCAAGCAGCGGGAGTTGTTGGAGGTGCTGGGGCGTCGGCGGGAGTTGTTGGAGACGACCATGCGCCAGGCTCGCAACCGGTATGAGGCGGGTTTAACCGATTACTTGCCGGTTTTGACAGCCACCGAGCAACTGCACGCGGTGGAGCAGCGCCAGGTGAGGGAACTGCGTCGGCAAGCGTCTATGCGGGTGGCTTTGCGTCGTGCGACGGGTGGTCCGGTGCCTCCGTTGGAGGCAGAATTGGATCGTAAGGCGCCGCCTGATTTGTAGGCGGCGGGAGAGGGGGAATCAGTTCCCGGCGACGGCGGCCAGACTCGGTCGGGCGAGCAGGCCGGGCAGAGCGGCGCGTATATCTTGGATGCGGGCGGCAGGCCCGGCGGCACTCAGGCTGGCCATCTCCAGATAATCCACGGAGGCGGCCGAAAGGCCGGCGCGTTCGGAGGCGGGCACGGCAAACTGCGTCGTGCCTAGGTTTGGGCTGAGACGCGCCAGCCTAGCGGGGGAGATTCTGGCGTAAGGTGCCTGGGCGAGGACGAGGCGAGCGGCGGCCGCTTGGCCTCCGGGAGCGGTGCAGTATTCGCGAGCCCTTTCGACCACGCGAGCCAGGGAGTCGAGCAAGTGTTCGCGGCCCTCGACGGCATCGGTGCGCATGACGAGCACGCAGCCCGGGTGAGCGGGGAAGAGGACCGAACTGTCGGAGACGAGGTTGACGTTTTCCTCCAGGCAGGCGAGCGCCGGCAGGGGATCGTAACCGCAGATCCCGTCGATCATGCCTTCGGCAAGAAACTCATTGAGCTGGCTGGCTGCGACGGGGATCTGGGTGTAGTCGGCCGGTGCGCTGCGCGGCGAATGATGGGCGAGTTTTTGCAGAAAGAGGCGGCAGGGCGTGCCCGGGGAGAGGACGCCGATACGGGGGGGGGTGACTTCGTTGGCGTGCTTGGTTTGAAGGCGGGGCAGCACGAGTCCGATTCCTTGCCAGGAGCAAATGGCGGCGAGGCGCAGCGGCACTCGGGCGACGCCGGCCCCGGCGGCGAGCATAATGGCGAGGGGCGCGGGCAGGCAGGCACCATCGAGTTTTTGGTCGGCGAGTTTCGCACAAAGGGCGGCGAAGCCGAGTTCACAGCTGAGGCGTGCGGAGACGCTCTCGCGGGAGAACGCGTCACGATCTTGGGCGACCAGGAGCGGCGCGGAGCCGAGAAGGGCGATGTGACCGATGCGGAGTGGGTGCCTCATGTATGAATGGAGCCACTGAATGGGTGGCACCGCTTATGCTAGCACCTATTATACCACGCATCTACGACCCGTGAATGATCCGATTGATAGCAGAAAACTACAGATCTTTCTTTGCCTGGCAAAGAAAGGGAGCCTCAAAGCGGCGGCTCCGGAGTTGGCGTTAACCAACTCGGCGGTCAGCCATGCCATCACCAGCTTGGAAGAGCAGCTGGGGGTGCAATTGTTTCACCGTTCAGCCAAGGGTTTTGTGCTGACGGACAAAGGTGAGTATCTTTACCGCAAGGCCATCCCGGTAGTGGCGCGCATGGACACGATTCGTTCTGAGCTGCAAGGGGCGCGCATGGATGATCGCCCGGTGGTGCGGGTGGCGGCGGCGTTTAGTTTTCTGCGCTGCGTGGTGCCCGATGTGGTCCGCGAGTTCAAAGTGTGTTTCCCGAACGGACAGATTCAGATCCGGGCGGCGGAGCGTGATGCGGCGGTGGCTATGTTGAGGGAACGTGAAGTCGATGTCGCGGTGATGGTGGAGCCGCCGGAGGACGATCTCGATTTGACCTCGCATGTGCTTTTCGACGACGAGCCTCGTCTGCTGGTCAATACCCGCAATCCGTTAGCCGCTCTCGAAGTGGTGCCTCTGCGCAGCCTTGCCCAGAAGACCTTGCTTGTCGCACGGGCGCACAGTCACACGATCAAGACTCTCCAGGGACAGATGTCCCGTCGCGGGGTGGAGTTTCGCGAGTGCATGGAGGTGGGCGGAAACGCCGCCGTTTGCGAAATGGTGAAGTTGGGCCAAGGGGTGGGTTTGATGCCTGAATGGGTGCTGAGAAATGTTTCCGATTCTCAGTTGCTGGTGACGCGCCCGATCGAGGGGCTCCGGCTCAAGCGCACTTGGGCGTTGGTGAGTGGCAACTGGTCTGGTGATGGCCTGGCCTCGCGCACCTTGCTGAGGCTTTGTCATCAGGCGGTGGTTTCTTTGCTGCCCGCGGACAAGGCGGCCACCGGCGAGTCGTTGTCGGCTTTGACCGCTTGAGGGTCGTTCTTTTGGAGATTCGCAACGACCGCTCTGGGACGATTGTGTCGATCCTTGGAAGAGTCGACTTATCCGGTTTTGGGATCCGGTTTATGCGGAGGAGGCCAACGCCTTGAGATCCGGCTTTTCGGTGGTGGTGGGAATTGCCGAGGATTGATCGGTGGTGCTGCGGGAGAAGAGGAGGTAAAACGCCGGCACTACGTAGAGGGTAAGTGCGGTCCCGACGATCAGGCCGCCTATGACGCCCATGCCCATGGCGACGCGGCTTTCCGCTCCGGCGCCGAGAGCAAGGGCGATGGGAAGCACACCGAGGATGGTGCAGGCGGAAGTCATGAGTATGGGGCGGAAGCGCGCTACGCAGGCGGCTTCGACCGAGGCGCGCAGCGACAGGCCACTGGCTCGGCTTTGGCCGGCGAATTCAACCAGCAGGATGCCGTTCTTGGTGACCAAGCCGATGAGCATGATAAGGCCGATCTGGGAGAATATGTTCAGGGTTTCGCCAAAAATCCACAGAGTGGCCAAGGCACCGGCCAAGGCGAGGGGGACGGTGATCAGGATGGTGAAGGGATCGCGGAAGCTTTCGAACTGGGCGGCGAGGACCAGATAGACGAGGAGAAGGGCCAGCACGAAGACGAAGCCCAGGCTGGAAGAGCTGTCCTCCAAGTCGCGGGAGGCGCCGGTGAGACTGGTGGTGTAGCGCTCATCAAGCACGTCGGCCGCGATTTCACGCAGGGCGGCCACGCCTTGGCCCAGGGTGTAGCCTGGGCTGAGCGTGCCGGAGACGGTAGCGGAGGAGAAGCGATTGTAGCGGTAGAGCTGGGGAGGCCCGCTCGTTTCAGCAGGGGTCACAAGGTTGTCGAGGGGTATGATTTCCCCGGCGGAGGATTTGACATGGATGGTGGCGAGGTCGGAGACGCGCGCGCGGTCTTCGCGCAAGAGCTGGCCGATGACGTTGTATTGTTTGCCTTCGAAAATGAAGTAGCCGAAGCGCTGGCCGCTGAGCGCGGCCTGGAGGGTGGAGGCGATATCGGCGGCGGAGACGCCGAGGGCCTCGGCCTTTTCCCGTTGGATGGCGAGGCGGAGCTCGGGGCGGTTGAAGCGCAGGTCCACGTCGACAAACGCGAAGGCGGGGTGGGCGCGGGCGCGTTCCAGGAAGGGGTCCACGGCGTCCTTGATGAGATCGAGGGTGGCGGCTTGGATCACTAACTGGGCGGAGAGGCCGGTTCCGCGCCGCTCGCCGATGCTGGGTTCCTGGCTGATGTTGACGCGGGCACCGGTCTGGCCGCGCACGGTGCGTTGCAGGCGGGTGGCGAGGTCTTGCTGGCTGAACGCGCGTTCGTCCCGGTCCTTGAGAAACAAACGGACAAAACCGGTGTTGATGACGCCGGCGCCGCCGCTGCTGCCGGAAGGGGTCTGAACCATGGCGAGGCGCAGGTCGTTGCCGACCTCGGTTTCGACGGCGGCAGCTAGGTCGTCGAGGTAGTGGACCATGTAGTCGTGCGAAGCGCCCTCGGGGGCGGTGGCACGCACCATGATGCGACCACGATCCTCAAGGGGAGAGAGTTCACGGGGCAGGGTTTTGAAGCAATACACGATTACGCCCACGCAGAGGGCGAGGGCGAGAGGGGCGGCCCAGCGGTGGCGGAGGAACGCGTTGAGGCTGTGCTGGTAGACGCTGGACATACCGCGAAAGAAGGGCTCGGTGCGGCGATGAAAGGCGTTTTCGTGCGAGTGAGGGCGCAAGAGGCGCACGCAGAGCATGGGGGTGAGGGTCAGGGCGACGAAGGCGGAGATGAAGACAGCCCCGGCGATGACGACGCCGAACTCGCGGAAAAGGCGTCCGGTCATGCCGCCGAGAAAGATGACGGGCAGGAAGACGGCGGCGAGGGCGATGGTGGTGGCGACCACCGCGAGGTATATTTCGGAAGTGCCGGTTTCGCCGGCGAGGCGAGGGGGCATGCCAGACTCGATTTTGGTGTAGATGTTTTCGAGGACGACGATGGAGTCGTCTACGACCAGGCCGATGGCGAGCACGATGCCCAGGAGGGTGAGCACGTTGATCGAGAAGCCGGCGGCGTCCATGATCAGGAAGGCGCCGATGATGGAGACGGGGATGGAGACGATGGGGATAAGGGTGCTGCGCCAGTCGCGCAGGAAGAGGAAGATGACCAGCACGACGAGCAGGAAGGCGATGAGCATGGTCTCTCTCACCTCGTGGATCGCGAGCCGGACAAAGTTGGTGTTATCGTAGGCGAGGCGCAGATCGATGTCGGAGGGTTTTTCGCGTTTAAATTGTTCGAGGCGGCGCAGGAGCTCGTCGGCGATTTCGATCTGGTTGGCACCGGGCTGGGGGCTGACGTAGACGCCGACCATGGGGAGTCCGCCGACCTTCAGGCTGGAGCGGGGATTTTCCGGGCCAAGTTCGGCGTAGCCGACGTCGGCGAGGCGCACGATCTGGTCGCCGCTGCGCTTGAGGATGACACGGTTAAAGGCCTCGACAGATTCGAGGCGGCCGAGGGTGCGCACCGTGAGCTCGATTGTGCCGCCTTCGATGCGACCGGAGGGTAGCTCGACGTTTTCCCGTTGGAGGGCCTGGCGAACTTCGAGGGTGGTAATGCCGAGTGCACTGAGACGGGCGGGGTCCAACCAGAGCCGCATCGAGTAGCGTTTTTCTCCCACCAGGCGGATGTTGCTTACGCCGGGCACGGTTTGCAGTCGTTCGCGCAGGGTATCCGCGTAGGCGCTTAGGGGCATGAGATCGCGGGTGGAGCTGGAGACGACGATGCCGAAAAAGGGGGAGGCGTCGGCGTCGGCCTTTTCGACAACGGGCGGATCGGCGTCCGGGGGAAGGTTGCGGACAACCTGGCCGAGTTTGTCGCGAACATCGTTGGCGGCGGTTTCGAGGTTGGCCCCTAGATCGAACTCGACCACGACTTGGCTGGCCCCTTCGCGGCTGGTCGAAGTGATGGTGCGGATACCGGCGACCGCGTTTACGGCGGCCTCGATGGGTTCGGTGATCTGCGACTCGATGATGCTGGCGTCCGCCCCGGGGTAGGTGGTGACGATGGAGACGACGGGTGGATCCACCGCCGGGTATTCGCGCACGCCGAGCCGAAGTGCGGAGAGGCCTCCGAGCAGGGTGATGACGGCCGACATGACCACGGCCAGGACCGGACGTCGGATGCTGATGGAAGCGAGAGACACAGATGGGAAGGTGGGAAAAGTGGCGTCGCGCGTGGTCAGGCGCCGGTGCCGGTGACGCGCACGGGGAGGCCGTTGCGCAGTTGTTGCACGCCGGAGGTGAGCACGGTTTCACCGGGTTGCAGGCCTTCGATGATCTGCACGTGGGTGGCGGTGCGTGCGCCGACGCGCACGGGCACGCGCAGGGCCTTGCCGTCGCGGGCGACGAAGACGAAGCGTTCGTCGAGACCGGCAATGATCGCGATGGCGGGGACAAGCAGCGCGTTCTCGGCCTGGCTTACGGTAAAGGAGACGCGGGCGAAAAGGCCTGGCAGGAGGTTGGGGTCCGGGTCGCGGCAAAGGGCGCGGATGAGGATGGTGCGGGTGGCGACGTCGATGCGAGGCTCTTGGGCGATGACCTCGGCGGTGTAGGTGGTGTTGCTGCCGGCGGCGGTAAATTGCAGGGGGTCGCCGGTGCGGACGCGGGTGGCGTAGCGTTCGGGGACGGAGAAATCGACTTTGAGCTGGTCGAGGCGTTGCAGGGTGGCAATGCGGGTGGTGGGATTGACGTAGGCGCCGACGGAGACGAAGCGCAGGCCGATGCGACCATCGAAGGGCGCGCGTATCTCGGTTTTGGCAATGTCGGCGCGAATGATGTCGCCTTCGGCCAGGAGGACGTCGAGTTCGCCGCTCGCTTCATCGTATTCCTGCCGGCTAACGCCGCCCTCGGCCACCAAGCGGGCGAGGCGGCGTTCGCGGAATACAGCCAAGGCGCGGCGAGCTTCGGAGCGGCGGAGGGAGGCTTGGAGGGTGGAGTCGTCGATTTTAACCAGGACATCGCCGGCCTTGACCAGTTGGCCCTCTTGGAAACGCACGGCGCTGATCTTGCCGTTGACCTCGGTTTGGATCTCGACGGCTTCGTCGGCTCGCAGGGTCCCGGTGGCGGTAATGGTCTCCTTAAAAAGCTGGGATTCAAGGGTTACCCCTGTAACGGGTAGGGCGGGCGTTTCGGTCGGTCGGTCGTTTTTGGTCGCGGGTTGAGCGGCTTTTTCCGCGCCGATCAGCTTCCAGCCGGCTACGCCGAGGGTGGCGAGCGCGAAGAGGATAACGACCGTGCGCAAGCGGGATTTGGAGAAGACAGACGAGACCAGAGAAGACGCCATGGACGTCAAACGCCCAGCACTGGGCGTGCCCCAAAATGATGAGTGCGTCGGTCGGGATGCCGCGCCGAACAGCTTTCAACGGGGAGGTGGCTGCGGTTAAACTTTGTTCAACCGAAAGGCGGTTTAGCGTGTTTCTATTCGCAGGCGGAGGAAGCGGCGGGGGCCATCGCGAGGGACGAGGATCTCGGTCCAGCCGGTGGCGTCTCGGGGCGGGGCAGGGTGGATGAGCGAGTCGAAGACAACGGTCGACCAGTCGTTCAGATCAGGCGAACTCTCCACCCGCCAGACGATATCGGATAGGGACGGGTCGAATTTGAAGCGGTAAGTCAGGTAACCGCCGGGCGCGCTTTGGGCGGAGGGTGCGTAACTGGCGGCGGGTTCGGTGAGGCCGGCGCCGAAAGCGTAGCGGGCTAGGTTGCTCAGGCCGTCACGGGTGGCGAGGGGCCCGGCAAGGTTGTCGTCGAGGCGAAGAGCGGGGTCGGCGAAGACCAGGCCGCGCCATTGGGCAAAGGTGGACGGAGAGCCGCTGCGGAGCACCTCAAGCGTGCGGCCTTCCGGATAGTCGGCCACGCGCCAGGAGAGTTGGTCGGAGGGCAGAGCGAGGCGATAGGATTGACCGAGGTGCTGGATGGCACCGGCAGGGTCGGGCACGTGAAGGCGGACCTGAGTGCTGGCGAGCGCGGTGGTGAGGTCGAACTCCGGCGGGGTCAGCAGGCCGCCGGCGAAGCGGTCCCCGGGGAGGAGGGCGGCCGTGGAGAGGAAAAGGTCGAGGGTGCCGGGTGCGGCGGGCAGGGAGGCGGCGGAGGTGAGGGCAAGGACGCCGTTGCCATTCAGGCCTCCGGGGGTGGCCAGCGTGACGGCGAGGCGGGCGACGGCGGACGAAGTTGCGGTAAGGCGGGCGGCGGCGAGTGTGACGGTGCCGGGGCCTTCCAATGGTCCGACGAGGCCGGAGCCGGAGAGCACGCCGTCCGTGGCCAAGTGGGCCGGGGCGGGGTGGAGGCCGGTGACGGACAGAACGCCATTCACCACCTGTAGCGACGGGGCGGATACGGTGGTGGACGAGCCGGCAAGCTCCAGGGTGCCTCCGCCGGTTTTGGTGAGCGGGTGGGGTGCGCCGGTGAGGGAGCCGTCAAGGCGCAGGCGGTTGCCCGTGCCGTCCACGTGGACATCGGTCGGGGCGTCGAGGGCGATGGAATTGGCGAGCGACACGTGGCCGGAGCCGGTGGCGGGGTCGTAGCGAAGGGCGCCGAGCACGCCGCGTTGTTCGCTTTCGGGTATCTCGGCGCCGCGACCGGAGCCGGCTAGGTGGACGGTGCCGCCGCCAAAGAGATGGTGGACGGGGTTCTCGGCGCTGCCGCTGGACACGAGACGGAGCTGACCGCCGGGACGCACGGTGACGCCGGCGGTGGCGGAGGGGGTGGCGGGGGCGGTGACCCGGAGCACGCCTTGTTCGATGCGGAGCGGGCCGGTGAAGGTTTTATCCGCGCCGGAGAGGGTGGCGATGCCGGGGCCGCGTTTGGTGAGGCCTCCGGGGCCGATCCAGGTGCGTTGCAGGCGGAGCGCGCCGTGCGCTGGGTCGCCGTCGACCTGGTTGACGAGCAGGACGAGATTGGTGGCGAGGGTGGTGGGATTGATGAAGTCGAGGTCCACGTGACCGGTGCCGGTGTCGCTGCCTTCGACCTGGAGGAGGGCGGGGCCGGAGGAGCCGCCGTGGAGGGTGAGCGCGCCGGAGCCGGCGTCGTCGAGGGCGCGAAGGCGATTGCGGTAGGAGCTGGCGGCTTGGTCGAAGCGCAGGTAGCCTACCGTGGCGGGCGCGGTGAAGTTGACGTTGCGGTCGGCGGTGAGCGGGGCGGCGAGGCGGGCGGAGGCGCCGGAGGCGTTGGGCACGGCGGCAGGCGTCCAGTTGGAGGCGGCCTGCCAGGTGCCGTTGCCGGTGGGGAGAAAAAGCGGCAGGCTGGCGTCGAGATTGACCACGACGGGGGTGGCCAGGCCGCCGGAGGGATTGATCGTGCCGGAGAAGCCGGAGGCGGCGACGCGCAGGGCGTCCAGGGGGCCGGAGGTGTCGAGCGGGGTGTGGAACTCGACGCGGCGCAGTCCGGCAGGTAGGGTGTTGGGCAGAATGGCGCCCCAGCGGCTGGGGCGGCCGGCCACGAAGTCGAGGTAGAAGGTGGCGTAACGGGTGTCGGGGAGTGCGCCGGTGCGCTCGACCGGGGTGGCGGCGAGGGGGCGGCTGGTCCCTGCGGCGTCGTCGTGGAGCACGGCGATGCGGCGTCCGGCGGAGGGGGCGGAGCCGTGGAAGGCAGTGCCTTCGCCGGGGGCTGTGCCATAGCGCAGGACCGTGGCGCCGACGGCGGAGGTGAGCACGTGGGCGGTGGTCTCGCCGGCGGCACCGTCGTTGAGCAGGAGCCGGGGGTGGAGGGTGTTGCCAGGGGTGAAGCGGGCGTTGCCGGTGGGTTCGGTGACGAACCAGGCGGTGTGGGTGCCGTCGGGGCCGGCGGTGAAGACATGGTGGCGCGCGCCGAAGTCGGCGGCTTGGAAGCCGGGTGAATCGGCGGAGCGTATCCAGTCGGTGGATTCACCGGTGATGAAGATCATGTTGCCCGCGCCGTCGCTCGCGGGGGTGTCGGTGGGCAGGGCGACCCGGTTGGCGTAGCGGTAGGTGGCGCCTGGGGCGAGGCCGTCGAGCCGGCCGAGCCAGGCGAAGGGGGTGCGCTGGTTGTTCTCGCCGGGGAGGTCTTGACCGCCCTGAACAAAGCGGGGCACGACGAGGGCGTCGAGGCGGACGACGCGGATCGGGGATGACGTGGCGGCGGGCAGTCCGGCGGCGGAAACGATGAGGCGGAAAAGGCCCGAGCCCCGAATGGCGAGGTCGGAGAAGGTGGCCACGCCGTTGAGGGCGTTGACGGTGGCGGTGCCGAGGAGGGTGCCGTCGGGGCGGTCGAGGCCGACGGTGACGGGGCCGTTGTAGGAGATGGCCGGCAGGCCGGCGGCGTCGAGGAAGCGGACGACGACGGGTGGCAAGGCGGCCTCGGACGAGGCGAAGGCGGCGGGCGGGGCGTCGAGGATGAAGGCGGCCGGTGGTGCGCCGGCGGAGAGGGGCACGCCGGAGAGCACGACCTGGTCGAAGCGGTGGTTGCCCGCGGTGCCGCCGTTATCCTGGGCGAAAGTGACGCGGACGGCGAAGCGTGGATTGTTCGCGACACCGGTGAGTGCAGCGAGGTCGAACGTGCGGGTCTGTGGAGCGGCGTCGGCGACGGCGTAGGTGGCGAGGGGCAGCCAGGTGTCGCCATCGATGGTGTAGTGAAGGATCTGAGTGCCGGCGCCTTGGCCGGAGCGGCGGGTTTGCCAGGAGAGGACCAAATCGGTGAGGCCGGTGGTGGGCAGGGACCAGACGAGGGAGGCTCCCAGCGGGTTATTGACGCGCAGGTGAGCGGTGGGGAAGTCCTGGGCGGCGGTGTTGCGCACGACCTCGGTGAGGGAGCCGAGGGTATAGGTTAGGCTGGCACCCGGCACCACGGAGAGGGCGGGGGAGAGAAAGTCGGAAGTGGATTCGAAATCCCAGCGGTGCACTTCGCCGAGGGGCTCGAAGTGGGCCTCGACGGAGGTCGCGGTCCCCATGGGCAGGGTGAGTTCGGCGGTGGTGGCGAGGTTGGAGGACGCGCCGGCGAGCCGCCAGGCGGTGAAGCGGTAGCCGGGGGAAGGCTTGGCGGTGAGGCGGACGGGCAGGTTTTGGAAATAGAGGCCGGTCCAAGGGTAGGGCTGGGCGGCGAGTCCGGGGGTGCCGCCATCAATGTCGATGGTGTTGACCCGAACGCGGCCGCGAGCGGGTTGGGGGACGTTGACGGTGAGGGCGACGTCGGTGCCGAGGCTGAAGTGCTGGCGGAGGTGGGTGCGCTGGCGGGTGGGGTGATCGTTGCTCCAGTTGATCAGGGCGTTGCGCCCGGAGAGGGTGAAGGGACGGTTGGGATTGCTGAAGGCGACATTGTTCCAACGCGCGCTCATTTCGGGCCAAAGCGGGGCCATTTCGTCGTAGGCGGCGTTGATGATGGTTTGGAAGCGGGCGGGCTGGAAGTGGGCGTTGAGCAGGTCGGCGTTGCGGTTGATGCAGGCGCGGCGGAACTCGCTGTTGGCGAGCAAGGAGCGGAAGATCGCGACCCCGCCGGGACGGGGGTGGGTGCCGGTGGCGAGGCCGGCGACGTAGTTGGCGGTGAAAAGGGTGGAGTCGAAGTCCTTCACCATGAGACGCCAGCGACCGTCGCCGAAGCCGGCGTCCTGGGGGGATCGGGCGCGCCAGAAGATGTATTCAGGGGCGTAGTGGTCGTCGCCGGCGAAGATCTTGAGGATGAGGTGGTCGATGTAGGAGTCGAAGTCGAGCAGGGTGCGGGCCTGGGCGTAGTTGGCGGCGACGCTCATGTCATTGTTCGAGATGAACGTGCGCATGGCGTGGAAATCGGTGAGGTCGGACGGCAGGCCGGCGTCGAGGGCAAAGACCCGCTGGTCGGAGCTGCCGGCCTCAAAGCCGTATTGAATATCCACTACGGCGAGGTTGTCGGGGTCGAGATCGTAGTTTTTGGCCAGGTAGTGCTGGTCGAGGCGGTCGCGCAGGTGGGAGACGCCCCAGTATTCGCCGTTGAAGAACGTGACGACGGGGCGGAGGCGTCCGCCCACGCCGCCGAAGATCGGTTGGTAAAGGCGGCAGAAGGAGACCTCGTTGATGCTGGGGGTGCGAAGGATGGCACGACGCTGAGCGGTGACGCCGGGAACGACGGCGTCGGGCACGGGCTGGGTGAAGAAGGGGTGGTCGATCTCGCCGCGGGGATCGTAGTCGGAGCCGGAGTGGAGGCGGATGCTCTTGTAGGCGTTGCGGCGGGAGCAGTTGCCGTTGATGCGAAAGCCGACGGCGCGTTCGTGGGCGAGTTGACCGCCGTCGAAGAATTGAAAGATGCCGAGGGCTTCGGCGAGGTCGCCGGTGCGGTTGAAGTTGCCCCAGTTGCAGATGCGCCCGCCGATGGAGAGCACGTGGTCCACGCCGGCGACGTAGATGCCCTGCTCGTAGTCGAAGAAGTCTTTTTCGTCGAAAAAGAGCGAGGCGATGGGGGCGGGGTAGTCGAAGGCTCCGGTGGCGGAGACGAAGTAGGTGGCGGCGACGGCGGGACCGGGCACGCCGTTTACGTAGGCTCGGGCGCGCACCACGGTGGCTTTTTTGACTGGATTGGCGGGCAGGTAGGAAGGGCTGGCGTCGCTGGTGCTGGGGATGCGAGAGATGCGGTTGGGAGCGGGGGAGCGGTCGGAGATGGCGAGCGGCGACTGGTAGGTGAGCGAGGTGGTGCTCATGTCCACGAAAGGACCGCTGTTGTAGGAGCTGAGGTAGCGGTAGGGAGAGCCGGTGAGCCGGTCCAGTGCAGGGGCGGAGCCGTCGAGGGTGTAAACGATAACCGCGGCCGGGTCAGGGTGGGTGAGGGCGAGGGAAAAGGGTTGCCCGTAGCGGCCGGAAGCGTGGGAGAAGGCGACGGGGGCGGGTGGTTCGACGCGCTCGGGGGTGTTGTTGGCGGCGCCGGGAGTGGCGGTTTGGAGTTGGGCCAGGCGGGTGGGTTCGTCGCCCAGTCGGCCGAAGGAGACGTCCTCGGGCAGGACTACGGGTTCCACCTGGTCGGCGAGGGTGCCGTCGGGGCGGGTTAGCAGGAGGGGCTCGCCGCCGGCGGAGATGCTGAAGTTGGTATGTGGGGGGAGTTCGGCTGATCCGGTGCTGATGGTGAGGGCGTATTTGGCGGCGAGATGGCGGCCGAGGGCGTCGCGTTCGAGGGCGGAGAGGGCGCGGTTGTAGATCAGAACCTCGGCGATCTGGCCGCCGAAGGTGCGGACGTCGTCGAAGGAGGAGCCGACGGGCAGGCGTTCAAAGTTGGCCAGCAGGCTGGTGCCGCCGGTGCCGGTGGGTTCGGCGAGCGTGGTGCCGTCGCGAAAGAGGCCGGCGCGCGAGGCAGTTGAGTCCATGGCAGCTCCGAGCAGGTGCCAGCGACCGGAGGTGACGGCGGAATTGGTGGTGGAGTCGATGGAGTTGGGGATGCGGAGGCGAAGGGCGCCGGTGTCGGAGGTGATTTCGAAGACGGTGCTGCCGAGGTTGGCGGTGTTGGCGCCGCGGTAGCCGCCGAAGAGGCCGGAGCGCACGCCGCCGGTCCAGCGTGCGACGGCGAAGAAGGTGAAGTTGGACAGGTCACTCATGCCATTAAACGAGGCGGTGGGCAGGAGAACTTGCTGGTTGGCGGCGCGGTTGAGGGTAAGGGCGGGCAGGCCGTTGATGGCGGCGGGGGTGAAGGTGGGCCGCTGAGCGGCGTTTGGTTGGGTGGCGTGATTGCCGCGGCCGCTAGTGTCGGGCCAGGTGGCGACGGCCTGGCCGGCGGAGAGGGCGAGGGTGTCGGCGCGCAGCCAAGTGACGAGGCCGGAGATTTCGCCGGGTGCGCGGGCGGGGTTGGTCTGGCCGGGGCGGTCTTTGCCGGAGGCCCAGACTAGCAGGTGGCCGCCGGGGGCGATCAATACTCCGGGGGCAAAGGTCCAGCGGCGAGGGTTGGCGGGGTCGTCGCTCAGGCTCCAGCCATCAAGATCCACGGCGGCGGCCCCGGTGTTGTGGAGTTCGATCCAATCGGAGCGAAGGCCGTCTTCGTCGGCGAGGCCGGTGCGGTTGGAGGAGACGAATTCGTTGATGACGACGGAGCCGAGCAACGGAGCGGCGAGGGCGAGAAAAAGGGCGAGCGCAAGGCGCGCGAGCAGGCGGGAGGGGAGGCGCATAGGGGGAGGGGATCTGGTGCGCGGGGCACGGGGATGGTTCAGCCAGTCGAATTGCCGAGGATATGGCAACGTTTCACGGCCGATTAAGGTAAACTCGGAGACCGCGAATCGTCGCGGACCGCCTCGCGTGTGTGGTTGGGGGTCCTGCTGCCGCGTCAGCGCAGCCAGTGCGGAAAACTGTCATTTAATAACCTGTCTATTTTATCTTGTGACTAATTGTCCTTCGCGACCAAGCCAATGTTCGTAATACGAACATTGGCTTGTGGGGTGCTTGTGTCTTACGCGATCCGCCTCCGCCTGCCTTGCCTCCCGTCCGCTGGTAATTACTGGATAATAGTGACGGGTGATAATTTATTGGATCAGGCCGATACTTTGTAACGGTAGCCGCGTGGGGTGGCTTGATTTTACGGAAATTTCAGGGGCAGGCTCGCTTGGTCTCCAAAAATGACGTTCGTCGGGCTCGCCAAGGGCGGGGTGGGGCGAAATATGGGGCGATTCATGTCGTTCCGTTATTCTGCTCCTCGTCCCAAACAGGACGGCCCTTCCAGCACGGCGCTCGTGCTGATCGACCAGCGGCCGTTGCAGCAGCAGGCATGGGCAGAGTTCAAGCGTGCGCAACGACTGCAGGAGAAGGCGGCCCAGGATCTGCATCGGCACGAAAATACCGATATGCCGGAGTATGTGCGCTGGCTGCACACCACGTTTGCGGCCAAGGTTTCCGAAGCACGGGAGTTGCACGCCAAAGTGATGATGCTGGCCGGGCAAGTGCAGCAGGTGCAGCGCATGGCGATGATGACCGGGCGGTCCTACCGGGACCTTTGGCAGGAGTATAAGGAATACCGAGCCGATCCGGAAGCGTTTGAGCGCAAGATGGCGGAGAAGGAGGCGGCGGAGCGCGCAGAGCAGGGGGACGGAGGGCCCGAGGCTGACGATGACGATGATGATGATCTGGACGACTTTTTTGACGGTTTATTCGGCCGGACATCCAAGGCGGATGGGGACGCGCGGGGAAGGGAGGCTTTTAGCGATGACGGCGCCGATGGGCTCGATTTCTTTAAGCTGTTTGGAGAGCGGGAGCGGGAGCAGCCGGCGGCGCGGGATATCTATCGGCGCTTGGTGCAGCACTTGCATCCGGATCGCGGGGGCGAGTGGACGTCTTTGCGCGAGCGCGTGTGGCACGAAGTGCAGCAGGCGTGGGCGGCGCGTGACGTCGACTGGCTGGCGCGTCTGGAGATAGAATGGGAAACCGCGCATGACGTGATCAATGAACACTCCGCCCTCGGGCGGTTGCGTGAGGCCATTGAGGAGCTGCACGCTGCACGCCGGGATGTGCAGCGTAAGCTGCGCAACTACCGCAAGGCGCCCTCGTGGCGCTTCACGCTCACGGAGAAAAAACGCGTGGCGATGCATAAACAAACCGAGGCCGAGCTGTCGCACGACATCGCCATGTTGCGCCGTGAGCTTGCCGAGCTCGAATACACCATCGAGGGATGGGAACTGCCTCGGCGGTCGAGTCGTTCCGCAAGTAAAACGAACAAGGGGCGTGGGCGCGGTCGGCGCGGGTAGTTGGAATCCCGCTCACCCGGCGGTTTCTTTGGTGGCCTGGGCGAGGCGTGCGGCGGTTTCCTCCGCATTCAGCCCGCGCACGCGGACGAGTTTGCGGCGGCCTTTGGTGCCGTGAGTGACGTCGAGCGCGCCGGCGCGCAGGCCCAGCGCCTCGGCCAGAATCTCGCACAAGGCCTCGTTGGCGCGCCCGTCGAGCGCCGGGGCGCGCACCCGCACCCGCCAGGCGTCACCGGTCCAACCTCGCACCTCGTCGCGGCTGGCGCCGGGTTGTGCGTGGACGGGGATCGAGCAGTGGAGCTCGGCGGTCGTGGACATGGTATATCCGCCAGCTGGTTACGCGGCGGCCACCGCGGCGAAGTTTTGGTAGATGCGCAGTCCCTTGGTCTGGCTCTTTTCGGGGTGGAACTGGGTGGCGAAGCAGCGGCCTCGGGCGATGGCGGCGGTAAACGTGCCGCCGTAGTCGCACTCGGCGAGCACGAGGCCGGGGTCGGCCGGGCGGCAGTGAAAGCTGTGCACAAAATAGAAGAATTCGCCCTCGGTCTCCAGTCCGGCGCGCAGGGGCGATTCGGTCTGGGTAAAGCGCACGGGGTTCCAGCCCATGTGGGGGATCTTAAACTCAGGCGGCCGGCGGAAACGCTCGACCCGTCCAGGGAAGATGCCGAGGCCGGCGGTGTCGCCCTCTTCGGAATGTTCAAAAAGGGCCTGCATACCGAGGCAGACCCCGAGGAACGGGCGGTCGGCGGCGATCCAGTCGCGCACGGCGGCGTCGAGACCGGTGGCGCGCAGCTCGGCCACGCAGTCGCGCAGGGCGCCGACGCCGGGCAGGACGAGGCCGCGGGGGGCGGTGGCGGCTATTTCGGCGGGGTTGCGGACGACGCGGATCTCCGCGCCCACGGCCTCGAGGGCCTTGGTGACGGAGCGCAGGTTGCAGATACCGTTGTCGATGACGGCGATCATGGGTGGCGGGCGGTGGTGTGGCGAGGCCGGCTCAGAGCGCGCCTTTGGTGCTGGGAATGCGGTCGGCGTCGCGCGGGTCGAGGGTGACGGCGGCGTCGAGGGCGCGAGCGAGGGCCTTGAAGATGGCCTCGGCGACGTGGTGCGGCTCTTCGCCGTAGTCGAGTTTGACGTGGAGGTTGCAGCCGAGGGCGTTGCTAAAGGCGCGGGCGAATTCCTTGACGAGGATCAGGTTAAAATCCCGCACATACATGGTGGGGGCCTGCACGTCGTAGACGAGGGCGGCGCGCCCGGAGAGGTCCACCACCACGCGGGCGAGGGCCTCGTCCATCGGGACGTAGAAGAAACCGTAGCGCACGATGCCGCGTTTATCGCCAAGGGCGCGTTTGAAGGCGTCGCCGAGCACGAGGCCGACGTCTTCGACGGTGTGGTGATAGTCCACCGCGACGTCACCGACACAGGTCACGTCGAGGTCGAAGTGGCCGTGACGCGCGAAGAGCGTGAGCATGTGGTCGAAGAAGGGCACGCCGGTGGCGATGTTGGAGCGGCCGGAGCCGTCCACGACGAGGCTGAGTTTGATGTCGGTCTCGGCGGTCTGGCGGGAGAGGGAGGCGGTGCGGGCGGCGGACATGGGAGTCATGTTGTTGTGGGAGCGGGCGAGATTGTCGAGGCCGGGTGTCGGGCGAAGGCGCAGGGGCTACGGTGCGGTGATTTGGGGTGGGGGGGCTTCCTACATTCATGCCGGTGGCATTGTAACCGATGATCTGCTATCTTGGGGACGTGGCCGAAAGACCACGGTTAGCGTTAGTAAGTCAGTGGTTAGGAAATGTCAGAGTTCGTTGTCAGTTCAGGATAGGCCTCGGAATCGAAAACATACTCGTGATCGAATTACTCCGCCTCATCTACAGACGAAGATAAGCGCCTTAGCCGCGCTACGGCCCTGCGCCGAATAACAAATGAGCCGCCCCGACTTTGGTCGAGGCGGCTCGATTGTTGTGGCGCCTGAGAAGGTGGGCGGAGGGAAGTTGGTGGTGGCGTGCCTCCATGCTTGCCGCCGGAGGGTAGGCGGACTGACGGTTTGGGCATGGCCCTTTTTGGATCTCTTACTACCATTCAAACCCAGTTGGCGGCGGCGCCCGCTTTTGTGCGTTCACTCGAGTATGTGGCGCGTTGTCTGACGCCGGGCAGCGTGGAGGCGGCGCGGATCGCGGCGGTGCCGGAGGGAGTGACCGAGCGCGTGGAGTTGGGCGATGGAATTTTTGCCTTGGAGCAGGCCTACGTGGGCAAGGCCGAGGCGGCGGCGAAGTGGGAGGCGCACGAGCGCATGATCGACATCCAGGTGGTGGTTTCCGGCCGGGAACGCATGGGGGTGTGCGAGGTCGCGGGGCTGCGGTTGACGGAG
The DNA here is from genome assembly GCA_964400455.1 of uncultured Akkermansia sp. GTDB lineage: Bacteria > Verrucomicrobiota > Verrucomicrobiia > Opitutales > Opitutaceae > IMCC26134_A. Next base: position 22,629 of record CAYNUW010000001.1, on the reverse strand, counting down.
GATTATCGGGCGGAGCGCGATCTGATGTTTTTCGCGGCGCCGGAGGGCGGGGTTTCGATGTTGGCGGTGGGGCCGGGTGGTTTAGCGGTGTTTTATCCGGCTGACGCGCATCTGCCTTCGTTGGCGGACGGCGAACCAATCTTGGTGCGCAAGACGGTGGTGAAGGTGCCGGTGGCGCTGGTGGCCGGCCGTTGAGGCGTGGCGTCGCCTTGTGTTCGCATGAACTACCGTCACCGCTTCCACGCGGCCAATTTTGCGGATGTGCTGAAGCACGCCGTGTTGTTGCGGTTGATCGCCGCGATGCAGGTCAAGGAGAAGGGGTTTCTCTATCTCGATACCCACGCGGGGCGGGGCGGGTATGACTTGGCGGCGGCGGCGAACGGGGCGAGTCAGGAGCGTGCGCCGGAGTGGCCGGACGGACTGGGGCGGGTGTTTGGTTTGGCGCGGCGCTCGGTGGCGTTGGCCGATTACCTGGCGGTGGTGCGTGAGTTTGACGCCGAAGCCCGGGCTGCGGCGGGTTTGCCGGCGGCGGCGGCGGGAGAGGTTCCGCGTTTTTATCCAGGTTCACCGGCGCTGGCGGTGGCGAAGCTGCGGCCGCAGGACCGGGCCATGTTATATGAGCGTCATCCCGAGGAGGCGGCGGCTCTGGCCGATAGTCTGGGCACACGGCGGCGGGTGGCGGTGCAGGAGGCGGACGGTTACGGCGCGGTGAGGGCGGTGCTTCCGCCGCCGGAGCGGCGGGCCTTGGTGCTGTTGGATCCGCCGTTTGAGCAACCGGGTGAGTGGTCGGAGTTGGTGGCGGCGCTGGCCGAAGGATTGCGCCGGCTGCCGGCGGGGGTGTTTACGGTGTGGTATCCGCTGACGGCGCGTGCGCGGGTGGCGGATTTTTACCGAAACCTGCTCGCATTGAAAAATCTGCCGCCCTGCCTGACGGTCGAGCTGTTGATCGGTGACGAAAGTGCGGGCTTGAAGCTGTGGGGATGCGGCGTGCTGGTGCTGAATCCACCCTATGGCCTGGCCCCCGAACTCGACGAGCTGGCGCGGGAGCTCGCTCCGGTGCTGGCCAAAGGGGCGGGCGCACAAGGCGGGGTGCACTGGCTGGTGCGTGAGAGCTGAACTGAACTTCCAACCATAAACAAACGACTGTGCCTGCGCTCGAAGAACTGCTCCATTCGCTCGAAACGGTGTTCGGTTATGATGGGTTTAGGCCCTTGCAGCGCGAGATCATCGAGACCTCGCTGGCCGGTCGCGATGTGCTCGCGCTGCTTCCCACCGGGGGCGGCAAGTCGATGTGTTTTCAGCTGCCGGCGCTTCACCGGTCGGGGTTGACGGTGGTGGTGTCGCCCTTGATCGCCTTGATGAAGGACCAGGTGGATCAGTTGCAGGCGGCGGGCGTGGCGGCGACCTTCCTGAACTCCTCGCTTGATCCCGCCGCGGCGCGTTCGCGGTTGGCTGGTTTGCACCGGGGGGAGTTTCGCCTGCTTTACGTGGCGCCGGAGCGGTTGATGTTGGACAATTGGAAGGAAAATCTGCGCGCGTGGAAGGTGACTTGTCTGGCGATCGACGAGGCGCACTGCATTTCGGAATGGGGGCATGATTTTCGGCCCGAGTTTCGGCAAATCGCCCTGCTGCGCGACCTGCTGCCCGAGGTGCCGTTTATCGCGCTGACCGCGACGGCCACGGAGCGGGTGAGGAAAGACATCATCGAGCATCTGCGGCTGCGTGAGCCGGCGGTGTTTGTGGCGTCGTTCAACCGCCCCAACCTGACCTACAAGGTGCAGCCCAAGGAAAAGCCGATTGATCAAATCGTGGCGTGGGTGAGGCGACGCGAGGACGAGAGCGGCATCATCTACCACGCTTCGCGGGCGGCGGCCGAGCGAACGGCCGAGGCGCTCACCGGACGGGGCTACGCGGCGCGGGCGTATCATGCGGGGTTGGAAGCCGACACCCGGGCGAGCAATCAGGAGTCTTTTCTGCGGGACGAGACCAAGATCATCTGTGCGACCATCGCCTTTGGCATGGGGATCAATAAACCCAACGTTCGGTGGGTCATCCACCACGACCTGCCCAAGAATCTGGAGGGCTACTACCAGGAGACGGGCCGCGCGGGACGCGACGGGCTGCCGTCCGATTGTTTGCTGCTCTACAGCGGGGGCGACATCGCCAAGCAGACCCACTTCATTGACGAGATGAGCGATGCGGAGGAGCAAGCCCGGGCGCGGCGGCAGCTGCGCTTGATGGCCGATTACGCGGAAGGCACGGCGTGCCGGAGGAGGGAGTTACTGGCGTATTTCGGCGAGACGTTTCCGCTCGACCAATGCGAGGCGTGCGACAACTGCCTGGAGCCGCGCGAGACCTTCGACGGGACGATCGACGCCCAGAAGTTTCTTTCCTGCGTTTATCGGTGCCGGCAGGCCTCGCGATTCGGGGTTGGCTTGAACCATGTGGTCGAGGTATTGGTGGGGGCCGACACGGAGAAGATACGCAGCTGGGGACATGAGCGGTTGAGCACCTACGGTATCGGCGGCGACCGGCCGCGGCATCACTGGCTGGCGGTCGGCCGCGAGTTGCAGCGGCTGGGCTATGTGTGCGCCGGCGGGGGCGAGTATCCGACGTTGGAGCTTACGCCGCTGGGCTCGGAGCTGTTAAAGGCGCGGCGTTCGATCACGCTGACCAAACCCTCCGAGCTGACGCCCAAGGCGCGTCGTTCACCGATCCGTCGCGACGGCGACGTGGAGTGCGACGAGATCCTGCTGGCGGAGCTGAAGCGGCTGCGCAAGAGCCTGGCCGACGAGCGCGGGGTGCCGGCGTATGTGATTTTTGGAGACAAAACGCTGCGGCAGCTGGCGCGAGACTATCCGCTGCGCGAGGCTGATCTGCACGGGGTCTTCGGCATGGGTGAGAAGAAGCGCGAGGAATTCGGGGGGACCTTTGTGCGAAGGATCGCGGAGTTTTTGGAAACCAATCCGCGGCAGCGATTCGGGTAAGCACTCCGCAGACGGTGCGGGGAGGTCAGGCGAGTTCGGCGCTGCGCATGGCGCGCAGCTCGGCGCGGATGGGCGGCAGCCACTCGGTGACGCAGAGCTCTTCGAGGGCGTCGGGGTCCAGTGATTGGTCGAGGATTGAGGCGAGGGCCTGCCAGGCCTCGCTTTCGGCCAGGGGGCCGGAGACGGGCACGCCGTTGCCGCTGAAGCCCAGGCCGTGGGCGCGGGCCAGCCAGTTGGCGACGGCGACGGTGGCGACGAGTGCTCGGTGGCTTTCGGGCGCGCGGTCGGCGGCGTCATGGTGGGCGATGGCGCTGAGGATGGGGGCGGGCAGTTCGGCCTCGCGGCCCACGATCCAGCCGGCTTCGCGGTGATCGATGCCGAGCCGAGCTTCCTCCAAGCCAGGGAGTTCGACACGGGTGGACCAAGCGGCAACCAGAATGGAACGGTAGGCCTGGGGCGCGACGGCGGAGAGCGCGATTTTTCCCACGTCATGGAGTAGCGCGGCGAGGTGGACCGAGGGGCCGAGCCGGAGTCCCAGTTCATGGTCGAGGCGATCGGCCAGGCCGGCGCAGGCGGCGGAGTGCATCCAGAGGTGGCTCCAGTCAAAGCCCGGGGCGAGCGCGCGGGCATCCTCCAGCGCGCTTTGCAGCTGGGCCATCATGCGAACGCGCACCACGCCGAGCAGTTGCAGGGCCTGCTCGAGGTCTTGAACTCGTTCGCGAACACCGGTGGCGGCCGAGTTGGCCCGACGAAGCACGTTTAGGGTTAGCGCGGGGTCGCGTTCGACCTCGGCGACGACCTCGTCGAGCAAGCAATAGTCCTGCTCGACGGTTTGGGCGAAGCGGCGGGCGAGTCCGCGCAGCGACGGCAGGTCGCGCAACTCTTCCAAGGCGACCTGGGTGCGCCTCCAGTCGGATTGCCGAGGGGGATCGCGAAGATCGGCGCAAGGGATGCCCAAGGTTAGAGCCAAGGCGCTGGTCGCATCTGCAAAAGCGGTGTCCGGCATACCGGGAGTAAATCGGCACGAATCTCTCTGGGCTTAAGCCGGTCGAGGTTGGATTTGCCCGAAAGACCGCGCGCGGTCCGCGTCATTAGTCGATCTGATACCCATCGGCTCAATAACTCCTTAAAGAACGTTAAATTAATAATGTTACGGGAATGTGACGATAAGAGCCACTCGCTAGAGTTTTTTATACAACCCCCCTCATAAAATGAAACTATCCAACCTCACTATCGGGCGACGCGTTGCCCTTGGTTTTGCAGCCATGCTTTTGTTGGCCTCGGCACTTGGTGGTTTTGCAGTCTGGAGAATGTCACAGGCGGTGACCGGCGCCCGTTTCTTGGCTCATGCGGTGGCGCCGCAGGCTTCGGTGACGAGCAGCTTGGCGCAGGCGTCGGCTGCGGTGCAGAAGGAGGCGCGGTCCTACTCCTACACCGGAGATGACGTTTACCTGAAGGCGGTTCGTTCCGGGCTCGATGCGGTGCGGACGCAACTCGTGGCGGCCGGGAGCCTGGCGACCGAGCAGCCCAGCCTGACGGCGTTGGCTGAGGCGAAGCGTGAGGCAGAAGAGGCATTGGCCGAATACGTGGCGGCTTTTGATCAAACTGAGCGCAACCTGGCCGAAATGGCGCGAGTCCGTGAAGTATTGGACCAGCAGGCGGCCCTCTTCGTGACGAGCATTTCGCAGTATCGGGAAAACATGGCCAAAGCGCTGCACGAGGAGGTGGCCGCCGGGGTTGGCTCCGACAAACTGACCGAGCGTATCGACAAGCTCGAGGCCGCTGCCGGCATTCTGGACCTGGGCAATCAAATCCGGATTCGCGCGCAAAAGGCGCAGGCGCTCCGGGATGTGCGCTTGATCGAAGAAGCGCTGCCGATGTTTGAACAAATGGAGCAAGCCCGGGCCCGCCTGTTGCCGACCACCCGCCAGGCGGTGAACTTGAATCAGCTGGCCGTCGTGGCCGAGGCGGCTTCGGCCTATCGTGTGGGAGCCACGGATTTGGCGCGGTTGCTGCGGGACGCCGCTTCGATCAACAGCCGGCGTGCGGCGGTCGCGTCGCGTTTTGATCAAGTGGTCGATGCTGTGATGCAGCGTTCGATCGAGCGCACGTTGAGTTACGCGGGGGATTCCGCCGCCGCGCTCGGCGCTGCTTCGACGGGTGTGGTCGTCGGGCTGGTGGCGATGATTGCCATGGGCGTGACGCTCGCCGTGCTTATCATCGTCGGCGTGAACCGTGCCTTGACCCGCACGGCTGAGAGCCTGACTCAAGGGTCCCTGCAGGTGGCGTCGGCTGCCGGCCAGGTATCCTCGGCCAGTCAATCGCTGGCCGAAGGGTCGAGCGAGCAGGCGGCTTCGCTGGAGGAGATCAGCTCGTCGATTGAAGAGCTGACCAGCATGACCAAACGGAACGCCGATAATGCGCAGGCGGGCAAGACAGCCTCGAATCATGCGCGGGCGGCCGCCGAAACGGGCGCGGAAGAGATGGCGAGGATGCAGGAGGCGATGAACGCGATTCAGCAGTCGTCCTCCGACATATCAAAGATCATCAAGACCATCGACGAGATCGCGTTCCAGACCAACATTCTGGCGTTGAATGCGGCGGTGGAGGCGGCCCGAGCCGGGGAAGCCGGCGCCGGGTTTGCGGTGGTGGCCGACGAGGTGCGGTCGCTGGCGCAGCGCTCGGCGGTGGCGGCGAAGGAGACGGCGGACAAGATCGCCGACGCCACGCAGAAGTCGGCTCAAGGGGTGGAGCTTTCCACCCGCGTTGGATCCGGTTTGCGCGAGATTGTGGAGAAGGCCCGGGAAGTGGATCGTTTGGTGGCGGAAGTGGCTACCGCCTCGCACGAGCAGTCGGAGGGCTTGGCTCAGATCAATGTCGCGGTGACGCAGATGGACAAGGTCACGCAGTCCAATGCAGCCGGGGCGGAGGAGACCGCGTCGGCCGCCGAGGAGTTGAACGCACAGTCGGCCGAGTTGCAGCAAGCAGCGGCCCAGCTCGCCGCGCTGGTGGGTGCGGTGGGAACCAGTGCCGGCCAGGCAAGCGCCGGGGCACCGCCGGTCAGGCTGATCAAGGCGGTCAAGGAGGTGCGTTCGGTGGCTGCGACGCAGGCCGCTCCGCGGACCCGACTCGCCGGCGCGGCGAAGCAACCCGCGGCGCTCCACTCGGCTTCCGCCCGCGCGGGTGAGGTCTTGAGTTTCAAGGATTGAGCGGTTCGAGCGCGCAACGCGCGCGAGGTTAGCGGCAAGCCGCGCGCAGACCGGCGCGCGGCTTTGGTTTAGGGTGAACGGGACACGTTCACTATGATCTCCCTATCGCGTTTGTTTCCTCTGGGCTTTGTCTGGCTGGCCGTGTTTGGCCAGGTGGCGGGTGCGGTTACGGCCGAGGCCTTGCTCGAGACTTTGCTGAAAAACGGCGTGGTTTCGCGGGAGGAGGCGGAGGCCTTGGTGAAGCAGGCTTCGGCGCCAGCGCCGGTCTCGGCCGCTGGGCGGTCCACCACGCGACTGACTTTGGGCGGGCGGGTGCAGGTGCAGGCGGTGGCCTTTTCGTCGGAGCACGACACCGGGTCGGATCCGGCGGACCGGATGCACCTGCTGGTGCGCCGGGTCTATTTGACCGCGCGGGCCGAGCTGGGGCCGGCTTGGGAGGCGGGGTTTATCTACGACATTGTGAACGATTGTTTTGATCAGGCTTCGGTGCGAAGAAAGGGTGAGGACTTCGATCTGGAGGCGGGCTTTCGGCTGGTGGCGCTGGGGCGCGAGCAAAACACCTCCAGCGGCGCGCTGAAGGCGATCGAACGCTCGGCCGCCACGCGTTACTTTGCGGACGACGCGGGCGGAGCGCACCTGGGTGCGGCCAGTTACCGGGTGGGGGTGTTTGCCGATTCGTCCGGTCCGGGCTGGTTCTGGAATGCGGCAGTGACCGATCCCGAGCCTGCCTCGGGGCTGGCGGTCGCGCGCTCGATCGGTTCGTCGTCCAACAATCAGCCGGCGCTGTGGACGGGGGTGGGGCATCGCGGCGACAATGCGCGCGGCCGGCATCATGTCGGGCTTTCGGCCGGCTGGATACCGGACCAGGGCGGGGCGCCGGTCGGCGGCGCCGGAGGCGGGAACAATGTGGCGGTGGCGGCGGCGCATTTCGATCTGACGCGCGGACCGTTTTCACTGCTGGCCGAGGCGCTGGCCGCGCGGGACGAGGGGGCGGCGACGGATGGGTCGGACGCGCGTTGTCTGGGGGGCTACGTGCAGCCGGCGTGGGCCTTTAACCGGTCCTTCGAGGGGGTCGTGCGCATCGGATATCTGGATACGGATGGACGCGGGGCGACGCTGCGCGATCTCGTGCCCGGTAGCTCGTCCGCCCTGGCGGTGGACCGGGTCATGGACTACTACGCGGGCGGCACCTGGTATTTGAAGGGCAACGACCTGAAGTTTCAGGCCGGGGTGGTGGCGGCGCGGGGCAAGGACGCGCCGACGGGTAGTTCCGCGCGGGCCGATACGACCGGCGTGAGGGCTCAGGTGCAGGCCTCGTTCTGAGCCGGGATCATGCAATTGCGCGGGTCGCATCGCGGCGAACTGGCGGCACCTTTCGGTGGGGCCCTCGCTCGAAATACTCTCCGAGTATTCCTTCGCTCGGTCCGCACCGAAATGCGCTCGCCATTTCACCCCGCTGCTCAGCCGGACAACTGCATGATCCCGGCTGAGCCCAAAGCGCCGGGCCGGGTGGTGGTTTTAGTAGCCGGTGGAGGGGGCGGCGGGGGCGGCGCCGGCGAACTCCGCGAGGATGGCGGCGGCGGAGCTGGTGCCGAGGCGGGTGGCGCCGGCTTCGAGCAGGCGGCGGGCGTCGGCGAGGGTCTTGATGCCGCCGCTGGCCTTGAGTCGGATGGAGCCGCGACGGGCGGCGGCCCAGGCGCGGATGTCCTCGGCGCGGGCGCCGGCCGAGCCGAAGCCGGTGGACGTTTTGATAAAGTCGGCGCCGGCGTCCTCGCAGAGGCGGAGCGCGGTGAGTTGTTGGGCGGAGTCGAGGAAACAGGTCTCGACGATGACCTTCAGCAACTGGCCATTGGCGCGGGCGCGGTTGGCGAGTTCGGTGAGCTCGGCGCCGGCGATGGCGGGCTGACCGTCGCGCAGGGCGGCGTAGTTCATGACGACATCGACCTCGTGGGCGCCGGCCTTGGCGGCGGCGTCGATTTCGGCGGCCTTGGCGGCGGTGGCGAAGCGACCGCTAGGGAAGCCGATCACGGTGCCGATGCGGGTACCGGTGCCGGCTAGGACGGAGGCGGCGAGGGGCACGGAGGCGGGGTAGATCATCACGCAGGCGAAGCGATGAAGGGCGGCTTCGTGGCAGAGCGCGGTGATGTCGGCGGCGGAGGCGTCGAGGCGGAGATTGGTGGAGTCGAGGGCGGCGGCGAGATCGGCGGACGTCATGGTGTAGGCGGTTGGGATGGGCGCATCATGCACAAAACCGGCCCGATGACGAAGATGGAGTGCGGGACATTTGGCGGTATAGGGTGTCGCGCTGACCAATGTTCGTATTACGAACATTGGGTTGGTGAAGGCTGAGGGGTTGGTAGTGGGACTTGTTTCCAGGGGGTGACGCTGGCGGTGACTGCGGGGTGGCGAGCCACGGAACTGGTGTTTGAACTTTCGCGTCAGCGGGCGTGGCGGAGGCCGATCCAGACGATGGCGAGGGTGGCGAGGGAGCTCAGGGGCATGAGCACGGCGGCGAAGAGGGGGTTCATGTGGCCGGTGGAGGCGAGCCCGACCACGGTGAGGTTGTAAAGGATCATGAACGCGAGCAGGGCGGCTTGGGTATGGCGGCGGGCGTCGTTCATTTCGAGCAGGGCCCGCACTCCGCCGACGCCGCGGCCCAGGTAATAGAAGTCGGCCTTGGCGGCGAGCACGCCACGGTGAATGGCGGGCGTGCCGCGACAGAGCGCACGGTCAAAGGCGAGGCTGTCGTTTGCGCCGTCGCCGAGCATGAGGGCGTGGTCGGGGGCGTGGCGTTCGATCCATTCGGCTTTTTCGCGCGGGGAGAGGCCGCCGAGGGTCCAGTCGGCCGGCAGGCCGACTTCGGCGGCGAGGGCGGCTACCTTTGCGTCACGGTCGCCGGATAGAATGGCGAGGCCTAGACCGCGCGCGCCGAGGGCGGCGAGTTCGGCGCGGGCGTCGGTTCGGGCGGCTTCGGCGAAGTGGAAGCGGGCGACGGGCAGGCCGTCGCGGGCGAGCTCGGCGTCGGCACCGGCGTCGCCGGCGCGGCCCAGGGTCCAGGGGCCGAGGCGCACGCCGAGGCCGATTTCTTCGCAAACGGCGCCGGGGAGGGCCTCGCGCCAGCCGCGCAGGAGGGCGGCTTCGTGCAGGGCGCGTCCGATGGGGTGGGGGTTCTCGCGCACGAGTGCCAGGAGGGCGGCTCGGGCGTCGGTGGCGAGGTGGTCGAGGGCGTCGGGATTGCGCAGGGCGGGCAAGTCCTGGGTGAGGGTGCCGGTTTTGTCGAAGACGACGCGGCGGACGCGGGCGAGGCGTTGCCAGAGGTCGCCGGCGCGCAGGAAGACGCCGCGGCGGCGCAGGCGCACGGTGGCGATTTCTTCGACCAAGGGGAAGGCGAGACCGAGGGCGCAGGGGCAGGAGACCACGAGGATGGAGATGACGACCGCGCTGGTTTGGGCGACGTCGCTGGTGCGCCAGCCCCACCAGAAGCCTGCGAGGGTGGCGGCGGACAGGATGCCGACGAGGTAGCCCTGGACGACGCGCTCGATGAGGCGGGCGCGTTCGGCGGGGCGCTCGACCGGGCGGGTGAGTTCGGCGAGCAGGGAGCCGGCCCAGGCCTGGTGGGCGATGAATTCGGCGCCGCCGGGGGCGCCTGCGGCGGTGAGGCTGGCGCCGGCGGGGACGATCTGGCCGGGCTGAAAGACGCGCGGGTCGGCCTCGCCGGTGATCCAGGCGAGGGAAAACTCGGCGCCGCCGGGCCCGTCGAGGCGGGACTCGACCGGCAGGAGGCCGCCGGGGCTGAGGCGAAAACGTTCGCCGGGGGCGAGGGATTCGGGGGCGGCCTCGGTCCAGTTGCCTTGGCGAAGGACGCGCACGGTGGCGGCCACGGGTTGTTCGCGCAGGAGGCGGCGGCGGTTGCGTTCGACGGCGGCGACCTGGGCCCAGCGGCCGGCGAGCATGAGGGCGATGAAGCCGGTGACGAAGTCGAAGTATTGGCGGTCGACATCGTGGGCGAGCCAGCCCCAGAGGGAGCCGAGGTAGGCGCCGGTGATGCCGAGGGCGATGGGCAGGTCGAGGTGGGCGACGCGGGCGCGGAGGGACTCCCAGGCGCGGCGGAGGAAGTAGGAGCCGCAGCCGAGCACGGAGAGGGTGGCGGCGCCGAGGGCGACGGTGTCGAAGAGCCGCGCGTATTCAAAATCCTCGGACATGCCGAGGTAGGCGGGCAGGGTGGCCATCATGCCGTTCATGGCGAGGGCGGCGGCGAGGCCGGCGCGGCGCGCGAGGGAGCGGCTCTCGGTCTCGGTGGCGCGGGCGGCGTCGCGGGGGCCGAGCAGGTAGCCGAAGCGCTGGAGCTCGGTGGCGAAGGCGGCGTGGTCGAAACCGGAGCCGGTGGCCCAGCGCAGGGAGAGGGAGCCGGACTCGGCGGCGATCTCGATGGACCCGGCGCCGGGCCGGCGGGCGTGCACGCGCTCGATGAGCCAGCCGCAGGCGGCGCAGGACAGGCCCTGCACGGAGAGGTCGAGGGTGGCGGCGCGGCCGGGGCCGGCGGAGCGGGCGGCGGAGTCGGCCGCCTGGGCGGCGAGGGTGAGCCAGGAGAAGTCGCGGGCGGGCTCGAGCACGCGGTCGGCGGGCGCGATGACCGTGTCCTTGAGGTCGTAGAAAGCGTTGAGTCCCTGTTCGCGGATAAGGCCGGCGACGAAGGCGCAACCGCCGCAGCAGTAAGTCTGGCCGGTCGGGGCGGGAGCGCCGCAGTGCGCGCAGGCGGGTGTGGCGCGGTCGCGGCGACCGGAGGCGGCGGGGGGCAGGGGGGGGGTGGCGGCGGCCGTGGACATGCCCCGACGCATGGATCAAACCCGGTCGGTCGGCGAGCGCGGCCCAAGAAGCGCGCAAAGGTGGGCAAAGTCCGCGCATTTTGGCCGCAGGTCGGCGGGCGCAAAATGCGCGCGATCACGGGGCGAGGCGCGCCGCCGTAGGATCAGAAGAATTTCTTGGCCTTGGCGAACCAGCTTTCGCTGGTGGGGTGGTCGGCGTCGCCGCTGACCCGGGCGAACTCGGCGAGCAGTTTTTCCTGTTCGGAGGTCAGTTTGGTGGGAACCTCGACGTGCACGCGCACGAGCTGGTCGCCTTGGTTGCCGCGGTGGCGGAGGGAGGGCATGCCCTTGCCGCGCAGGCGGAAGGTGGTGCCGCTCTGGGTGCCGGCGGGAACCTTGACCTGGGCCTTGCCGAAAAGGGTGGGCACCTCGAGGGTGCCGCCGAGGGCGGCGAGGGTGAACTTGATCGGTATCTCGCAGAAGAGGTCGTCGTCCTGGCGTTCGAAGAGCTCGTGCGCCTTGACGCTGAGCACGATGTAGAGGTCGCCGGACTGGCCGCCGGCGAGGCCGGCCTCGCCGTTGCCGGAGGAACGGAGGCGGGTGCCGGTGTCGACGCCTGGGGGGATGCGGACGTTGACCTTGGCCGCCTTGGGCACGCGGCCTTCTCCGCGGCAGGCGGTGCAGGCGCGCTCGATTTTCTGGCCGGCGCCGCCGCAGGTCGGGCAGGTCTGGGCAAAGGTGATGATGCCGCCGCTGCGGCGGATCTGGCCGGCGCCACGGCAGGTGGGGCAGACGATTTTTTTGGAGCCGGGCTCGGCGCCGGAACCGTCGCAGCGTTCGCAGGCGTGGAGGCGGCGGAAGGAAATCTCCTTTTCAATGCCGGAGGCGGCTTCCTCGAGGGTGATTTCGAGATCGTAGCGCAAGTCGGAGCCGTCGCGATCAGACCCACCGCCGCCGCCTCCGCCGAACATCTGGTCGAAAATGCCGCCGCCACCCCCGCCTCCGCCCTGCTGGCCGAAGACCTCGCGGAAGATATCGAAGGGATCGTGGAAACCGCCGCCGCCCATGCCGCCGGGGCCGCGCGGGCCGGCGCCGCCGGACTGGGTGAAGGCTTGGTGGCCGTAACGATCGTAGGCCGTGCGTTTTTGTGGATCCTTCAGGACCTCGTAGGCTTCGGAGACCTTTTTGAACATGTCCTCGGCGGCCTTGTCGCCCGGGTTTTTATCCGGGTGGTATTGCACGGCCTTTTTGCGATAGGCCTTTTTGAGCTCCTCTTCGGTGGCGCTTTTTTCGACGCCGAGCAGGGAGTAGTAGTCTTCGTTGGCAGCCATGACGTGGTAGGGTCGGTCGGTGGTGGTTTAGACGACGACGCCGTCGGCGGGATCGGCGGGTTGGGCGGGGGCGCCGGTGGAGACCACGACGCTGGCGGCGCGGACAAGCCGCCCGTTCAGGGTGTAGCCGGTGCGGGTGACGGCGGAGACGTGGTCGGCGGGCACGTCGGGGTTGGGTTGTTGAGCGATGGCCTCGTGGAGGTTGGGGTCGAAAGGTTTGCCGAGAGGGGAGACCTCGGCGAGGCCGTGGCCGGCGAGGGCGGACTTGAGTTGTTGGGCGACCATTTCGACGCCGCCGGCGAGGGATTTGATGTCGGCGGTGGGTAGTTTGGCGGCGGCGAGGGCGTGGCCAAAGTTATCCAGAACGGGGAGCAGGTCCTCGAGGATGCGGGTGGCGGCGCGATGGGCGGCGTCTTCGCGGTCGCGCACGGCGCGTTTGCGGTAGTTCTCGAGGTCGGCGACGGAGCGCAGGTAACGGTCGTAGTTGTCGGCAGCTTCCTTGCGGGCGGTGGCGAGCAGCTCCTCCTGGGTGGGGCCGGTGGCCGGTGCGGTAGCGGCACCGGTGGCGGCGGGCTCGGCGGGCGTGGTGGCGGCGGCGGGCTCGGCGTTCACGGGGGTCGGTTGGGCGGATTCGGCTTGGCTCATGGGAAAAGGTGGGAGCTTGAAAACAAGATACGCCGTGGTGCAAGTCCTGCGGAGGGTTCCGATTGGGGCGCAGGTGGAGGTATGGGTTTTTTCGGCCCCCGCATTAATGCGCTGCAAATGCTTGACGTAAAATAGGCATGAAAGCTGCCTATTGCATTGATATGGCCGCTGAATGGTTTGGAAAGACCCGCTTCCGCCGGTGCCTGGCGCTTTGTGCCTGGGTGAGTGGCGTGGCGTCGGCGACGGTCTTGGGGCAGGTGCCGCAGGTGCCGTTGGGGGCTTTATTGGAGGAGGCGGAGCAGATCTTGGTGGCAGGGGAGGGCGGAGCGGCGGCGGGGTTATTGGATGAAGTGATCAGCCGGGTGGATTCGGGAGAAGTCTTGCCCGGGGGATTGGGCTTGAACCGGTTGGTGTTGGCGGCGGCGAGCCTGCATTTTCAAGCGGGTGGGTATGCCCGATCGGCCGAGTTGGCGCGGCGCTTGGAGGCGACGGAGGGATTGCCGGGGGCGGCGCTGGGTGAGGCGCGGATGATTCTCGGGCTGGCGCTGGCTTTGCAGGAAAGCTATCGGGAGGCGGTGCCGGTGTTCGCCCGGGCGGAGAGCGACCCGGCGCAGCGGGACAAGGCGCGGCTGTATGGTGCGATGAGCGCGGCGCAGGCGGGCGAGAAGGCGGTGGCGATCGAGGTTTATTCCCGGTTGTTGGCGGAATCGCCGCGGGACCGGGATTGGGCGGATTCGGCGCTGGCGTTGGTCGACCTGTATTTGCAGGAGGGGCGGCTGGCCGATGCGCGGCGCGGGCTGGCGTTGTTGCGCGGGCGGCAGGAAATGGTGGATAATCTGGCCGGCCTGAATCTGTTGTCGGTGCGGCTGGGCGATGCGCTGGCGGGGGCGGGTGACCATGCGGGGGCGTTGGCGGCTTATCGGGCGGCGACGACGCGGACGGCCCTGATCGCGGGGCAGCGGGCGCGGCTGGCGGCGTTGGAGCGGGCGGTCGGGCATTATCGGTCGCAGGCCAGGCCGACGCCGACCGAGGCGGATGCGGCCCGGCGGCTGGGGAACCGGCTGGAGCAGGCGCGCACGGCGCTGGCGGAGTTGGAGAAGTTGCCGGCCTACGATGCGGCGTTGCGGCAGCGCCTGGCGCTGGCTTTTCAGTCGTTGGACCGGCCATGGGAGGCGGCGTTGTTGTTTGAGCATATCCTGGCGGAGCATTCGGAGCACACGGAGCGCGAGGCGTGTTGGTTTGGGTTGGTGCGGGCCTACGCGGAGGCGGGGCGTTTCGAGCAGGTGCGCGACGCGGTGGGGCGGTTCGCGGCGGAGTTTCCCGGGTCGGGGCATGCGCCCCAGGCGCTCTACCTCGCGGCGGTGGCGGCGGGGGAGAAGGGCGAGTTTGGCGAGCAGTTGGATTTTCTCGGGGTGGCGCTGGAGAGGCATGCGCCGGAGCCGGCGTTGGTGGAGACGATGCTTTTGTTGCGGGCGAACGCGTTGTTTACCCTGCTGCGTTTCGCCGAAGCGAGGGCGGCGGCGGCCGAGGCCTTGGAGAAGTATCCGAATGGCAGATACCGGGAGGAGGCCGGCTATCTGGTGGCGATGGCCGAACTGGCGGAGGGAAGGGCGTCGGAGGCGGAGAAATTGATCAAGGCGCATCTGCGCGAGCACCCGAACGGCAAGTTCGCGGCCGACGCGCGCTACCGGCTGGCGGCCATCGCCTATGCGCGGGAGGACCACGCCGGCAGTGCGCGTCTCTGCGAAAAATGGCTGAGGGAGCACGACACCGACCATCCGCAGCGCGGCGAGGTGTATTCGTTGCACGGCGACGCGCTGGCCGCCGGGGGCGATCTGCCGGCGGCGATCGCGGCCTATCGCGCCGCGTTGGAGCGGCCGTTGCCGGATGAGCTGCTCGGTTATGTGATGGACGAGCTGACGCGACATTACCAGGCGCAGCGGGACACGGAGGCGGCGGTGGCGCTGTGGGACGGCTTCGCGTCGGCGCGGCCGGACCATCCCTTTGTGATCAACGCGGCCTATTGGGTCAGCCGGTTGAGGGCGCGCGAAGGCCGGGGAGGGGAGGCGCTGGACTTCATGGCTCGGGTGGCGCGGCGGCACCTCGACGACCCGGAGCGGGCGGACGTGGAGCGGCTGCTGGTGGAGCTGGCGGCGAATCTGGCGAGGCCGCGACGGGCGGCTCCGGGCGAGCCCAAGCCGGAGCCGGCCAGCGAGGCGGAGCTGGCGGCGCGGGTGGAGGAGTTGTTGCAGCCGGGTGACGCGGTCGAACGGCCGACCGCCGGGGCGCGGGCGATGTTTGTGGCGGCGGAGATGGCGGGGCGGCGGGGAGATGCGGCGCGACGGGTGGAGTTGCTGGAGGGTATCGCGCGTCGGTTTGCGCCGGACCAGCTGCCGCCGGGAATACTGGGTCAGGTGGGCGATGTGTTGCTCGCGGCCGGGCACGCGGAGCTGGCGCGCAGTTGTTATGAGCGCATCCTGGCCGCTCACGGGCGGACGCACTTTGCGGATTACGGACACGTGGGACTGGGCGAGATCGCGTTGCGCGAAGGCAAGGCGGCGGAGGCGGAGAGTCGCTTCGAGGCGGCCATTGATCAGGCGGGGGCGCGGTTCAAGCTGAAGGAGGCGATGCTCGGACGGGCTCGGGCACGCTTCGCGCTGGGGCGTCTGCACGGGGCGCGTGAGCTCTACGAGCAGATCGCCGCCAACCGGGCCTGGCGCGGGGAGGCGACCGCCGAGGCGTTGTTTCACCTCGGTGAGATCGAGCGCGAGAGCGGCGGGCCGGATGCGCTGGCCAAGGCGCAGGCTCACTACCAGCGGGTGTATCTCTCTTACAAAAAACACGGCGCGTGGGTGGCGCGTGCGTATCTGCGCTCGGCGGAGACCTTCGAATTGCTCGGGCAGCGAGCGGAGGCGTTGGATACGGTGAACCGGTTCTTCACCGAGGAGCGGCTGCGGGTCTACGAGGCGGAATGGCGGCGGGCACAGGCTCTGCACGCGAGATTGAATACAAACTCAAGTGCGACGGGGGCGCCGGGCGACGCATGAAAACGGGACCGCGCATACTCTTTATCCTGCTGGCCGTGTTGACCGGATCGGGGGCGGAAGCGCAGCGTTACTTTCTGCGCGGCGGGGCGGTGTTGCAAGCGGACGAGGTGACGGTGGGGCCGGATCATCTGGCGCGCGAGGTGGTGTTTCCCGACGGAAGTTCCTATGTGAAGCGGTATCCCTTCGCCGATGTGGTGCGGGTGGATTTTCCCGAGCCGGCCGGAATTGGCGAAGCGAGAATCTTGTTGGAGAACGGGCGAGCCGAGGAGGCGCTGGCCCTGCTTGATCCGTTGCACCGGCAGTTTTCTCCCTTTCCCAAGACCTTGGGCAGTCCGTGGCCCAGGGTGGCGAAGCTGCGCTTGCGCGCGCTGCTGGCCGGGAACGACGCGGCCGGGATCGCGGCGGCGGCGCGCGGGCTTATCCAGGCCGATCTGGATGCCGAGACCACGGGCGAGGCGAAGCTGGCCTTTGCTGAACTGGACCTGCGCGCCGGGCGGGCGGCGGTGGCCGAGCTGATGCTGGCCGAGCTGGGTTCTGATACGCCGCCGGCGGTGGAAGCGCGGTCGTGGGTGATGCGCGGACATCTGGCGCTGGGGCGGCGCGAGCACGACAAGGCTTTGGAATCTTACCTGCGGGTGCCGGCGTTTTTTGGAGGGATGGACGAGGTGATGCCGGCGGCCCTGCTCGGCGCGGCGCGCGCGCATCGGGCGCGGGGCGACGCGGCGCGGGCCAAGCCCTACGCCATCGAGCTGGCCGACGCATATCCCGATTCGCCCGAGGCGGCGGTGGCACGAACCGAATTTGGCCTCTGAGACACACTGCCGGGAATCTTTTTTCAAAAACAACTGATCCACGAATCCATGAACCGAATACTCGCCTATCTGATGGTGTTCTCCGCTTTGCCGGTGGTCGTTTTGGCCCAAGACCAACCTGTCGTGATGCAGAAGACCCTGCTGCAAAAGCTCAACATGCCCACGATCTACATCCTGCTGGTGTGCTCGATGCTGATCGTGTGGCTGACGGTGGACGGTTATCTGAAGACGGGTCGAAAGGTGCTGGCGCCGGACGCCGACATTGAGGCGATGAAGCAGCTATTCCGCGCCGGCGATTACCGGACGGCCCATGCCCGGGCGCGGGGTGGAGCGGGGCCGTTTCATCGCATCGTGGCGGAGGCGCTGGCGGCGACGCCGGAGGGCAAGGCGGCGGTGGAGGATGCGGCGGCAGTGGCGGTGCTGGGCGCGCAATCGGTGTTCAACAGCCGCATCGCCTACCTGTCGGTGATCGGGGTGATCGCGCCCATGATCGGGCTGACCGGCACGGTGTTCGGCATGATCGAGGCGTTCGCTGCGATGGGGCAGGCGGGCGCGGCGGATCCGTCGAAGCTCTCGGCCGCGATCGGCGCGGTGCTTTATGCGACGGCGGGCGGTCTGTTGGTGGCCATACCGGCTTTCGTTTTTTATTATCTGCTGCGCAATCGGGTGGCCCATGCGTTTCACGATTTGCACGTGGCCGCCTCGGAGCTGTTCCGGCAGTTTCCCTATGAGCATCTGCGTGGGGTGAGTTTCGAGGGGGCGGAGCCGGTGGCGGCGCTGCCGAACTGGTTGGCAGCGCAAACGCCGGTGGCGGCCGAGGGGGTTTGACGCCATGGCTTCCGGAGGCGGCGGAGAGGGCGAGCCCGAGTTTCAAATCGCCCCGCTGATCGACGTGCTGCTGGTGCTCCTGATTTTTTTCATGAGCATCGCGAGCACGGCGGTGTCGCGGTATGATCCGACCATCACGGTGCCGGTGGCGCCCGATGCGGTGCGCAAGGACGACTCCGAGGGGGAGTTGGTATTCAACATCGCCTGGGCGGCGGAGGCGCGCGAGGCGCGGGTGACTTTTGAGGAAACGCCGGTGTCCGATCTGGACGCGGTGGTGCCCCTGCTGGTGGCGCGCAAAAAGGCGTTGCCGCAGGCGCGGCTTTTGATCCGGGCGGACGCGGGCACGCCGGTGAAACACGTTAACGCGGTGGTCGAGGCGGCGGCGCGGGCGGGTGTTTCGGACATCACTTTCGCGACGGTGGCGCGTTAACCGAAATCAAGATCAAACGATGAAACCTCCCCGTGCCCAAGCCAACGCCGATCTCGGCTTTCAGATCGCGCCGATGATCGACGTGGTCTTCGTAATCCTGGTGTTCTTCATGGCCTTGGCGGGCCAGATCCGGGTGGAGCAGATCTTGCAGTCGCGACTGCCCGGCGTGGCGGTTTCGGGCACGCCGACGGAGTTTGTCGATGAGCAGATCATCCGCATCGGCGAGGGCGGGGAGGTGGCGCTCAACGACGAGACGCATGACGGCGGCGCGGTGGAGGGGCCCTTGCCGGGCCTGACCTCGGTGCTGGCGCAGCTGAAGCAGTCGAGCGAGGCGGCGAAGGCGAAGTTGATGGTGACGGTGCTGGCGCATCCGGAGACGCCCTACCAGCGCACGGTGGACGTGCTGAACGCACTGGCGGCGGCGGGAGTGACGAACGTGACCTTCACCACGGCCGATGAGGAGGATGCCTGGTGAACGTGTCCCCGGTGTCGTCAAAATCGGATACATCGGCGGCGGCCGTGCCCTCGGTGTTGTCACGGCTGCGCGGGTTGGCGGGCGGATTGCCGGCGCTGGTCACGCTCGGGCTGCACGCGGTCCTTCTGGTGGTGGCGGCGGCGGTGGTGGTGCAGACGCAGATCATCGCTCCGAAAAAGACCTTTGAGGCGGCGCCGGCGGGCGAGCCGGAGGTGGTGCGTCAGGTCGAGCACCGGGTGCAGGTGGCGCGGCGCGGCGGGGCCTCGGGCGCGGCGGCTTCGCCGGTGGCGGCGAGCCGGATCTTCTCCACGGCGGCGGACGCGGTGCGGCTGCCCGAGCCGGCGGATTTGCCGGATCTGGGCGCGGGTGGATTTGGCGGTTTCGGCGGCATGGGCGCGGGATTGGGCGCGGGGGCGGGCAGCGGCTTATCCACGTCGCTCGGCGGCGGCGCGGGGCTGGGCGGCCGGGGCTTCATGTCCCTGAGTTTTTTGGGCGCGGCGGCGCCGAATGTGTCGAACGTGGTCTTTGTGGTGGATACCTCGACCGAGATCATGGCCCCGCGCAAAGGCGGGTTCGAGGCCTTCGGCATCATCCGCGAGGAGATCCTGCGGCTGGTGGGCAGATTGCCGCCGGCGGCGCGATTCAACGTGATCCTCTACCGGGCGGGCGGGCGTGGTTCGGAGGACGACGAGGCTGGTCTGGAGACGAATTTGTTTCGCGCCGGGTTGGTGCCGGCGACGAGCGAGAACAAGAAGGACTTTTTTGCGTGGATGTCGCCGGTGAACGCGCAGCTGGACCGATATGGTCCGGGATCGGCGGCGCGACGGTTACCGTGGGAAAGAAAGCCGCTGCCGGCCGGCACGGAGGTGGATGCGCTTTTGTTGCCGCCGGTGTGGGGGCGGGCGGTGCACGCGGCGCTGGAGCAGCAGCCGGACGTGGTTTATCTCATCACGGCGAGCGCGGGTGCGGTCCGGCGCCGGGTGGATGAAGGGGCGTTGGAGGGGCGCCGTACGGCCAACGAGCGTGAGCGGGCGAAGTTCGAGGCCGAGATGGCGAGGGAGGGGCTGGATCCTGAGGCGGTGATCCGGGCGCGGGAGGCTTCGTTGGCCAAGGCCCGGCGCGAACTGGCGGAGGCGAACCGTCGGCTGGTGGCGGAGGGAAAGACGCCGGTGGTGGTGACCGACACGCAGCGGATTTTTACGTCCGAGGTGCAGGCGGAGCTGAGAAAACGAGGAGTGCGGATCGAGCGGGAGACGACGGGATGGACGCGGAAGGATGGCAGCCTGATCACGCCGCCGGGCGGCAACCTGTCCACGGTCACGAATGCGTCGTGGGAGGATTTCGCGACGCATCTCGCGAGGTTGCAGCGGGCGCTGTGCCCGGAGCGGGCGAGGTTGAACATCTTTCTGTTTACCGGGCCGGAGGACCGGGCGGCGGCGGCCTCGCAGACCCTGTCGGATCTGGCCAAGCGGCATGGCGGCACGTTTCAGTTGTTGAATGCGGAGCGGCTGCGGGCGCTGCGGAGCAAGGATGAGGGGGGCAAGTAGATGCAGGGTCCGGGACCATAAAAAACCGCCGGACGCGGGTCCGGCGGTCAAACGGCGGCGCTGACAGGAGCCGTCGCGAGTGGATCTGGTCTGGAAATCAGGCGCGGTCGGCGGGTTTTTCGGCCGGCTTGGCGGCATCAGTCTTGGCGGTGGCCTTGGTGTCGCTCGATTTGTCCTCCTCGGTCGAGGCTTTCTTGAATTCTTTGATCGACTGGCCTAGGCCCTTGGCGAGGCCGGGGAGCTTGGAGCCGCCGAAGAGGAAGAGGAGGATGACGAAAATGACGATCAACTCGGTGGGACCGATGCCGAGAAACGCGAGCGCAGGAGCCGAGGTGAGATGCGAGATCATGTTGGGAGCCAGAGTTGGACGGTAGGGGGCTGCTGGGCAAACTCAGAAATAACAAGCGTGCGGCGGGCGGTTCAGGAGGTCGGGCGTGAGCGGTTGACGAAACGCTCGATGCGGTCGCATGCGACGATGAGTTGTTCGTAGCCGGTGGCGAAGCAGGCGCGGACGTGGCCGGTGCCGTTGGGGCCGAAGGCGGTGCCGGGGACGACGGCGACGCGCTCCTCTTTGAGCAGGCCGACGGCGAAGTCTTTTTCGCTCATGCCGATGCCGGTGGTGGTGGGGAAGGCGTAGAAGCTGCCGCGCGGAGAGTGGCAGGTGAGACCGATCTCGTTAAAGCGGCGCACGACGAGGTCGCGGCGCTGGTGATACTGGTCGCGCATTTCGCAGACGTTTTCCCAGCCGCGGTTGAGGGCCTCGAGTGCGCCTTCCTGAGCGATGATGGAGGCGCACATCATGGCGTATTGGTGGACCTTCATCATGGCGTCGATGAGCTCGGCCGGCCCGCAGGCGTAGCCGATGCGCCAGCCGGTCATGGCGAAGGCCTTGGAGAAGCCGTGGAGGAAGATGGTGCGTTCGGCCATGCCGGGGAGGCTGGCGATGCTGGTGTGGGTGCCCTCGAAGGTGAGTTCGGAGTAGATCTCGTCGCTGAGCACGAGCAGGTCCTTTTCGCGGCAGAAGGCGGCGATGGCCTCCAGTTGGGCGCGATCGCAGGTCCCGCCGGTGGGGTTGCACGGCAGGTTCAGCATGAGGATCTTGCACCCGGGGACCCAGGCGGCGCGCAGGGCCTCGGCGGTGAGGGCGAAGTTGTCCTTTACGTAGGTGGGCACGGCGATGCCCTCGGCGTGGACCAGAGAGATGCTGGGGTGGTAGGAGACGTAGCAGGGCTGGTGATACATCACCTTGTCGCCGGGATTGCAGAAGGCGCGGAAGGCGAGATCGAGCGCCTCGGAGACGCCTACCGTGATGATGATTTGATCCTCGGGGCGGTAATTGACGCCAAAGTGTTCCGTCACGTAGGTCGAGACTGCCTTGCGCAGCTCGGGCATGCCGAGGTTGGACGTGTAGTAGGTTTTGCCCTGTTCGAGTGCGGTGATGGCGGCCTTGCGCACGTGCCAGGGTGTGACGAAGTCGGGTTCGCCGACGCCGAGGGAGATGACGTCCTGGCCTTTCATTTTGGCGACCAGTTCGAAGAAGTCGCGGATGCCGCTGCGTGGGAGACCGGCGACATGGCCGGCCACCCACCGATTAACGGAGGTGGTCATGGGGAGGTGCTCAGGGACTGACGTTGAGGCGGTTGCCGGAGCCCTCGCCGTCGTCGAGACGGAAGCCGCCCTCTTTGTAGGAGCGCAACAGAAAGTGGGTGCTGGTGGAGAGCACGCCGCCGAAGGTGGAGAGTTTTTCAGAGACGAAGGCGGCGGCCTTTTGGAGGGTGGGTGCGTTGACGAAGACCAGGAGATCGTAGGCGCCGGACATCAAGTAGCAGGATTCGACCTCTTCGAATTGGCAGAGGCGCTCGGCCATGCGGTTGAAGCCGCCGCCGCGTTCGGGGGTGAGTTTGACCTCGATCACGGCGCGCACGGCGGCGCCGGCGGCGGCCTCGCGGGAGAGATCGAGCACCGGGCGCCAGCCGAGGAAGATTTTATCTTTTTTCAGCTGCTCCAGGTGCTGCTCGACTTCGCTCACGGACAAGCCGGCTACCTGCGCCATCTGCGCGGTGTCGAGGCGTCCGCCATCCAACAACAACTTAAGAACAGGGTTCATGGGAGATCGCACTCCACTGAAGTGGGGCGTTAGAGGCCACCCAAAATTTGTGAATCCGCAGGCGGAGACTGTAATCTCCCCTCAGACCGTTTGTTTTTGGGTGAGGCAAACGTCGCTGGTGTTTGGCGCTGAATCGCGCGTGAGCTTTGGCGAATTGTTATCGGTTGCAGCTTCTTGAGGGGAAGCTAATCTTACGTGGTTGGTGCCCTACCAACGAATCTAAAGCCGTAGCGCGAGAATCCAGCCCGGATAGTTGTCGACAGTTCACTCTGTTCTAACTTCTGATCTGGTTAATCGGTGCTTTTTTCTCGTAATCCGCGCAAGCTAAGCAGCTCGGTGCCCCAGTCGGTGAGAGGTGGAAGAGGAACTGGTTCAGAGTCGCGTCTGCGGCCGGTGCGTTGGCGGT